>JBOHSN010000014.1:0-52845 GCA_050733215.1 Gemmatimonadales bacterium
GGACACGAAGGCAGCGTCGCGACCGTTGATACCCATGGTCGCACAGCGGGCTTCGTGTCCTTCCTCTCTTTGTGGTTCAACCGCACTTTGTGGTTCAAACTCGGAACGGACGATCAGCGGTCGGTGGACTCCCGCTCCAGCGCGGTGAGCTCGGCGAGGACGCTGTCGCGCTGAGGCCGCAGGCGTGGTTCCGGGTCGAAGCGGAGGCGGAGATATCGGTTGTACGCCGCGACGGCACCGGCGCGGTCGCCGGTGAGCGCGGCCAGGCGTCCTTCCTCCCGATGGAACCGAGCGTATTCCGGGGACCACCAGAGGTCGAAGACACGCCGCCGGAGCGCCCGAAGCGCCGCTTCGGGCTCGCCTCGCTGCTCATGCAGCCGCGCCGCAATCAGATTGCCCGCGACGCCGCCATAAGAGAATCCCAGGTTGGCAAGCATCGAATCGAGCCGCTCCAGCGCGGCCGCCGCTCCGGCGGGGTCTTCGCGCGCGGCGATCTGCGCATCCAACATCGTCGTGTAGGTAGCCGGTGTGTCCGCGAACGACGCGCTGTCCGGCGGCACCCGCGCGGCACGGAATTGCCCGGCAATGCGCTTAGCAAGGTCCACACGGCCATGCTCCAGCCCGTACTGCGCCAGTGCGTACCGAGTGGCGCCGCCCCAAGGTCCGGTGAGCGTCAGTGGAGTGTGGAGTGTACGCTCGATGGCTGCCGCCGCGCGAGCCGCGGCGGCGGGATCGCCGTCGGCGAACAGTGCCGCCAGGACCGGGGCGGCCAGAATTTGAGGCGCGGGCAAGCTGTCGGCCAATGCCGCGGCCCTGGCCGGCCTCCCGAGCAGGGTCTGCGCAAAGTACGCCGCTTCGGCGTGCCGCTCGCGCGCCTCCTGAGTGATTGCAGTCCGCCGGCTCCGCCTCACCAGATCAATGACGTATCGACCGCCGAACCCCTGACTGGTTAAGACACTGATAATGCGGCCATAGCCGGCGGCGACGCTGTCGTTCTCGGTGAGGGACCGAGCACTCGCAGTATCTCCGTGCAGCTCGGTGAGGTACAGCCGTAAGGCGGCCACATCAGCGGAAGCGGAGTCGAGCCGTGCCAGTGCCTCCAGCGAGCGCTGCGCGGTGGCGGTGTCTCCCAACTCCACCGCCAACACGGGAAAGTGCTCGAGCGCAGGGGCATACGCGGGATCGAGCACCAAGGCCCGCTCGAACGCCTGCCGGGCCCGCGGCAGTGCATCGCTGAGGCCAGCCGTCTGCCCGAAATGATAGAGAAAATCCGCGAGCTGATGCCATGCTTCCGGACTGTCACCAGCAACAGCGACGAACCGCTCCGCAGAGGTGACCACCTCGCGGAGCGTTCGCCGATCGGGAAACGTCGGGCCGATGAAGAACTCGAGGTGCGCCCGGTCTCGGACCGAAAGCCGGTCGCGGTGGCGCCAGGCGACCGCCGCCCCCCGCCCCCACCAGCCCTTCCCAAGCCACTCCCCGGCCCGCACGTGTCCCAGGCCCGCGAGCGCAAACGTGGAATCGAGATCGAGTGCATCGCCGAAGCGGTCGTACGCCTCCTCGAACCGTCCGACCCGGAGCAGCGCCTGGCCCGCCAGGTAGGCGCGCACCGCTGGAAGCGATGTGCTCGTCAAGGAGTTGAGCCGTTGTTCACCTTCCCCGGTCCCGAGCGCCAGCAGCGTGACGGCGAGGTGGTCGATCAGGCGGGTGAGACTGTCGGCCGGGCCCTCCACGGTGGCCCTGGCGCGCTCTTTCCCTCCGGGCGCGTCCAGCAGCACCGCGTTGATCGTGATGCGACGCGATGTACCGACCACCTCACCCCGCACCAACCGGCCCGCTCCGACGACGGCCGCAACCCGCAGTGCCTCAGGCTGGGCCAGGTCTGCATCGCCGCCCGCGCGGCGCCAGGCGCTCAATAACGCACGCGTGTCCGATGCGCGAAGGTTCGTGGTCCCGGCCAGCTTCGCGGCCAGCAGGTCGACGATCCCTTCGCGGAGGTAACCCAATGAGGAGTCCGCTCCGCTCACGCGGAATGGGGCGACGGCGATCACGTCGCGGTCTATGATCGCCGGCTTCTCTCGGCTGCCGAGCCAGGCGAGGGACGCGATGAGGGCGACGGCCGCGATCCCGCCGACCACCATCCAGCGCCCTCGCTGCGCGGCCGGCACAGCCCGTGGTGGTAACGGGGTCGTCGGCATCGCCACGGGGACGGTGGAGACCGGCTCGCTGGGCGCAGCGGTCGCTTCCAGCACCCGAAGCACCTCTTCCGCCGTCTGGGGGCGGTCGGCAGGATGTTTTTCGAGCAACCGCATGACCATGTCCGCCAGCGCCGCGGGCACCGCCGGCCGCAGGCTGGCGAGTGGTATCGGCGTTTGGGTCGCATGGGCCGCGAGGAGCTGAGCCGCGCTGCGTCCCATGAATGGCGGCTGTCCTGCCAGCATCTCGTACGCCATCACGCCCAAGGCGTACAGATCGACTCGGTGATCAACGTGAGCGTCAGCACTGGCTTGCTCGGGGGCCATATAGGCCGGGGTTCCGATGGCCATGCCCACCGACGTGAGCGTGCCCCCCTCGGCCGACGCGCTGAGTGCCTTGGCGATCCCGAAGTCGGCGACCTGGGCCTCGTCGCCGGCGAGAAGCACGTTTTCGGGCTTGATGTCCCGATGCACGATCCCGTGGCGATGCGCGTGAGCCAGCGCCCGCGCGACCTCGGCGAGGACGCGGGTGGCAACCGCGAGCGGCAGCTCGCCCTCCCGGACGAGCCGGGCGCGGAGCGACTCGCCCTCGATGAAGGGCATGGTGTAATAGAGGAACTCGCCGGCCTGCCCTGCCGCTAACAGAGGCACGATGTGCGGGTGCTGGAGCGAGGCGGCGACCTGGATCTCACGGCGGAACCGCTCCGCGCTGAGGCCGGCAGCCAGCTCCCCGGCCATGACCTTCACCACGACGCGGCGGCCGAGAGCGGTCTCGGTCGCGACGAAGACGCGCGACATACCGCCGCCACCGAGCTCGCGCTCGAGGCGGTACGCCTCGCCCAGCGCGGTCTGGAGCAGGTTGCGGAGGGGGTCGCTCATGGCCGGTCGGTGCATTCGCGCCCGCGGAGCTCGGCAAGCACGCTGTCGCGCTGGGGGCGGAGCGACGGATCAGGGTCGTCGCGCATGGCGATATAGTGGCGATAGACGCGGATGGCGCGGGCGCGGGCGCCGGTGAGCGCGGCGAGGCGGCCTTCCTCCCGGCGGTAGGTCACGTGCACCGCGTCCCCGTAGATGCTGTAGAACCGGCGTCGGACCGCCGCGAGGGCACCCACGAGGTCACCGCGCTGCTCATGGAGCCGGGCGGCGAGGAGATTGCCCGGCGTCGCAGCGGAACCGGTCGGCGCTCCAGCTTGCCGCGAGCTCGGGCGGCTGGTTTCCTACAGTCTACGCTTCCTACGCCGGGCGGTACACCCCCCATACCCGCCGCAGCGCGTCGCTGATCTCGCCGAGCGTGGCGCGGGCGCGAACGGCCTCAATGATCGGCGGAACCAGCGGTGTCGTGCTCCCAGCGGCGGCGCCCACCGCGGCGAGCGCGGCCGCCACCGCCGTGCCGTCGCGCCGGGCCTTCACCTCCGCGAGCCGGGCGCGCTGACGCGCCTCGAGCTCGGGAAAGTTCGGCGCCTCGATCGGGAGCGGCGGCGCGTCGTCGGTGAACTTGTTCACGCCGACGACCGTCAGCTCACCCCGCTCCTGCGCCTGCTGCAGCTCCCAGGCGCTCCGGGCGATCGCCTCCTGGAAGAACCCGCGTTCGATGGCCGCGGCTGCACCGCCGAGCGCGTCCACCTCCTGGATCAGTGCCAGCGCGTCGGCCTCGATCCGGTCGGTCAGCGACTCCACGTACCAGCTCCCCGCCAGCGGGTCCACCACCTGGGCCGCGCCGCTCTCGTAGCCGAGGATCTGCTGGGTACGGAGCGCCAGCGTCGCCGACTCGGCGGTGGGCAGGGCGAGTGCCTCATCGTAGGCGTTCGTATGGAGCGACTGGGTGCCGCCGAGTACCGCGGCGAGCGCCTGGTAGGCGACGCGTACCACGTTGTTCATCGGCTGCTGGGCCTGGAGTGTCACGCCGCCGGTCTGGGTATGGAAGCGGAGCCGTGCGGTCTGATCGTCGGCGCCGAAGCGCTCGCGCACGAGCCCCGCCCAGAGTCGCCGCGCCGCCCGGAACTTGGCGGCTTCCTCGAACAGGTCGTTGTGGCTCGCGAAGAAGAACGAGAGACGGGGACCAAACGCGTTGACGTCCAGCCCGGCCGCGACCGCCACCCGCAGGTATTCCAGCGCGTTCGCCAACGTGAACCCGACCTCCTGCGCCGCCGTCGCGCCCGCCTCCCGCATGTGGTAGCCGCTGATCGAGATCGGGTTGAAGCTCATCCGTTCGTCGGCGACGAAGCGAAAAATGTCGGCCACGAGCCGGAGCGACGGCGCCGCGGGATAGATGTACGTGCCCCGCGCGACGTACTCCTTCAGCACGTCGTTCTGCACGGTGCCGGTGAGCTGCGCCCTCGCCGTGCCCTGCTCCTCCCCGGCGACCACGTACATGGCGAGCAGGATCGCCGCCGTGGCGTTGATCGTCATCGAGGTGGAGACCCGGGCCAGCGGAATGTCGCGGAAGAGGAGCGCCAGGTCGTCCACGGTATCGATCGCCACACCCACCCGGCCCACCTCCCCGCGCGCCATCGGATGATCGGAGTCGTAGCCCATCTGGGTGGGCAGGTCGAACGCCACCGACAATCCCATCTGCCCCGCGGCCAGGAGGTGCCGGAATCGCGCGTTGGTCTCTTCCGCCGTGCCGAACCCGGCGTACTGCCGCATGGTCCAGAGCCGGCCGGTGTACATGGCGGGGTAGACGCCGCGCGTGAAGGGGAACCGACCCGGCTCGCCGAGGTCGCGGGCCGGGTCGCCGGTCCAGTCTCCGGGACCGTAGACGGTCTTCACGGGGCCGCCGCGGACACCGCGCCGCTCGGCCGCTCCGCGACCTCCCGCAGCACGTCGGCGACGAACCCGACATCGTTCCGGGAGCCGATCACCAGCGGGGTCCGTTGGTGCAGCTGCGTCGGCACGATGTCGAGGATCCGCTCGAGGCCGTCGGTGGCCGATCCTTCCGCCTGTTCCGCGATGAACGCCATCGGCGCGGCTTCGTAGAGCAGCCGGAGCTTGCCGCTCGGATTCTTGTTGTCGCCGGGATAGAGGAAGATCCCGCCGGCGATCAGGTTGCGGTGGAAATCCGCCACGAGCGACCCGGCGTAGCGGGCGTTCTTCGGCTTCATCCGATCGGGCACATCACCCTTGAGCCCGCGCACCGCGACCTGCACCGAACGGCTCCAGCGCGGGAAATTGCTCTCGTTCACGCTGTAGTACTGGCCGGTGCGCGGCGTGACGATCCTGGGCGCGGAGAGCAGAAACTCGCCGATAGTAGGATCGAGCGTGAAGCCGTGCACCCCCTCGCCGGTGGTGTACACGAGCATCGTGCTGGAGCCGTACATGATGTAGCCGGCCGCCACCTGCTTGCAGCCGGGCTGGAGCACGTCGGTCGCCGTGCCCCGGCCCTCCATGCTGATGCGGCGGTAGATGCTGAAGATGGTGCCGACCGGGGCGTTGACGTCGATGTTGGAGGAACCGTCGAGCGGATCGAAGAGCACTGCGTATTTGCCGGCGGGGTACTCGGGTGGGATCGGGATGATGTCGTCGTCTTCCTCCGAACCCATGGCGCACACCCGGCCGGTGTGCTGGAGGCAGTTCTTGATGGTCTCGTTGGCGAAGACGTCGAGCTTCTGCTGCTGCTCGCCCTGCACGTTGGTGGAGCCCATCACCCCGAGGATGTTCACCAGTCCTGCCCGGCGGATCGACGCCGCGATGATCTTGGCGGCCAGCGCGATGTCGTAGAGCAGATTCGAGAGCTCGCCGGTGGCCTCGGGGTAGCGGCTCTCCTGCTCCAGGATGAAGCGCTCGATGGTCGTGACGGAGGATGTGGAAAGCACCGCGGCTCCTTGGCTGTAGGGACGGTGAGCGGTGAGCAGTGAGCGGTGAGCAGTGAGCGGTAAGCGGTTGGGCTCCCCGGCAGACAAAACCCCGCGTCCGCACGCAGGCCCGCTCACCGCTCACCGCTCACCGCTCACCAAATCATACTCCGTCTCTCGGCCCCCGGACGACACCGTCATCGTCGCGCCATCGGTGAGCACAGTCACCGTTCCATCCCGGTCGGTGCGCCGGAGGTCCACGCCCCGGCGGGCCAGGCGGGCGAGTGTCTCGGGCGCCGGGTGGCCGTAGTTGTTGACCCCCACCGATACCACCGCGACCGAGGGCCGCAGCTCGGCGAGCCACCCGTCTCCGGTCGAGCCCCGGCTGCCGTGATGCCCCACCTTGAGCACGCTCACCGGCCCGATGTGACCGCGAAGGTGTTGCTCCGCGGGGAACCCGGCATCACCGGCGAACAGCGCGCGGAAGGCACCATACTCGACTGCGAGGATCAGCGAGTCTTCGTTGAGGTCCTCGCCCCATCCGCTCCACGCGGTGTCGGGGTGCAGGAGCGTGAACCGCACGCCGTCGAGCGTGAACCGGTCGCCGGGGCGGCCGGGCCGCCACGGCACGCCCGCCGCGGCGACTTCGCCGAGAAATCTCGCGTACCCCGGGTCGTCGAAGACGGCGCCGGGCTCCAGCACGACCGCGGCCGGGAACCGGTCGAGCACCGCGGTCGCCCCGCCGACGTGATCGGCATGCGCATGCGACACGACGAGAGCGGCCAGATGGCCGGCTCGCTGGCGGGCGAGAAACGGCGCGACGACCCGCCGACCCGCATCTCCGGTCTCGCTCCGCGGCCCCGCATCGATCACGACGAACCGGCCGCCGGGGGTGCGGATGACGGCACCGTCGCCCTGCCCCACATCGAGAAAATGTAACGCGAGCCGACCATCGGGGTGAGCCGACGGGGCGAGGGCGACGACGAGCGGCGCCCAGAGCGCCACGGCCACGGCCCAGGCCCACCGCCGCAGTGCCACCACGCGGGTGCTCCGGCCGTGCATGCCCCAGACGAGCGCCGCCAGCGCCACCGCCCACGGCATCGCCGCGGCGGGGCCAGGCTCGGTGATCACGTGGCCGGCGGGCACGGCCGCCCCAGCCCGCGCGAGCAGCTCGATGAGATGCAGCAGCAAACCCGAGCCGCCGGCGAGCGCATCGGCGAGCCGCGCGGAGATGGGCCACACGAGCAGGCTCGCCGCGACGCCCGGCACCGCCACCGCGGCGAGCGGGATCGCCGCGAAGTTGAGCGCGATGCCCACCAGCGCGACCGTGCCCAGCGCGAGCGCGGTGAGCGGCGCGGTGGCGAGCGTCGCACCGACGCTCGAGGCGAGACAACGCCAGACCGCCTGCCGCCCCAGCGCGCGATCGCTCCACCGGGTGCACGCCGTGGCGCCCCAGAGCGCCGCGGCCGAGAGCCATCCGCCGAGGTCGAGCACCGCCCAGGGATCCACCAGCATCACGCCCAGACAGGTGGCGGCGAGCAGCGGGCTGGCCTGGACCTGTCGCTGGCGCACGCGGCAGAGGGCGATGGCCGCTGCCAACGCCGCCGCGCGCGTGGCGGGAGCCGGCCACCCGAGGAACGCCACGTACAGCGCCGACACGAGAGCCGCCAGGATCAGCGCCCGCTCGCGCCGAACGCGGAAGCCACGCGCCGCCAGCACGATCCATCCGGCGAGGAGCCCCACGTGAAAGCCGGAGATGGAGAGCAGGTGGATAAGCCCCGACTGCGCGAAGGCGTCCTTGAGCGCGGGATCCATGTCGGCCCGGCGCCCCACCACCAGCGCATCGACCAGCGGCGCGCGCACGCCATACAGCTCCCGGCTGGCACGCGCGACGGTGTTTCGAAGCCGCGCGGCGATCGAGGGTAGATCGATCGGCAAGGCAGCTGTATCCGCCCGCGCGACGATCAGGGTACCGCCCGGCCGCCCGGACCACTGCGGGCGCGCGACCCAGCGCGCGGTCACGGCCGCGCCGGTTCCCGCCGGGTACGCCGCCCCGCGAGGCCAGCGGGCCCGTACCGAGCCCGCGCACCCGGCCCCGACGGGCCGGACCTGCACTGCCCCTCCGGCCGCGTCGGCCGGCTCCTCGAGCACGAGCGTCACGCGAAGCTCCGAAACGGGGAGCCGCGCGGCGCAGGTGCGTCGGTCGAGCCGGAACGCGATGTCCGCGTGCCCGGCGCCGAGGGCGGCCGCGGCCAGGAGGAGCGCCGTCAACCGGTGGCGGCGTAACGCCCACGCGACGGCGCCAAGTACCAGGGCTGCACCCAGCGGTGCCCGGAAACGCAAGAGGCCGGTCGCAAGACCGGCCCCGAATGCTGCCACGAACAGGATGGGCGGGCGGCCGGTCACGGCCCCCGCCCCGCCCTCATCTGCGGCGCGCCGGCCCCCGCTCGGCGCAGCGCGGCGACCCCGACACCTTGCGGAACCCTTCCATCACCGCCACGTCGATGGGCGCCCGGCTCTGCTCCTTCTCGAGGTTGACCTCGGTGACCACGGAGCCCTCCAGCGACGACACATATCTGGGGGCCACGCGGTTGAGCGCGAACACCAAAACGTCGGCGCGGCACATCTCGCAGCCGCAGAAGTCCGCATAGTGCCGCCGCAGGGCATCGTAGGACGCGGCGACATGCTCCTCGCTGAGGTTCCGGATCATAGAGTGGCGAGCTCCGGCGCGACGACGCGGCCGGTGAAGGTGGAGCCCGTCGTGCCGGTGAGGCGGACCTCGTGATACTCGCCGACCGTGTCGGGCGGGAGATCCAGCAGGACCAGATGGTTGCGCCGGGTGCGCGCCAGCATGACGCCGCCGCGGCGGGCGGGCCGCTCCACCAGCGCTTCGTGCCGCTCGCCCACGCGCCCGACGTTTTTCCGGCGCGCCTGCGCGCGCACCGCCTCGATGAGCCGCTCCAGCCGCTCGGCCGCGATGTCTTCCGGCACGTGATCGCGAAGCCGCACCGCGGGCGTACCCTCGCGCACCGAGTACCGGAAGGTGTAGGCGTCATCGAGATCGGCCTCGGTGACCAGCGTGAGCGTCTCCTCGAACTGCGCCGCGGTCTCACCCGGGAAGCCGACGATGATGTCGGTGGAGAAGGTGATGCCCGGAAGGGCCGCGCGGAGCCGTGCGACAACCTCGAGGTACTGCGCGCGCGTGTAGCGGCGAAGCATGCGGCGGAGCACCGCGTCCGAGCCGCTCTGCACCGGCAGGTGCACGTGCTCGCACACCGCCGGCGTGACGGCCATGGCCTCGATGACGCGGTCGGTGAAGTCGGTGGGATACGGGCTCGTGAACCGGAGCCGGCGGATCCCGTCCACCGCGCCGACCGCACGGAGCAGGTCGGCGAAGTCATGCGTGCCGTCGTGATAGCTGTTGACGGTCTGGCCGAGCAGCGTGACCTCGGATACGCCCTGCACGACGAGCGCCTCGACCTCGCGCACCACATCGCCCAAGCTACGGCTCCGTTCGGGGCCGCGGGTATACGGAACGATGCAGAACGTGCACTTGTAATCGCAGCCGCGCTGGACCGTCACGAACGCGCTCGGCCCGGGCTCCCGCACCGGCGGCACGTCCTCGTAATGCTCCCAGGAGCGGAACTCGGTGTCGGTGACACGCCGCCCCCCGGCCGCCGCGCCGAGCAGCTCGGGCAGGCTCCGGTAGGCGTCCGGGCCCGCGACGAGATCCACCCGGGCCGCCTGTTCCAGCAGCCTGGGCCCAAGCCGCTGCGCCATGCAGCCCACCACGCCCAGCACCCCGCCCGGCCGCTTGAAGCGCTGCAGCTCGCCCACCCGCCCCAGCACCCGCTGCTCCGCGTTGTCGCGGACCGCGCAGGTGTTCACCAGCATGACGTCGGCCTGGGAGGGATCGTCGGTCCGCTCGTAGCCCGCGCAGCCCAGAACTCCGAATATGAGCTCGGAGTCGGCCACGTTCATCTGGCAGCCGTAGGTTTCGATGTACAGCTTTTGGGGCATTGGGGAGAATATAGGCGGGAGAGGGCGGGAGAGGGCGGGAGAGGGCGGCAGAGGGAGAACGGCCCCCGCGCAAGCACCGCAGGGTACGACGCGGGCTCCCTCTCCCTCCCTCTCCCGCCCTCTCCCGCCCTCTCCTCCCTACGGCCGGACGGTCACCCCCGCCGTGACGATCCACGCCGTCTCGCTGTACGCATCGCCCTGGTCGCGCCACGCCCGCTCGAGCGAAAGGCCGATGGCCGCACGGTCGGCCGCGAAGCTGAGGCCGCTGCCGAGGCTCACGCCGTACTCGGTGGCGCTCGCGCCCGCGGCGAGCGGGAACGGCAGCTCGGCGTAACGGACACCCAGTCGGATCGGGCGGCGGAGCGGCCGGCGAGGATCCGGCGTGAACTCGAGGCCGCCTGATGCCTCGATGGTATTCGCGGCACCGGTGCCGCCGAGACCCACGAGGTCGTCGTTCGCGGTGGACCAGTTGCGATACAGGGCCTGTCCCGCGACGTGCAGCTTCGGGCTGATCCGGAGCCGGGCCGCGCCGCCGATGGTGATCGGGAGATCCACCTTGGCGACTTCGGTCGAATCGCGGTCCAGGCTGACCCGCCCGTCACTTCGCGCCATCGCCGACACGGTGAGCGCCTCGCCGAACTGCCCCAGCACCCCGATCGATACCCCGAATCCGGCATAGGACAGTTCGGCCCGTTGCACACTCCGGGCGTAGTTGGTATCGGCGAAGGTCCGGCGCGCCTCGACCCGGTTGCTGCCGGTGATGATGTGGGCGCCCGCGCCCACTACCCAGCGCTGGCCCAGGCGGTAGGCCGCCGCGAGCCGGAAATCATTGATGCCACCGCGGGATTCGATCGTGTCGTTGACGCCGACCGGCTGCCCGCGCAGCACGACCGTTGCCGGAAAGGCGAGGCTGTAGTCGCGCGTGGTGTAGTTGGAGTAGCTGATCGCGAGCGTGAGCGGAAACCGGCGGATCGGGCCGCCGACGAGGAATTGGGGAAACCGGGGATCGCGGATGGAGGCGTCGCCGGCGGGAGTGCTGGTGCTCCGGTAGTCGCCCAGCGCGGTGAACGTCGCGGTGAGCCGGCCCAGGTAGACCAGTGACGCCGGCGACACGCTCGATTCGCCGTCGAAGAACGCGAAGGCGCCGCCGCTGCCGATGGCCCGCACCGACTGCGCGCGGCCGGGAAGGCCCAAGCCGCGGACCCCGAACTGGGACGACTGGGCCGCCAGCGCGTGTGGCGCGGCGACGAGCACGAGCATGAGCGAGACGAGGACGCGGCGCACTCAGGGCCTCTCAAACGGGAAGGCGCGGAGGTACTCGAGCCGGAGTCTCGGCACCGTGCCGAGCCGGGTGGATCCGAATGCCCCCTCGGTAAAGGTGGCGGCCTCCGGGCCGACCTGCAGAAGCAGCGTGGACGGCAATCCATTCGGGCCTTGCCACAGACGCACGAGCGGCCCGATTTCGACTTCGATCGTGCCAGCCGCGCCGGCGGGCAGCGACCGGGTGCTCAGCGATACCGGGCTCGTCGGCGACTTGGCGCCGAGATCTGTGGTGAGCGCGCGAACCTCAAGCGTACCCGGGTCGTTCGGAAGTCCCCGAATCGGCTCGGCCGGCACGAGCTCCAGCGTGGCACGGACCACCGAGGCCGAATCACGCAGCCGAAGCGGCAGCGAGAACCGGATGAGCGAGCGGGACGCAGGCGTGCCACCTATAGAGAGCAGATCGAGAGGTGGCACCGGCTCGATTCGGCTCGCATAGCTATCGAACGCGGGTGAGACCTCCAGGACCTGCGTCACCGTGCTTGGCGCTATTGGCGTCACGAACGACTCGAACGTAACTGGCACCGCACTGTTGCGCTGCCCAATACGCGCACCAGTCGGCGCATCACCTACGACCGCGATGCCGAGCCGGAGCCGGTTGCCGTCGTCCGGAGCGAACGTCAGCGCGTTCACCTCCGCACCGCGGAGCATGAGCGTCTGTGGCCCCCTGAGCGCCGAGTCCGGCACGGCGATCGTAGCGACGAGCGCTGCGTTCATGAGCAGCGGCCGCACGCCGGCGTAGCTGATGGCGGTGGTGTCGAGCGTGGCCGGCAGCCGGTAGAGCTCGAACCGGAGGTTATTCACTGCGGTGTCGCGGGCGATGAGCCCGACGCCCAGACGGATCGAATCCACCGTGTAGGTGCGGAGCGTGTCGCGGAACAGGAACGGGTCGGGCCGGGGTTCGAACACCACGACGGCGACGTTGGTATCAACGCTCGTCGGAACGCCGCTCGACACCAGCAGCACAGCGCCCGAACCCCGATCAGCATAGCCCGTGAACGTGCTGTCGAGCTGGGGAATGGCCTCGAGCACTTCTTCGAGTACTTCTGGCGTGCCTCCCGGGCAGAGCTCGGGACACTCGCCCGGCTGCGTGAGTCGTTCCTGGCAACTGGCCAGTACGAGGGTGAGGGTGAGTGTGAGTGTGAGTGTGAGTGGGCGGATCACTGCAGCGCCTCGCTCGTAAAGGCGTCGGGAAGCAGGTCGCGGAGGGTCCAGCGCGTGGTGCGCTTCGGTCCGATCGCCGTGACTTCGATGTCGAGTCCGAACTCGGCCAGCACCTGCCGGCAGGCGCCGCAGGGGGCGCCGGGCGGGTCGGACTCGGTCACGACCACGGCGCGTCGGATCCGCCGTGCGCCGGCCGCGACCGCGGCGCACACCGCTGCGCGCTCGGCGCAGATAGTGAGCCCGTAGGACGCGTTCTCCACGTTGCAGCCCGCGTAGATCGCGCCGTCCTCGGCCTCGACCGCGGCACCGACGTGATAGTGCGAATAGGGGGCATGCGCGTGGCGGCGAGCGGCCTCCGCGGCGCGCACCAAAGCATCACTCACTCCATACCTCGTGCAGGAAGGAGACGCCGGCCGGCAGGGGCGCCACCCCGAGGAAGTCTGCGACCGTCTGGCCCACGTCGGCGAAGGTGCGCCGGCGGCCGATCGACACCGGCCGGACCCGCGGTCCCACCACGAGCACCGGCACGATCTCGCGCGAATGATCGGTGGAGGGTGTGGTCGGGTCGTTGCCGTGATCGGCGGTAAAGATAACGAGGTCGTCCTCCTGCACCCCGGCGAGTAGCTGAGGCATGCGCCGGTCGAGCTCCTCGAGCCCGCGATGGAAGCCCTTGACGTCGTTCCGGTGGCCCCAGGTCTGATCGAATTCGATCACGTTCGCGAGCAGGAGCCCGCGGCGCATCGAGAGTAGCGCGCCCTCGATGAGCGAGTACGCGTCCGCGTTGGTGGGGGTGTGGATGCTCGTGATACTCCTCCCCGCAAACAGGTCGTCCACCTTGCCGACGCCGACCCGCGGCAGGTGCGCCTGGGCGACGTGGTCCAGCAGCGTAGGCCCGGGCGGGGGCAGGCTGAAATCCTGCCGGTGCGACGTGCGCTGCCATGCTCCCGGGGCTCCCGTGAACGGCCGCGCGATCACCCGCGACACCGCGTGCGGCGGCTGGAGCAGCTCGCGCGCCGCGCGGCACGCGGCGTACAGCTCCTCCAGCGGCACTACGTCCTCATGCGCCGCGACCTGGAAGACACTGTCCGCCGAGGTGTAGACGATCCAGCTGCCGCTCCGCACGTGCTCCGCGGCCAGTTCGTCGAGGATGGTGGTCCCGGACGCGGCGCGGTTCCCGATCACGCCGCGGCCGGTCCGCGCCGCGAACGGCTCGACGACTTCGGGCGGAAAGCCGCTCGGATACGTGGGAAACGGCTGTTCCACGACCATGCCGCAGAGCTCCCAGTGGCCGGTCGTGCTGTCCTTGCCGGCGCTCGCCGGCTCCGCCACGCCGTGCGCAGCGTCGGGCGCCTCGGTCGGGCGAACGCCGGCCAGCTCGGCACAGCAGCCTAGCCCGAGCTGCTCGAGGTTCGGAAGCCGAAGCCCGCGCACGGCGCGCGCGACGTTGCCCAGCGTGTTGCTGCCGACATCGCCGTAGCGGTCGGCGTCGGGCGCGGCGCCGATGCCGAGGCCGTCGAGCACGATGATCGCCGCGCGACGCATCAGTCTTCCATGCCGTAGCGGCGCGGCACGCGCGGCGAGAGCGAGGTGAGGAGCTCGTACGCCGTGGTGCCCGCGGCCGTGGCCTGCTCGTCCAGCGAGACGAGCCCGCCGAAGATGGTCGCGACGTCGCCGCAGGACACCGCCTGCCCGTCCTCCAGCACCACCATCGTCATGTCCATCGCCACTCGGCCGGCCACAGGCACCACGCGTCCACCGAGCTCCATCGTGCGGGGGCGGCCGGCCGCCCGCGGAAAGCCGTCCGCGTAGCCCACGGCGACCGTGGCGATCGTCACCGGACGCTCCGCGCGCCAGGTGCCGCCGTAGCTCACGGTGTCGCCTGCAGCGAGCCGGCGGACCGCCACCACCCGCCCGCGGAACGCCGCCGCCGCCCCCGGTGTCACACTCGCGTTGCCACCACCGCCGTACAGGAAGATCCCCGGCCGCACCAGGTCGGCGGTGTATCGGTTCCCGGCGATCGCCCCAGCGCTGTTCGCCGCGTGCACCAGCGCGGGGCGCCGCGGTAGTCGCGCAAGCACGTCATTGAAGAGTGACCACTGCGACTCGGTCACGGCCGCATCGGTATCCGGCGAATGGAAATGCGTGAACGCGCCCTCCCAGCCCGGTGCGGAGCGCAGCAGCGTTGCGACGTCCGCGAGCGCGGGATCATCGGGCCGGAACCCGGAGCGCGCCATCCCGGTGTCGATCTCGAGGTGAAACGGGCGCTCGCTCCGCGCGATCCACGCCCGGAGGGTCGCGAGATCGCCGACGGACGGACGGACGTCGTGCGCGAGACAGTCGTCGATCCACGCCGGGAGCAGCGGCGTGAAGAGGACGATCGGCCGCGTGATCCCCGCACTCCGGAGCTCCGCCCCTTCGTCGACCGTCGCGACGCCGTAACCCCACGGATCGAGCGGCTCCAGCGCGCGCACGACCCGCACAGCGCCCAACCCGTAACCGTTAGCTTTGACCATCGGAAGGAGCCGCCCGCCGGAGATGCGCGCGAGGGCGGCGGCGTTGGCGGCCACCGCAGCGAGGTCGACGTCGACCCACGCGCGGGCCGTCGCGCACGGAGAGGGTGTGGTCACGGCGCGGTATTGTACACGAGCGCGAGGCATAAATGCAAGACACATCAGCGCTTGGACGCGCACTCGCGATGGTGCGCGATCTCCGGGCGCGATGCCCGTGGGACCGGGTGCAGACGCGGGAGACGCTCCGGCCGTACTTCGTCGAGGAGATGCTCGAGGTGGATCATGCGCTCGCCGGCGGAGATCCGGCCCGCATTCGCGACGAGCTGGGCGATTTCCTGCTGCACCTCGCCTGGCAGCTCGTGCTCGCCGAGGAGCGGGGCGAGTTCGCCGCGGACGACGTGGCGGAGACGATGGAGCGCAAGATGCGCCGGCGCCATCCGCACCTGTTCGATCTCGGTCCCCTGGAGCCGTGGGAACGGCTCAAACGCCGCGAACGCCCCCACGGCGTGCTCGGCGATCTGCCGCCGGGGCTGCCCGATCTGCTCGCCGCCTATCGCCTCCAGGAGCGTGCGGCATCCGTCGGTTTCGATTGGCCCGACGCCGAGGGACCGATCGCCAAGGTGCGGGAGGAACTGGCGGAGGTGGAGCGTGAGCTCGACACCCACGGACCCGGCGTGCACGGTGTGGCGAGCGACGCGGTCACCGACGAGATCGGCGATCTGCTGTTCGCCGTGGTGAACCTGGCGCGGAAGGCGGGGGTGCAGCCCGGCGTCGCTCTCGACCGGGCCAACGCGAAGTTCCGGTCCCGATTCGCGGAAGTGGAACGGCTGGCCCGGGAGCGGGGAATCGATGTCGGCACCGCGGGACTCCAGAGGCTGGACCAGCTCTGGGACGAAGCGAAACGGGTGCGGGTGGCGAGCACGAGTGACGAGTGACGCTGTGCTACGAGGTCGGCCCTTGTTCCGTCAAACGCTGGAAGCGAGGGTGCTTGCGCAGCGGTTCGAGTGTCGGATCGATGCGCAGCCAGGCCGGGGAGAGATAGTACGGCATCGCGAGCACGCGCTCGTAGAGGCCGATCGCCTTGTCGGGCTCGCCCGTCATGGTGTAAATCCGCGCGAGTTGGTGGAGGAAGTATGGTCCGTTGTAGGCATCGCCGTTAACCGGAACCAGCGCCACTGCCCTCTCGCCTTCCCGGATCGCCTCGGCGGTTCGCCCCATGTACCCCCAGGCCAGGCCGAGCAGCGCATGGCGCGCGGCGTCGTCCGGTCCCTCGCGCAGCTGCGCTTCAGCCGCCGCCCTCGCGGTATCGGCGTACGCACGCGCTCGCATGGCGTCCTTAGGCAGGGCATAGGTCTGCGCGAGACAGATCGCCCAGTTTGCCGGGTCGTCGCCGAATGGCTCGGGCGTGAGCCGTAGCAGGAGTTGCTGCTGCGCATCGTCCAGCACCCAGAAGAGATCCCAAAAGGTCGCCACGTAAGCCACCAACTCGATCGGATCGGCGCGATTGCTCTGGAGGACCGCACGGGCGCCGGGCAGATCTCCCTGCGCCAGAAAAACCATCGCCTTGGTCTCCAGAAGGTCCGGCGATTGAGGGTTCAGTGCCAACGCCGTTTCGGCTGCGTCCAGAGCCTCGGGGTAGCGCTTGAGCCACGTCAGAGTCTGAGCGATTCGTCGCGCCATGCCGGCCGCCCGTGGATCGAGCGCCAGCGCCTGGCGAAGCGACGCCAGGCTCTGCTCCAGATGACCTTGACTCCGCTCGACCAGCGCGATCCCGGCCAAGAGGTCGGCGTCGTTGGGCGCAGCCCTACGTCCGAGCGAGTACTGCTCGAGCCCGCGGGGGAGATCGCGTAGGACCTGGCTGTAGTAGTCGCCCCAGGCGAGGTACGTCGCCGGGGCGGTGGGTGCAAGGGCGCGCGCGCGCTCCGCCGCGATGCGGCTCTCCACCGCGTCCACCGGCGTGACCGGCGAAGCGTTGGCGTGCGCCCGCGAGAGCTGCACCCAGGCGAGCGCGAACGTCGAATCGAGCGCGACCGCGCGCTCGTAGTGACCGATCGCACGCCTGAGCTCCCCCGTCGTGGCGGTGATCAAGCCACCGGCTGCCTCGTTGTCTTTTAGGAAGGCATCGTACGCTGCGACGTTGCGGGTCGGCTTCCCGGTGATCGTCTCCTGCGCCGTTGCGCCGAGTGCCACGTCGAGCGCCTGGGCCACCCGGCTCGCGATATCCGCCTGGACCTGAAAGACGTCCGTGATGGTCGCATCGAATGGCTGCTGCCATTCGGTGGTCGGCGCCGTCCCTTCGCCCACCTGCACCAGCTCGGGACTTACCTGCACCCGGTTCGCGCCGCCACGCTTATCCCACCGGACCGTCGCCGTGAGGATGTAGCCGACGCCGAGCTCGCGGGCGACCTGTTCCGGTGTCTTCGTGGTCTTCTTGTACGGTGCCGAGCTGGTGCGCGCGATGACCTGCAGGCCCGGAACGGCAGCGAGCTTCCCACGGACCGCATCGGTCATCCCGTCGGCAAAGTACTCGTCGTCGGGCGCACCGAGGTTTTCGAACGGGAGCACGGCAATCCCTTTCGCTCCCGTCCGCGGCTCGTCGCCGGCCCCATGGGAGCGCCGCCAGGCGAAGAGCACGCCCAGGCCGAGCAGGAAGCCGAGTCCCAAAAGCACCAGACCGCGGGCGGGGCGGCGGGCCGGCGGACCCGCGGGCGGCAACAGGCTCGGTGCGGTCTCGGCCGGTACCGCGGTTACCTGCCCGCCTGCCCGCCCGCCCACCTGCCCGCCGTCGAGCGCCCGCCCGAATTCCTCCGCCGTCGCGAACCGGTCGGCCGGGGCCCGTGAGAGGGCCCGGGCGATCGCCTGGTCCACGACCGGAGGCACCGTATCCCGGAGTGTGCGAACCGGGCGGGGAGTCTCGGTGAAGCGCTTCACGATAATCTGCTGCGCGGTCGCGCCGGTGTACGGCGGCTCCCCGGCCAGCATCTCGTAGAGCGCCGCGCCGAGCGAGTACACGTCGGTGCGGCCGTCCAGCTCGCGCTCGCCACTCGCCTGCTCCGGACTCATGTACGCGGGCGTACCAACGACCATGCCGGTCTCGGTCAGCTTCTCGCCCGCGTTCGCCGCGCCGAGCGCGCGCCCGATCCCGAAGTCGGCGACGAGCGCATGGCCCTCGCTCAGCAGGATGTTCTCGGGCTTGATGTCCCGGTGGACCACACCGTGCCGGTGGGCGTAGTCGAGCGCGTCGGCCGCCTCCCGCGCGATCCGGAGCGCGTCGTCCACCGGCAACTGCTTCTCCCGCCGAAGCCGGTCGCGCAGGCTCTCGCCCTCGATGTACGGCATGGTGAACCAGAGGAGCGGCGGCTCGCCGGCCGTCCCGGGCACCTCGCCGGAATCGTGAACGGTCAGGATGTGCGGATGCTGCAGCCGCGCGCAGAGCCGGATCTCGCGGAGGAACCGCTCGCCGCCGAGACTTACGCCCAGCTCCGGGTGGAGCACCTTGAGCGCGACCGGGCGGTCGTGACGAAGGTCCCGGCCAAGGAAGACCGTGGCCATGCCCCCGCGGCCAAGCTCGCGCTCGATCGCGTAGCGTCCCTCGAGATTCGCCCGCAGTCTCTCGTGCAGGTCGTTCACTGGTCCGGAAATCGTGTTGTCGACGGGAAGTCCTGCGAAGGATACCACTTGCGCTGCGGGTCGGGAAGCCGGCCCCCCCCGGTGCGGGGCGAAGGAACGGCGAGCTCACATGATCGGCCTGCCTTCGAGGACGGCTTCCCGCTCGAGCGACGAACGCATCATCTCATCCCGCCCGCCATCAATGAAGACGAGCGCTCGTTTCCGCTCCACGATCGTCGCGAGCGCCTCGAACGAGTCCGGGCTCAGAACGCTCCCGACGAGCGCGCGCATCTGGGAGACCGCTTCCGTTGCGGTCGTTGCCTCCCGATAGGGCCGGCTCGTCGTCAAGGCGTCGTAGATCTCAGCCGTCCCGATCAGGCGCGCCGGCCACGGGATCGATTCCTGGCTCAGGCCGTCGGGATAGCCGCGCCCATCCCACCGCTCGTGGTGACCCCGGATCGCGCCGCTGACCAGTTCCAGACCAGGCAGGCGGCCGACCACCTCGGAGCCGATCACGACGTGCTGCTTCACGTGGGAAAACTCCTCTTCAGTGAGCGGACCCTTCTTCGAAATGATCCCATCCCCGACGCAGAGCATGCCGATGTCGTGCAGCCGGCCCGCCTCACGGACCGCTTCGATCTCCTCGTCGTTCCTACCCAGTTCGGCCGCCATCGTGGCAGCGATCTGCGCCACGCGGACCGAGTGTCCCGCGAGGAAGGGGTCGCGCACTTCCATCATGTGGACGAGCGACTCGAGAGCAAAAACCGACGAGCGCGCCGCGGCCATGCGCTCCCGCCTGACTTCCAATGTGAGCGCGGCGACCTCCGCCTGCAGCAGGCGATGGGTCTCGACATCCGCCATCAGGGCGCGCCGCCGCTCCAGGGCGTACTGGATCGCACGGTCGAGCGTCGTCCGGGCGATCGGGCGCACCAGACAGTCCGTCGCCCCCTGGTGCAGGCAGCGGACGGCCAGCTCGGCATCGTTGTCTGCCGCGAGAACGACGAGGCCGACGTCAGGCTCCGCCTGGCGGATCGACGGCACCAGGTCGGGCGCGGCAACATCCGTCAACCCGGCGCTGACGAGCGCGCAGGCGATCTTCTGCTGGCGGAGAATCCGCACGGCGTCGGCGCCCGAATCGGCGGCAGAGACGTCGTAGCCCAGCGAGCGAAGCTCCGCTTCGACCCCGTGCCGCTCCGACCCCGGAGAATCCACCACCAACACCCGCGCCAGCGATCGGCTGAACTCCCCGCCGCCGCTCACGGCTCGGGAATGCGAGTCAGCGTCGCCGTCATCCCGTCTTTGGTGAGCCGGACCTCGGAGATGGGGTAGGCCGCGATCCCTCTGCCGGCTTCGGCCTCCCGGACCCGGAGCACGTATTCCGCCGGCGTGCTGCGGTATGTCTCGAGCGCGCAGGCGCGGGCCGCCGGCTCCGCGCGAAAGCCTCGGAGGATCTCGCAGGCGACCGCCACGGCCGCTGCACTGTCGCGGGTGCCGTGGCGCCATGCCAACCCGGCCGAAGGGGAGCTTGATGGTTCCGCGCGCGAGCCCTGGAGTTTCACGTCCGCCGATCGGGGAGGCGGCGTGCAGGCGGCGAGCAGGACGGCGAACGCGAGACAGAGACGCATCGGGTGGTCCGTCAAGAGGAGCCATGCCGCACGCGAGCGAGGCTGGCCCGCCGAAAGGCGCGATGCTAGTCCCTCAGAGTAGGTGGGGTCTGGGGCGTGTTGAGGGCCCTGGTTGCGACACGGAAGGGCCCCGTTTGCGACAGAACGTTTCAGTATGCGACGGTGGCGCGCAGTTCGGAGGAGCCAGGCCGCTCAGGACGCGGCGCGGCGCGGTTCCCGGAAGAAGCGGCTGGTGACGACCTCCAGCGCCTGCGCGGTGGTGAGGGAGACCCGGAGCTCGCCGGCGGTCATGCCGAACACCCATCGCAGATGACCTTGCAGGGTTCTCGTCTTCCCGTACCGCAACTTCGTCGCCACGTCGTCGACCGTGTTTCCGGGGTCAAGCAGCAGGCGCTGAGCGTAGAGCAATCGGGTGAGCAGTATCACCGTCTTCGGTGGCGGCAGCCCGAGTCGCGTGAAGTAGCGCTCGCAGGTGCGCCGGATGAGCCGTGCGCGGCGGCTGAGCTCCGCCACCGTCGGGGCGGCGCCGGGGTCGTTGAGCATCGCGTGCAACGCCTGCCGGACGCTGTCCGGCAACTCGTCGATCATGCTGCCGAGCGCCTGCAGCACCTGCCGAGCTGCGCTCTGCTCCAACTCGACCGCGATCTCCGCCCGGAGCGAGGCGGGTCCATCGTCGATCCGGCTGAACAGCGCACGCTGAACGCCGGCCCGCCCCAACTGCAGCAGAACGCTCGCCATCGACGTGGTGAGTTCGGTGTAGATCAGCAACGGCAATGAGGGGAACAGGGCTCGCAGCCGCTCGATCTCAAGGGCTCGCGAGTTCCCACCGAGCAGCGGGTCCACCACGGCCATTTCGACCGGATTGGTCCGAATCCGCGCGACCGCGTCGGCCCAGCTCGTCGCAGCGATCCACTCGAAGTGCGCGCTCCCGAGCTCGCGCAATCGGACCAATCGGGCCGGCAGGACGGCCGCGAGAAGCAGATGTCGCATCCGGGGCCCTAGGTGTCGCAAATTGGGACTAAACGCCTGCGCGGGCGAATCCGAGATTGGCGGGGTTCACAAACCCCAGTCACGCTCGGAGGAATTCCATGCGTAAGGTTTCGCTTGCTCTCCTCGTCCTCACGCTTTCACTCCTGGGCAGCGCCTGCACCCGCAACGATCCGGCGGGTCCGTCGGAATCGCCCCGCCCCGCCCTGAGCGAAACCCAGGGGGCGGACAACTAGATCGGTCGACCGCCCGGCGCGGTCGCGCGCGGCAGCCCGAGACTAAACGGCTGCGCGCGCTGCCTGCCGCCGGAGCCCGACCTCCAACTGCTGCACGACGAGTGCAGTCTCGCGCCGTGGCGCGCGCGCCGCCGAGACGTGGCGCGCCGTGCCGGTGGCGAGCTCGGAGAGCGCGCGTTCGACGCGGAAGTACCACGCGTGCAGGCCGTGCCTCTCGGCCAATCGTAGTGCATTACTGAGCGCGCGGCGGCTGGTGTCCGGATCGCCGAAGCGCGCCAGTCCGATGCCGACGCGGTAGTGGAAATCCACGGCGGTGCTCGGAGGCATCCGGGAGCGCGCTGCCGCGGCCGCCGCGCGACGGCGTTCGAACGCCGGGCGATCACCGACGGCGGACTCGAGGTCCATCAGCTCCACCAGCGCGTTCACCCGCACGACGGCCTTGCTGCCCGACGCAGCGACGAGCTCGAACGCGATGCGGGCGACGTCGAACGCTCCGATCTCCATCAGCCCGATTCCTACGTCGCCCAGCGCGCGCAGGCGCTGGGTCGGGTCGCTGAACAGTTGGAACGCCCGGTAGCTGCATTCGAGCGCCGGGGCCAGGGAGCCCTGCTGCCGCAGGACGGCGGCGAGGTCGGCGTTTGCCATCGCCTGCACGGTGGAGAGGTGAGCCGCCGCGGCTTCGACTTCGACCGCCTCGGCGATGGCTCGCGCAGCGGGGAGATTTCCTCGTCCGCGCAGCACCGCGCCCTGGCCCAGCCGCCCGCGCAGCACGGGCACCGGATCGCCGGCGCGATGCCCGGCTTCCTCGGCTGCCCGATAGCACGCGCCCGCCTCATCCCACCGTGCCAGCAGCCGATTCAACCGTCCGGCAAAGAGCGCCTGCGCGGCAGCCTGCGCGGGCGGCGTGTGTTGTGGAGCCACGCGCGCCGCCACTCCGACGACGCTCAGCGCCTCCTCCAGGTGGCCGGCGCGCTCCAGATGCTCGGCGTATTCCAGCAGACGGTCACGGACCGGCCAGCGATCGCGACCCTCGGAGTGAAGCGACTCGATGATCGCGAGCAGATGGACTCGTTCGGCAGTCCGGCCCGGGAGCTTCCGGATCCGCCGCCGGGTCGCGCCGACCTGCCGCGCGAGCTCCCGCTCCGCGTCAACTCCGGTAGCGGCCAGCGCTCGATTCACGAGGCGACCGACGAGGTAGGCGCCGAGCGCGAGCCGCGCCGCCGTCTCGTGGCCACGCCGAGCGTGTGCAGCTGCGCGCTCGAGGAACGGGGCGTGAGGAACCTGCTCGGAGGGTCGTGGTGAGGCGCCGGCAATCTGGGTCAGGCGGTTCACGCGAGGCATCCTCCGTTCGCGGGCGGCGGCTGTCAAGGGAAGGCGTCCGGAGGTGAGTATCGCCCCCGCAATCCGGTCCGACAAGTCCCTACGGGTACAGGCGATGAATCTGCCGCGGAAACGCGATCGTCTCCCGGATGTGTGGAATGCCGGTAATCCAGGCGACCGTCCGCTCCACTCCCAGTCCGAACCCGGAGTGGACGAAGCTCCCGTACTTCCTGAGGTCGAGGTACCAGCGGTACGACTCCGGATCGAGCCCCTGCTCCTTGATCCGGGCGAGGAGCCGGTCGTAGTCGTCCTCGCGCTGGGACCCGCCGATGATCTCCCCGTAGCCCTCCGGCGCCAGGCAGTCGTTGTTGAGCACCGTGCGCGGATCGTCGGGGTTTTCCTTCATGTAGAAGGCCTTCACCTGCTTTGGATAGTTGTATACGAAGACCGGCCGGTCGTACTCTTTCGCGAGGAGCGTCTCGTCGTCGCCGCCGAGGTCGCTGCCCCACCCGAGGTCGGAGCCCAGCCGGTTGAGCTTCGCGACTGCGTCGGTGTAGGAGATCCGCGGAAACGGCGCGACCACCCGCTCCAGCGGCGCGGTGTCCCGCTCCAGCTCCTTGAGCTCTTCCTTCCGGCGATCCAGCGCGCGGGCCACCAGGTAGGAGACGAACTCTTCCTGAAGCCGCATGTTCGCGTCCGAGTCGTTGAACGCGACCTCGGGCTCGACCATCCAGAACTCAGTGAGATGACGCCGGGTCTTCGACTTCTCCGCCCGGAACGTCGGCCCGAAGCAGTACACCTTCCCGTGCGCGGCCGCGCCGGCCTCGACGTAGAGCTGGCCGGTCTGCGCCAGATACGCCTTGCCTAGATCGAAGTACTCGGTCGAAAAGAGATTCCCCGCCTCCTCGCCGATGGCGCCGGTGAGAATCGGCGTGTCCACCAGCACGAAGTCGCGCTCGTAGTAGAAGTCCCGGATGGCCTGGACGATCTCGTGCCGCACCCGCGCGATCGCCACCTGGCGCCGGCTCCGGAGCCAGAGATGGCGGTGCTCGAAGAGGTACTGGGTACCGTGCTCCTTGGGCGTGATCGGGAAATCGGGCGACGGGCCGCGCACTTCGAGATCGCTCACGCCGAGCTCGTACCCGCCCGGCGAGCGCGGCTCCTCGCGGACCGTGCCGGTCACAGCCACGCTCGCTTCCTGCGTCAGGGCCTGGAACGCCTGCCAGGCGGCGTCCGGCACTTCCTTCTTCGAGAGGACGGCCTGGAGGTATCCAGTGCCGTCGCGCAGAACCAGAAAGGCGATCTTCCCGCTCGAGCGGGTGGTGGAGACCCATCCGCGGACGGTGACGGCCTGCCCGACGTGGTCGCGGAGCTCGGTGATGCGGGCGTAGGGCATGGCGGCGGAGTCTATTCGCCGCCGGTGAGAGCGTCAACACGCGGGATCTTGCGGATCTTCCCGGCCACCTCGATTGTAGTGCAGCCCCATGGAAACGAGGATGCGTCGCTCGGCGTTCGCATCGATGCTGCTGGCCGCAGCCCTGCCGCTTGCGCCCCTCGCGGGGGCACAGGAGGGGCCGGCCATCGCGGGCGTGATCGTTGATTCGACCACGGGCGCGCCGGTTCCGGGTGGCGCCGTTCGCGTCATCGATCCCGCCACCCAGCTCGTGCTCGCGCAGGCAAGCTCGAACGGGCGCGGCAGGTTTCGCCTCGCGGTTCCCCCCCAGCCGGCCTACGTCCTGGCGGTGTCGGCCATCGGCTACGCCCCGCGCCAGCTCGAGGTGGCGCCCTCGGCGGCCCCGCTGACCGTTACGCTCGAGCGGGTGCAGTACCTCGCGGAGCAGGTGGTCACGCCGGCGCGGGCGAGCACCACGGTCGCGCAGGCCGAGGCCTCCGTTTCGGTGCTGACCCGGGCCGAGCTCGAGCGTCGGGTGATCCCCGACGGGCCGACCGGCCAGCTCCGCGACGTCGCCGGGATGTACGTAGCGCGAAAAGGATTGCTTCAGCACAGCTTCGGCGCGCGCGGACCGGGCGCGGTGAACTCGGGCGCCCTGCTCGTCCTGACCGACTACCGGCTCGCCTCCCTGCCGGCCCTCCGGCTCAACGTGCCCTACCTCGTGCCGCCCTCCACCGACGACGTCGCGCGCATCGAGGTCGTCCGCGGGCCCGGGTCGGCGCTTTACGGTCCCGACGCGGACCGCGGCGTCGTCCACCTGATCACCCGCTCGCCGCTGGATGGGGCGGAGACCGTGGCATCGCTGTCGGCCGGCGAGCGGTCGCTGGTGCAGGGTGGGGTCCGCCACGCCTCCCGGATCGGGTCGCGCCTCGGGCTCAAGGTATCCGGCGAGTACGTCCGCGCGGACGACTGGCCCGCGCTCGACCCCAACGAGCTCGTGGCCCGGGACCCGCGGGTGGAACGGGCCAGCGCCGAGGCGCGGATCGACTGGCGCGCGGACGACCGCACCACCGTCGCCGTCACCGGCGGCCTCGCCGACGCGATCCGGCTGGTGGACCTGACCGAGGTCGGCGCGGTGCAGCTCCGCAACTGGCGGTCCGGGTTCGTGCAGGCGCGGGTGGAGCGGGGTGCGCTCTTCGTCAATGCGTTCGCCAACCTCAACGCCGCCGGCGAGTCGTTCCAGCTCCGCACCGGCGCTCCCGTGGTGGATGACTCCCGGACGCTGTCGGTCCAGGTGCAGCACGGCGCGTCCGTGAGCGGTGACATCGGCCTCCGGTATGGGGCCGAGGTCCAGCGCATCACGCCGCAGACCGGGGGAACCGTACACGGCCGGAACGAAGCCGACGACGAGATCACCCAGCTCGGCGGCTACGTGCACGCGACCGCCACTCCCACACCATGGCTCGACCTGATCGCGGCGGTCCGGCTCGATCATCACAGCCGCCTCGATGACGCCGCGCTCTCGCCCCGTCTCGGCGTGCTGCTGCGCGCCGGTGAGGCGCACAACTTCCGCGCGACGTTCAACCGCGCGACCAGCACGCCCGTCGCCACCGACCTGTTTCTCGACCTCGTGAGCGGGCGGGTGCCGCTCGGCCTGCCCGATCCGTCGCTCGACTACACGATCCGCGCGGTGGGAACGGCGGAGGCGTACACCTTCCGGCGGGACTGCGGGGGCGCGCTCGGGCTCTGCATGCGCTCGCCCTTCACGCCGACACCCGGCCAGTACCTCCCGGCCGATGCGACGCTGCTCTGGCCCGCTCTCCAGGCCGCGGCGCAGGGCGGGCTCGACGGCATCCCGGCCCCGACGGCGGCGGACGTGCCCACGAGACTCGGTGCGCTGGATCTCGCCGCCGGCACGTTCGTGCCCATCGAGGCCGGCGCGATCACCGACGTACCGGCGGGGCGCCGGGTCTTCACCACGACCCTGGAGCTCGGCTACGTGGGCCGCCCGGCGCCCGGCGTCACCGTCGCCGTCGACGTCCACCGGACCCACACGTCGAGTCTGGGCAACGCGCTGTCGGTGCAGACACCGAACGTCTTCATCGACGGCGCGGCCCTCGCCGAGTATCTCGTCGGGAACGGACTCCCCGCGGATGCGGCGGCGCAGCTCGCGTCCGGCCTGGCGCAGCTCCCCGTCGGGACGATATCGCCGATCGAGGCGCGCGACCCCACCGACATTCTGATCGCCCCCCGACAAGGGAGGCCGGGAAGCTACTGGGGTGGCGATCTCACGCTGGACGTCGAGTTGTCGCGCATCGCATCGCTGCGCGGCACCTACTCGTGGGTGAGCCGCGACCTGTTTCGCGGCGCCGCGGGGCCGGCGGACGTGGCGCTCAACGCGCCCCGCCACCGCGGCGCAATTGCCCTGACGCTCGAATGGCCGCGCCCCGGCCTCGGCGCCGAGCTGCGCGGGCGCTCGCAAAACGGCTTCCCGGTGATCTCAGGGGTGTACCAGGGAGAGGTGCCGGCCTTCACGGAGCTCGACGCGACCGTCACGTGGCGTCTGCCCTGGGCTCGCAACGTGACGCTGTCGGTGAGCGGGCTCAATCTGTTCGACCGAGTCCACCGCGAGTTCGTCGGCGCGCCCCTGATCGGACGGCTGCTCCTCACCCGGGTCCGCGCCGCGCTCTAACCTGTGCGGCCCGCTGTGCGGGGAGCGTCAGCCTATTCGATGATGACCCGATTCGAGCAGCGACGCTTCCCGACACGCCTGATCGTCGTCCCGGCCGCGCTGGCGCTGACGGTGCCGACGGGAGCGCGAGCCCAGGTGGAAGTAGGCGAGACGGAGCTCGCCGCCGTGCGGGTGGATGCGTCGCGTGCGGCCACGCTGCTCGAGTCCGCGTGGGGCGACGTCCCGCGCGCCGCGGGTGCGCCCGGGCCCGTGGTCGCGTACAGCGACTCGCAACCCACCGGGTGCGGGATGCTGGGTCCCGAGAACGCCTTCTACTGCGAGCACGACGACGCGATCTACTACGACGAGTGGTTCGTCGCGGCGATTCGCGGCATGGTGGCTCAGGAGCTCGAGACCGACGGCAACCAGGCCGTGTTCGCGATCCTTGCGCACGAGTGGGGGCATCGGATCTACACCCGGTTCCGACCGAATGCCGCCGGCATTCCGGTCCTGGCGGAGCTGGCGGCGGACTGCCTGGCCGGGGCCGCGCTCGGCGGCGCCGGCCAGCAGGTGCCGCTGGGCGCGGAGGACACGGCCGAGGCGGAGCTCGCGATCCGGCTGCTGGGTGATGAGCCCGACGTCCGCGCCGGCCAGCTCGCAGCGCGCTGGAGCGCTCGCCCCGCACCGGGCGATCCCGCGGCCCGGGGACGAGCCCAGCGGGGACTCACCCGGCACGGCGACGCCGACGAGCGCGTCCGGAGCTTCCGGCGCGGGTTGCGCCACGGCGCGGGCAAGTGCATGAAGGAGCTCGGGCAAGCCCGCTAGCCGACCCGGAACAACTCCACCGCCCTCGGGTAACGCGCCACCGCGCGCTCCCGTAGCGGCTGGTGCTCCGCCCGCTGGAGCGCGGGGTCGCGGCCGATGATCTCCGCGGCCAGCGCGCGCGCCTTGCCCAGCAGATCGGCGTCGTCGGGGAGCCGTGCATGGCGCACCTCCATCCCGCCGCTCTGCCGCGCGCCGATCAGGTCCCCCATGCCCCGCTCTCGGAGATCCAGCTCGGCGATGCGGAACCCGTCGTCGGTAGTGGCGAACGCTTTGAGGCGGGGCGGCACATACTCGTCCGCCATCAGAATGCAGTAGCTGTCGCCGACACCGGCGCCCCGCCCCACCCTGCCGCGGAGCTGGTGGAGCTGCGCCAGTCCGAACCGGTCGGGGTGCTCGATCAGCATCACCGTAGCGTTGGGCACATCGATGCCCACCTCGATCACCGTCGTGGCGACGAGCGCGTGGATTTCGCCGGCGCGGAACCGCCGCATCACGTCGTCCCGCTCCTTCAACCGGCCGTGCACCAGCCCGACCTCGAGATCGGGCCAACGAGCCGCCAGCAGCTCGGCCATGGTGCTCGCCGCGCGGAGATCGGCCTTCTCTGATTCCTCGATCACCGGCAGGACGACGTACGCCTGGCGCCCGGCGGCACACTCCTTCGCGACGAAGTCGAACACCTTGCCCCGCTGCCCGGCGGTGCGCACGGCGGTCCGCACGGCGCCCCTCCCCGGCGGCTTCTCCCGGAGCGTGGAGACGTCGAGGTCGCCGTAGAGCGTGAGGGCGAGCGACCGCGGAATCGGCGTGGCCGTCAGCAGCAGGACGTCGGGTGCGGCGCCCTTCCCGATCAGCGCGGCTCGCTGCTCCACACCGAACCGGTGCTGCTCGTCGATCACCACCAGGCCGAGCCGGTGAAACGCGGTGGTTTCCTGCAGGAGGGCATGGGTGCCCACGGCGATCCGTGCCTGGCCGGACGCAAGCCGTTTGCGCACCGCGGTCTTTTCCGCGGCAGTGAGGCGGCCCAGCAGGACCTCCGGTCTCAGGCCCACCGGATCGAGGAGTGCCGTGAGTGTCGCGGCGTGCTGCTCGGCCAGGAGCTCGGTGGGCGCCATGAGCGCCGCTTGGAAGTCGTTCTCCGCGGCGAGCAGCATCGCGAACAGGGCCACGATCGTCTTGCCGGTGCCGACGTCGCCCATGAGCAGCCGGTGCATGCGGTCCGGCGCGATCATGTCCGCGGTGATCTCGCGGAGCGCCTGCTGCTGGTCGCCGGTGAGCGACCACGGCAGCGACTGATGCAGGCGGGTCGTAAGGTCGCGCTTCACCACGAACGCCACGCCGCTCCGCTGGCGTTTGGCCAGCGCGCGGGCGCGCAGCAGCATGAGCTGAAGATCGAGCAGCTCGTCGAGCGCCAGACGTCGCCGCCCGCGCTCCGCCTCCGCGACCGACGCCGGCCGATGCACGGCCCGGAGGGCGTCGGCCAGCTCGGGCAGCTCCAGCGACGCGCGCAGTCTGGCGGGCAGCAGGTCGCGCGACAACGCGATCAGCGAATCGAGGTGCCGGTCCACCAACCCGCGGATCACGCGGTGGCTCAGCCCCTCGGTGGCGGGATATACCGGCAGCACCTTGCCCGAGGCGAGCGGATCGGCGTCGCCTTCGGCTTCCGCGAGGATGAGATACTCCCGCGGCGCCATCTGGCGGCCATGGTAGAAGCGGATCGGGCCGGAGACGAGGAGGGTCTGGCCCACCGCGATCGTGCGGTCGAGGAACGGCTGGCCGGGCCAGGCGCACTCGAGGAGACCGCTGTCGTCCCGGAGCACCGCGTGGAAGATGCGGAGCCCCTTCCGGGTGGGCACCACGCCTTTGGTGACCACCCGCCCGACGCAGGCCACCTCGTCGCCCACTTTCGCGCGGGCGAGCGGCGTGACGGTGGACGCGTCGACGTATCGGTGTGGCAGATGCCAGAGGAGATCGCGGGCGCTGCGAATGCCGAGCCGGGCGAGCGCCTCGGCTCGCCGCTCGCCGACGCCCTTGAGGAACTTGACGGGCGTATCGAGACGGAGCGCGCTCACCCCTCGCCCACGAGATTCGCCGCGAAGCGCTCCGGGTCGAACGGCTCGAGATCGTCAATCGTTTCGCCGAGGCCGACGAATCGGATCGGGAGGTCGAGCTCGCGGCGGAGCGCCACCACCGCGCCGCCGCGCGCGCTGCCGTCGAGCTTGGTCACGACGATCCCGGTGGGCTGCACCGCCTCGCCGAAGAGCCGGCCCTGCTGCACCGCGTTCTGCCCCACGGTGCCATCGAGCACGAGCAGCGTCTCGTGCGGCGCACCCGGCACCCGCCGCGCGACCACTCGCACGACCTTCCGGAGCTCCTCCATGAGCCCCTCCTGCGTGTGGAGCCGCCCCGCCGTGTCCACGATGACGGTGTCGGCGCCGCGGGAGCGGGCCGCGTCGATGGCGTCGAACGCGACCGCCGCGGGATCGCCGCCGGGCGCGCCCGTGACGTAAGGCGCCCCGATCCGCTCCGCCCAGATCTGGAGCTGCTGGATGGCACCGGCCCGGTAGGTGTCGGCCGCGGCGAGGAGCGGCTTCCGTCCTTCGCGCTGGAGCCGGCGCGCGAGCTTGGCCGCCGTGGTGGTCTTGCCGGTCCCGTTGACGCCGACCATCAGCACGACGGTGGGCCCCTCACCGTCGGCCCGGGCCACGGCGCCGTTGCGGGTCGTGCCGTCGAACATCCCCGCGACCCGCCGCTTGAGCGCCTGGCGCAGGTCGGCCTCGGTCTTGAGGCTGCCGTTTCGGACCGCGTCCTCGAGCGCCTCGGTGAGATCCACGGTCGCGGGCACACCGAAGTCCGCCTCGATGAGCGTGCGCTCCATGGTCTCGAGGTCGGACGCGTTGAGCCCGCGGATGATGGCGTTCACGTCGGTGAACGCGAGTCGCTTGACGCGGGCCCAGACGCTGAGCGTCCTGCCTTCGAGGCGTTCTGCCATGAGGGAAAGTAAGCGGAGAGGGAGCTTCCGCCGGGGAGGTGGCGGCGAGGTGGCGGAAGTCAGGAGGCGGCGAGCGCAGCGAGCCGCTGGGTGGCCTCCGCAACCCGTGGTCGGAGCTCCGGATCGCAATCCTTCCACAGCTCCACAAACCGCCGGTACCGGCTGGCTGCTTCCGCCCGCTCGCCCCGACGCTCATAGATGCGGGCGAGCTGATACTGGGCCGGAGCCAGATAGACCAGCTCGTAGGAAGCTCGCTCGGCGATGGAACGATACCAGGCAATCGCATCTTCCTCGCGCCCCAGTTCCTGAAGCAGCCTGGCGCGGAGATAGCGGTCCGAGACCTCCGTCATCGAGAGTGTGGCGGCACGCTCCCATCTGGCTCCTTCCAGCGTTGCCAGCGCGGCTGCCTTGCGCCCGGCCGCCAGCGCCGCTCGCGCGCGCAGGCTTGCCGCCAGGCTGACTGCCAGATCACCCGCGCGGGTAGAGTCGATCAACGCCGCGAGTCTTCGTTCCCATCGCCGCCCTTGCATCGTATCGCCCTGTCCGAACGCGAGCAGACCGAGCCCATAGAGTCGAACTCGACGCTCCAGTTGTGTCGGCGGCGCCCCGCCTGGTGGGGGCGCGCGCCCGAGCGACCGCCGCAGCGCCCCCAACTCCCCCGCATCCGCCGGAACGAACGGCAGCGCCGCCAGGAGCGCCCTCAGCTCGACGGCTGCGGACGCATCGCAGGACTGGATGCTGGCCAGATGAGCCTGCGCCGCATGCAGACGTCCCCGCGCGAGGGATGTCTGTGCCAGCATGCGATGCCCGAGCATCCCATCGCAATCGTCGCCGTCCGCCGCCAGCGACCGCGCCAGGCGCTCGGTCTGCGCCAGGTCGTCGAAATGCACCGCAAGCTGGAGCGCGGCGACCGCCGCGGCTCCGCCCACTGCCGGCGGGACGCTCGGGGCCGCGGGAAGGCGGCCCGGACGTTCCGGCAGCGAGAAGGCGAGCGTGGCGTGAAGATCGAGCGCCGCCGAATCCGGCGTGATGGCAACCACCCGCCGGATGAGAGAATCCGCGCCTCGGCGATCGCCGTCGCCCCAGGCGATCCGCGCCAGATACACCAGCGCGCGGGCATTCAACGGGTCGAGCGTGACCACCCGCTCGAAGGAAGCGCGGGCCCGGCGCGACGACCGCCCTCGCAGCGGATTGCCGTGGAAGAGCACCTCGCCCAGGCCGAACCAGGCATCCGCGTCTTCCGAGTAGTCGGTCACGATCCGGCGGTACAGCCGCTCCGCGTCGGTCAACCGTCCGCGGCGATACGCGGCATAGGCTTCAACCAGGCCGCGGTCATGGTCGGAGAGCAAGGCTCCAAACCGTGAGGCCTGTTCCGCGGCGCGAAGCGCGAGATCCAGTTCCCCGCCAAGGGTGGCGGTGACGCTGAGTCGGTAGTAGCCCAGTGCGAAGCTCGTGTCGGCCCTGACGGCGAGTTCGAACGCATCGCTCGCCGCGGCGTAACGACCGCTTCGGAGCAGCCGGTCCCCGTGGATATACGCCTTGAGGGCGACGAGCGACCTCGTGCTCATGGCCGCAGTGCGCACCCGCGGCCGGTCGGCACCGCGATACTGCTCGGCTATCAGCTGCTTGGCGAGCTCGTCGACCACCTCGAAGACGTTCTCCGACTCGGCCTGGGCGCGCCCGACCGGGACGTTCACGTTGGCGCGGTCGTACAGCACCGTCGTGGCCCTGAGCCGGTCGCCTTGCGCCACGAGGTGGCCGGTCACATACAGCCGCGCGCCCGCCCGCGCCGCGAGGGCCGAGGCCCTCTGCGTGTCGGCCGGTGCGGACCGATCCACCCCCCGGCGTGACTGGATATGCAGCGGAACACTGCGGAGGCCGTCGCCGTCCAGGCTGGTGACGAGCAGAGCCTCCACTCCGGCGACAAGCTCCTGGGCGCGTTGATTGCCGCTCACCATGAACGGAAGCACGACGATGGTCGCCGGATCCGTCACTGGAAGCGGTTGAGCGGCCCGACGATCGGCTGCCACACCGACCGCAACGACCGCGAACAGGACGGCAGCCATGGCGTTTGCGCTCGGCTTGCCCCGGATCCCCACCGGCGGCGCTGGCGCGGCGGTGCCGACGGGAGTCACATCGCTTTGGCGCCGACCGTAACCAGGCATCCGCCGTGGCGATGTCCATCTGGGCGGCGGCGAGTGCACCGCGCCCTGTCCGAGCTCGAGCCGCAGTTGCTCCGCCAGAGCTACCACGTCCTTGTCGGGAGGAAGGTTCAGCTCGGTGGTGACGAGGGCGGCGTGCCGGCCGGCGTGCTCGACGGCCGCAACGCGATCACCGGCCGCTGCCAGCGCCCTCATGAGTCCGACGGTCGTGGATGAGCTGAGCGGCTCTGCCGCAGCGAGCCGCCGCCACCAGTTCACTGCGGACGCGTGGTCCAGGGAGGCATCCGCCGCTTGCGCCAGGTGGCGAAGCGCACCGGCATGGAGGTCGGCGAGCCGGTGGCGCTCGGCTTCCACCCAGCGTTCGAACTCCGCCAGACCCTCGATGTAGAACCCGTCCAGGTAGGCGCCCGTGTAGGCGGCAGCCGCCCCGGCGTAGTCCCCGCGGGCAAGCGCGGACTCGAATTCCCAGAGATCGACCTGGAGGGCGGACGGATCGACGCGCAGGACGGATTCGCGCGAGGGAAACACGGTCGGGCCGAGCAGCCGCCTGAGATTGAACAGCGTCTGCTTCAGATTGTTGCGCGCGTGGGCGGTGTCGCTCTCGGGCCAGAGGTAGGCGATCACCTTGTCCCGGCTCATCCCCTGGTCGCGATGGGAGGCCAGCAATGCGAGGAGCGCGAGATGGCGCTTGCGGACCGCCCCGACGGGCAACTCGCCGTCCCGGTCGATACTAAGACCGTCGAACGTCCTCAGGCGTAGCATGTGGAGGAGTCCAGGGAGGCGCAGGTAACCGGGAGCTAACCCCGGCCTAACGCTCGCGGGCTAGCATACCTCGCGTTCCCGGACTCCGCAATATCGATCTCGGGTCGAGGTGCCGCGCAGGTTGGCAGCTCGGTCCCGCAGGCTGATCTCCGAGTCCGTCAATCCCCAAGACTGGGCCGGCGAGGCTGCCGGTCAGCACGATCCGCCATCGCCCGGTTCGGAGCTGACCGACGGCGACGCGTCACCTGAACCCGCTGAACCTGCTGAGGAGGTGCAATGACGGCAGTGCAGGCTGGCCGACGGCTTCGTGGAGTCGGACTCGGGATCGGCCTGACGCATTTGCTGCGGCAATTCGAGTCTTGGGTTTTTCGGCGGCCTCCCGGTCACGTGCCACCTTCGCGGCATCGTCGCGAGAGCCGCGTCAGAGGACATCCGGTTTGTGGCTTGTCCGGAGCGTCACTGGCTGACCGCCGGCATCCAACCGTCAACCTTGTGAGGGAGGTCCTATGCGATCAACACGCCTGATTCCCGTAGCCGTGCTGGCGTTCGCGGTGGCCTGTAGCGACACTGCCACGAGTCCGACCTCGGTAGGCGTGCCACTGTTCGACGTCGCAGCCGGTACTTACACCGATCCCCTGGCGGACCCTCAGACGGGGATCCAGGACGCGAATGCTCCATCTGGAGCACACCTCACGAACCAGTCGGGTCCGGTCCAGTGCGTCGTTAACAGTGACCTTTCGATCAGCTGTAGTGCGTATTCGATCGCGGGCGTCGGCAACACGAACGCGTTTCTGAGCCTAGAAGCCGTCTACACGGCGATCATCGACTGCAACAACCCTGGCAACAACAAGAACAACCCCATCGAGTCCCATGAAACGACCTTCTCGACCGAGGAGTCGGCGACGTTAACCCCCGGAAGGAACGGGACGCTGCGCGTGGGGGCGAGGTCGGTAAGTCCATTCGACGAGGCGCAGGGCTGTCCGAATCCGAACTGGCAGCCCGAGATCCGGGAGGGGAGTCTAGAGCTCGTCAGCTTCACGTACTCGCTCCACTTCGACGGCTTCCCGGCGGGGGATTTCGCCGTGCTTATCGAACAGCCGTAAGCCCCCTGAGCCGCCAGACAGGAAGGGCCGGAACCCTTGAGGGTCCGGCCCTTCTTTCTTGGGCAATCGACCCTTAGGCGACCGACACCACCCATCCGGTGCCGATGGTGACGTCGCTCGCGGGGTAGGCGATTTGGGCCACTTAGCGGCTCACTTGCAGTTCTTGCTCCAGGGCTTGCTCGGCTCGCAAACCGCCGGTGGCGCCGACGGGACCGTGGCCGAATCGCCGACGAAGAGGAGCAGGTTGGGCGAGCCTGCCGGGACGCCGGTCAAGACATTCTGCGTGGCCGCACCGAAGATCGCGGCGCCCACTTCCGTCGGACTCGCTGCAGGGTGGGTCTCCAAGTAGAGCGCCGCAGCCCCAGCCACATGGGGGGTCGCCATGCTGGTGCCCGATAGGTACACGGCGTCCGTGTCGGATCTGTTAAACGCCGACAAGATAAAGGTCCCCGGGGCGTAGAGGTCGACACAGGGCCCGAAATTGGAGTAACTCGCCTGCGCATCGACCTTCGTGGTGGCACCGACCGTGAGCGCGTCGGGGGTGCTCGCGGGCGAGAACGTGCAGGCGTCGGTCGAGGAGTTGCCCGCCGCGATGCTGTAGGTGATGCCCGAGGCGACCGAACCCGCCACCGCGTCATTGCCTGCCTGGTTGTACTCGCCGCCGAGCGACATGTTGGCCACGGCCGGCTTCGCGGCATGGGCGGTGACCCAATCGATGCCCGCGATGAGCCAGCTCCACCGCCCGCGGCCGGTGCAGTCGAGCACCTTCACGGCATGGAGGCTCACGCCCTTGGCCACCCCGTAGGTGGTGCCGCCCACGGTCCCGGCGACGTGGGTGCCATGCCCGTGGCAGTCGGTGTCCGGGTCGTTCCCCTTGACGGCATTGAAATCCCAGACCGCCCGCCCCCCGAAGTCCACGTGCGTGTTGCGGATGCCGGTGTCGATGATGTAGACCGAGACGCCCGCCCCGCTCGCACCCCAGGTGTAGCTGGCGCTCAGCGGAAGCGTTCGCTGATCCACCCGGTCAAGACCCCAGGGAGCCGGCGGCGCTGGCTGAGTGCCACCGCCGAACAGCTGCACCGTCATGTCGGGCTCAACATAGGCGACGTTGGGGTTGTGCTTGAGCGCCTCGACCGCCGCCTCCGGCAGTTCCCCAGCGAACCCCTTGAGAGCCGAAGAGTACGCGAAATCGACCCTGCCACCGTGCTCGCGCACGAGTTGGTCCGCCAGTCCCGGCGGGTCGGCGGCGTCAGGCTTGAAGACGACGATGAATGAGCCCGGGATGACCTCACCGGCCCCGGTCGGAGCCGGGTCCTCCGCACCTGGAGCGTCAGCGCTCGGATTCACCGGGGCGCCGGTGTTGCTGCATGCGGCGAGCAGGAAGCTTGAGCCTGCCAGGAAACGCAAAAGGCCACCGGCGGCGGTGGCGCGGCCAGCAGAGCGAGCCAACATGGAAACCCTCCCCTTGGGTCCGTTCGGCAGCCCGACCAGCATGGCCGACGCGCAGCATGCGCCCGGCTGTAGCCTCGTGGCTTTGCGTCGCCGTCTTTCGACGGCTTTGCCCTTGTCGCGTCCCCCTCGCGGAGGGTGCGATCACGCCGTTCTGTTGTGGTGTCTGGTGCGTACCCCTTTGTTACCGGCAGTCCAGCGAGGTATGCGTGCGTGGTGCCCGTCGGCCTTGACGCGGCAAAGTTTGTACCCTGGAGCACCAGGCGCGATACGCCATACGCCCAGCGCACTTGACGCTGTGCGCCCCGGCCTGACGTCCCAGGGGGCTGCCGCGATCGGCCTGTCGCTTCGCGATGTGCAGAGCCGCTACCGGAGGCCCATCCGCCGACGCGCAACCCACTCGCCGCTCAGCCCGAGCACCGCGACGAGGAAAAGCCACGGGAGATCGCGCGACGAACGCTCGGACCGGCCGGCGGTCGCGCTCGCCTCCCGCGCGGCGAGCGCCGGCGGGCGCGGCAGGAGCTCCTCGGAGAACGACTCGACGGCGACGGTGCCGCGCCCGCCGAGCCCGAGCCGGTACCGGTAGGTTCCCGGCGGCAGCCGCACCTCCGCCCGGCCGGCGCCGTCGAAGCGCAACGTGTCCGCCGAGCCCGCCGGCGCGCCGGTCCACTGCACCGCGGTCGCCTTCGGCGCCCCGCCGCCGATCCACTCGAACACCACCGGCCGTCCGTTCTGTACCACGGCGCGCACCGGGCGCGCGACTCCCTGCGCGGAGTCGGCCCCGCCGAGCAGCCAGCTGACCGTACCCGCGACCCACGCACGGTAGGTCTGTTCGCTGGCGCCCCCGCGGAACGCCCACCGCCAGAGCCCGTCGGCCAGCACCGACACCTCCCGGACCCGCCCCGCGTCGTGCCCGGCGACCGCCGGCCACGCGGGCCCCCGTCGGCCGTTCCGCGCCGTGAGCGCCACCCACTCGTTGTCGGCGGCCCGGCGCGTCACGAGCTGTACCGCGGGCGCGAACGAGTCGAGCGGCGCCCCGGCGAACGCTCCGTCGAGGGGCGACGCGCTTCCGGCCTCGAGATACCAGTCTCCGGCCACCGCGGGCGCCGCTTCCGATTCCCCGCTGGGCCAGCGCCAGATGCCGCGGGCACGGGCGCCCTCCAATCCCGACGTAGGTTGGCCCTTCAGGATGAGCAGATCGGCCCGGCGGGCCGCCTGGCGTACCTGCGCGTCCGCGACCACCGCGAGATCGCGGAACGAACGCCAGCGGTTCGGTTCGATCCGGGCGTATCCGCGCACCGGAAGTTGGGCGACGTCCGTCAACGCGTCGTAAAGGAACCGGCTGTCCCAATCCGCCGGCGCCGCGAGCAGAACCACGCCTGGGGTCGGCACCACCGTCAGGGCATGCAGCCGGACGTCGGTCCGCGGCTCGGCGTCGGCCGAGGGAACGGTCACCCGGAGCACGTGCTCGCCGGGCGCGAGTCCGGCGCTCGAGGCTCGAAGCCGCACGCTGGCGGACCGGTCCTGGCCCAGCACGATTGTGCGCCGCGCCAGTCTGCCCCCGGGCCCCTCGAGCGTGACGCTTACGCTCTCGGGCGCCGCGCCCGCGAGCGTCCGCACCTCCGCCTCCACTATCAGCGAGTCGCCGCCAGTGATGCGGGCCGGGCCGGTCACACCCGTGATCGCGAGATCCGGCGCCGCCGCCCGCTCGAACAGGCGAACGCCGGTACGCGCGAGAAGATCGGGCGGCACGTCACGGGCGTCCTCGATCTCGCCGTCGGTGACCACCACCACGGTCCGCCCCGACGCCGCGGCAGCCGTGAGCGCCGGGCCGAGCAGCGATCGCCCGCGGGTCGGCACGCTGTCGGTGCCGGTCCGCTCGTCGCCGAAGACGCGAACGTCGCCCAGACGGGCCGCCGAGTCGCGTGCCTCGCGCCACCGCCCGCCCGGCGCCCCCATGCTGAGCGAGCCGTCGAGCAACACTATGGGTCGGCCGGGCGGGTCGGTCGCGGGACATCCGAGATTGATCAGGAGGAGGCCGAGCGCGCTCCACGCCAGGGCGCGGCAGACCAGCGGGACCAGAGCGCGGCGTCCGAGGCGCTCGAGCCAGAGATAGGTGAAGGCGGCCAACGCGAGGCCGGCGACGACGAGGAGGAAGACACGCATGCGCTACACCGCCGAGACAGCCTCCCGCACCGTGAACCGGCCTTCGTAAATGGCGCGGCCGGCGATGGCGCCGGCGAGCCCCGCGTCGCGCGCGGCGCGAAGGTCGTCCAGCGTGGCCACGCCGCCGCTCACGATGACGGCGGCGCCGAGCTGCTGGAGCGCGACGCAGCCGGCGACATCGGGGCCGGAGAGCATGCCATCGCGGGCGATGTCGGTGCAGATCAGCGTCGTGACGCCGGCTTCGATGGCGCGCGCGGCAAGCGCCTCCGCCCGCTCACCGGTGCTCTCGGTCCATCCGCGGATTGCGACGATGCCGTCGCGTGCGTCGATCCCCACCGCGAGCTGATCTGCGCCCACCAGCTCCACCGCGCGGCGCACCAGGTGCGGATCGCGCGCCGCGGCGGTGCCGACGACCACGCGCGCCACGCCCAGCGCCAGCCCCTCCTCGATCAGCTCGAGCGAGCGGAAGCCGCCCCCGAGCTGCACCCGCACGCGCCCGCCTACCCGACTTACGATGCGCCGGATGGCGTCGGCGCTGTCGCCCTGGCCGAAGGCGCGGTCGAGATCCACGACGTGGATCCACCGCGCCCCCTCGTCGGCGAACCGTTCGGCCACCGCGGCCGGGTCATCGGCATACACGGTGACGCGCGCTGCCTCACCTTGCGCGAGACGGACGACCTGGCCCTGGCGGATGTCTATGGCGGGGAAGAAGTGCAAGGCTGGAGCGCTATCCGCTATCCGCTATCCGCACTCGCCGGCGATCGCTCGGTGCGTTTGCGCGAGGCACCGCGCGGCGGCCTAGCGGCCGATAGCGGATAGCGGATAGCGGATAGCGTTTTAGCCTAGTTCGCCGCCGCGACTGTTGGCTGAGCGGGAGCGTTCCGGAGCAGCGCGGCGAGCCGATCGCGCTCGCGGTCGAACGCGGCCCGCTGGGCGGCGGGCAGGGGCTTGCCGTTCCCGAGCTCCACCCTGCGGGAATCGCGCGCCACGCCGTTCACCCGGAATTCGTAGTGCAGATGGGGACCGGAGGCGAGGCCGGTCGATCCGACGTAGCCGATCACCTGTCCCTGGCCGACCCGTGCCCCGGCGCGCACGCCTTTCGCGAACCGGCGGAGGTGGGCATAGCGAGTGGTGACGCCGTTCCGGTGCCGCAGCTCGACCAGGTTGCCGTAGCCGCCCGCCCGGCCGGCGCGGTGTACCGTGCCCTCGCCCGCCGCCATCACCGGCGTACCGCGGTCGGCGGCGTAGTCGGTGCCCTCGTGCCGGCGGAAGGTGCCGAGCACCGGGTGGCGACGGGCGCGCGCGAAGGTGGAGGAAATGCGCCGGAACTCGACCGGAGCGCGGAGGAACGCGCGGCGGAGCGAGTTGCCGTCGGCATCGAACAGCGCGGACCGGCCGCCCGAGTCGAACCGGAACGCGGTGAGGCGGCGGCCGGCGACCTCGAGGTCGCTCGCGAGGATTCGTCCGAGCCGCATCTCGCCCTCCGGCGAGACCAGCCGCTCGAAGACGACGCGGAACCGGTCGCCCGGCTGCACGTCGCGGCTGAAGTCCACTTGCCAGGCGAATACGTCGGCGAGATCCCACGCGAGGCGGATGCGATCGGCGCTGGGCAGGCTGTCTTCGGGCACGGCGGCATCGAGCGCATCGTAGAGCGATGCCTCGATGGCTCCCTCGATGCGCATGGGCTCCGCCTGCCAGGCGATCGCCTCGACGGCGGTGTTCCAGCCGTTGGCGCCGCGCTCGAAGGTGACGATCCGCTCCGGCGCGCTGCGGACCCGGACCCGGCTTGGCAGCGAGTCACGATGCGGCCGATGGAATGCGAACACGAGCCCGGGGCGGAGCCGGCGTGGATCCAGCACCGGGCGGAGGTCGAGGTCGGCGATGCCCTGGCGCTGCAGCAGCGACCCGACGACCTCGCCCCGGCGGAGCGTGTCGAAGGACTCGACGATGGACGGATGGACCGATGGACGGATGGACGGCACGTCGGCCAACCTCGCCGGTGCCGACCCGCGCACGACCACCCGCGGCCACGGCCAGCGGCTGGTGAGGGCGGAAACCACCGCTCCCGTCAGGACCACCGCCGCCACCAGCACTCGCACTCGCACTCTCCCCTAGTCCATCTGCCGTCGAATGAAGGTCGGGATCTCCATCTCGGGCACGTCGGCCCCCGCAAGGGGTGCCTTGGGCTGAATCTTGGGGGGTGCGGGCGGCGGCGGCACGTGGGCCGGACGCTTGGGGAAGCTCAGCACGCCAGGCCCGGCGCCGGGGCGGACGGCGGCCTGGGCCGGGTGCTCCGCGGTGACCGGGCGGTCGAACCCGGTGGCGATGACGGTGACCCGGACCTCACCCTGCATCGCGGCGTCGCTGCCGGCGCCGAAAATGATCTCCGCGTCGTCGCCGACCGCGTCGTGAATGATGTCGTTGATCTGGGTGGTCTCACCCAGGGTCAGATCGTCGCCGCCGATGATGTTGATCAGCACGCCGGTGGCGCCGGCAATGGAGATGTTGTCGAGCAGCGGGCTGGAGATGGCCATCTGGGCCGCCTCGAGCGCCCGGTTCTCCCCCCGGCCCACGCCAGTGCCCATCAGCGCGGCGCCGCCGTTCTGCATGATGGTGCGGACGTCGGCGAAGTCGACGTTGATGATGCCGGTGCTGGTGATGAGGCTCGAGATACCCTGGGTGGCGTGGAGCAGCACTTCGTCGGCCTTCTTGAGGGCGTCCTGGAACGGGATGCCCTTGCCGACCACGGCGAGGAGTCGCTCGTTGGGCACCACGATCATGGTGTCCACGTTCTTCCGCATCTCCGAGATACCGGTCTCGGCCTGGCGCATGCGGCGGCGCCCCTCGAACAGAAACGGCTTGGTCACGATGCCGACCGTCAGCGCCCCGGACTCCCGGGCCAGCGCCGCTACGACCGGCGCCGCTCCGGTGCCGGTGCCGCCGCCCATGCCGCAGGTGACGAACACCATGTCGGCGCCCTGGACCAGATCGGCCACCTCGTTCTTGTTCTCCTCGATCGCCTGGCGCCCGATCTCGGGCCTGGCACCCGCACCAAGTCCCCGGGTGAGCTTCCGGCCGATCTGGATCTTGAAGTCGGCCTTGGAAGTGCGGAGCGCCTGGGAGTCGGTGTTCACCGAGATGAACTCGACGCCTTCCAGCCGTTCGTCGATCATGCGGTTGACCGCATTCCCCCCGCCACCCCCGACGCCGATCACCTTCATCTTGGCGATCTGCGAGCCGCCGCTCTCCTCGAGCTCAAAAATCATGGTGTCCCTCGGTGCGACTCAGAAGAAGTCCTGCAGCCAGCGCTTGACCGGACCGAACACCCGCTCCACGGCCGGCGACCGCCGGGTCCCGGAGCCGAAACCGCTCCCAAGCGCAATCTGTCGGGCGCCGTACAGCGCGAGCCCCGCCGCTACCGCCATCCGCGGCGATTCGACGCTGTCCGCGAGACCCCGGAGCCTCTGCCCGGGAACGCCACAGCGAGCCGGCATGGCGAAAACGTCTCGCGCCAGCTCTACGATGCCGGGGGTCAGCGCGCCACCGCCGGACAAGATAACTCCTGCGGGAAGCCGCTGGTGATACCCAGCGCGACTGATCTCGTCTTGCGCATACTCGAGGACTTCCTGAAAGCGCATGTGCATGATGTGCGCCAACACGCGTCGCTGGGCGGATCGCGCTCCCTGGCCCGGGGTACTGGGCAGCTCGATGACGTCGCTCTCGGGCACCAGCGGTTCGTAGGCGGCGCCGTATCGCTCCCGGAGCCGCTCGGCGTCGAGCTGGGTGACCTGGAGTCCGTGCACGATGTCGCCGGTCACGTGGCCGCCCGCGCAGAGCAGCGATCCGGTGTGCCGGATCTTCCCGCTCTGGAAGATCGAAATGTTGGTGGACCCGCCCCCGAGCTCCACCAGGGCGCAGCCCAGCTCCACCTCGTCGGCGGTGAGCACCGCGAGCGAGGCGGCGAGCGGCTCGAGCACGAACTCGCCCACGTGATAGCCGGAGCGCTCGACGCACTTCCGCAGGTTCTGGAGCACGCTCGAGAGCACCGTCACCAGATAGACCTCGGCCTCGAGTCGCGAGCCGGTCATGCCGATCGGCTCGTTGATGCCGCCCTGCTGGTCGATCAGGTAGTCCTGCGGAATCGCGTGCAGCAGCTCGTGGTCCCGCCCGAACGAGATGTTGCTCGCCATATCGTTGACCCGGGCGACGTCGCTGGTGCGGATCTCGTCGCCCGTCACCGACACCATCCCGTGGGAGCTCCGCCCCGCCACGTGCTCGCCGGCGATACCGCAGTAGACCGTGCCGACCTCCACGCCGGCCATCCGCTGGGCGTCGCGCATCGCCTTGTCGATGGCGCGGGTGGCTTCCTCGATGTCGCGCACGACGCCCCGGCGGATGCCGTTGCTCCGTTCGAAGCCCAGCCCGAGAATCTTGGCGCCCGCGTCGCGGCCCTCGCCCGCCACTTCCGCGATGATCGCGACGACCTTGCTGGAGCCGAGATCGAGCGCGGCGACCAACCGGTGCGGCTGCGACGTCATGCCCCCGCCCCGATCCCCCGGACGATCACCTGTCCGGCGAACCGTGCGTCGAGCTCCTCCCAGGCGCGTCGCTTGCGCGCGAGGTCCTCCGCCACTGCCGTCACCCCTCGTACGTCCTCCGCCGTGGCCGTTCCAGTGAACCAGAGGCGGCGGCCGTCAGCCTCCAGCAGGATGTCGTCACGCACCCGGGTGCCGGTCGCCAGCCGCGCGAAGAGCGAGGGATCGGCCTCCCGCACGATACCGAGGACCCGGGCCAACAGCGAGTCGGCGCTTGCCGCGATGGGGAGGTCGGGCGCGGCCTCCGCCGGGTCATACGGCAGCAGGCGTCCGCGCAGGTCGATCGGGACGAGGCGGCCGTTCCGTTGCGGGGCGAGCGCCACCGGCTCGGTCTCGACCACCGTCACCAGCAACGTGCCGGGGAGGCGGCGCCCGACCTCGGCGTTCTCCACCCCCGGGAGCCGCGCGACCCGGCGCTCCATCCCCCCGAGATCGTCGAAGACGCTCGAGCGCCGGCCGAGCATCAACGCGTCCACCACCGCGCGGGGGGCGTGATGCCGGGCGCCCGACACCTCGATCCGGCGGATGCGGAAGAACTCCATCCGGTTCAGCACCAGGGGGCCGGCGAACCAGAGGAGCGTGAGTCCGGCCAGCGCCGCGCCGCTCAAGCCGGCGGCGCGGGCGCTGGGCCGGGCGAGCCGCGCGGCGACCCGTTCCCTCAGGCGGCGCGCAGCCACCGCACCAGCTCCGGACCGACCCGCGTGATATCGCCGGCGCCGAGCGTGAGCACGACGTCCCCGGCGCGCACCAGTCCGAGCACCCGCCGACCCACCGCGGGGCGCTCTCCCTCGAACACGGTAGCGGCTCCGGCCCGCTCCGCCGCCTCGGCCACCTGGCGCCCGCTCACCCCCGCGATGGGCTGCTCGCGCGCCCCGTAGATTTCCGTGACGACCACGAGATCCGCGGCGGCGAGCGCCTCGCCCATCGCGCCGGCGTGCGCCGCCGTGCGGGAGAAGAGATGCGGCTGGAACACGGCGACCAGCCGCCGGCCCGGAAACGCCTGGCGCGCCGCCGCGAGCGTCGCGACCAGCTCGGACGGGTGGTGCGCGTAGTCGTCAACGATTTCGACACCGCCGTGCTCGCCCAGGCGCTCGAACCGCCGCCCCACCCCGGTGAACCGCGCGAGTGCCTCGAGCCCTGCTGCGGCGCGACAGGGCTCGTAGTGAAGCGCCGCCGCCAGCGCGCCGACCGCGTTCCGGAGATTGTGCAGGCCCGGTACCTGGAGCCGGACGGTGACGGTCTCGCCCCCGAGGAACGTCACCCGCGCCGCCGTCTCGGCGGCCGACTGCCGGACATCGGCAATCCGGATGTCGGCGTCGGCTGCGGTGCCGAACGTCCGCGCCCTGGGCCCGATCCGCTCGGCGATGCGCCTGGCGCCGGGGTCATCGGCCCCGGCCAGCACCAGCGACGCCCGCCCAGCGAACTCGGCGAACGCATCGTCGAGCGCCTCCACCGAACCGTAGCACTCCAGGTGGTCCGGCTCCACGTTGTTGACGATGGCCACCGACGGCTGGAGCGTCAGAAACGCCTTGTCGTACTCGTCGGCCTCGATGACGAACAGCTGGTCGGAGCCGATCCGCGCGTTTCCGCCCCAGGCGCTCACCCGGCCGCCCGCCAGCCCGGTAGGCTCGGCGCCCATGGCCGCCAGTACCTCGGTGGCCATGACCGTGGTCGTCGTCTTGCCATGCGTCCCGCTCACCGCCACCGTCTGGCGGCCGGCCACCAGGTCGCCCAGCGCCACTTTGCGGGGCACCACGGCGAGCTGCAGGGCACGCGCGCGGGCGAGCTCGGCGTGCTCTTCCGGTACCGCCGCGGTGTAGACGACGGCCCGTGAGCCTTCGACGTGCGATGGGTCGTGACCGGTGAACACCCGAACACCGAGCGCGGCGAGGTCGGCCGCGCCGGTCGGATCCGCGTCACATCCGGTGACGGCGACTCCGCGGCGGCAGGCGAGGAGTGCCAGCCCGCTCATTCCGGCGCCGCCGATGCCGAGGAAGTGAACCGGCCGCGGGTCCGCGGAGTCGAACAGGTTCATGAGGATGCGCTAATCTAGATTCGCACGACGGTTTGCAACAGTCTGCGGCGCCCCGGCGAGTGTCAAGAGTTTGGACGCAATGTCGCGCGATGCGTGCGGCCGACCGCGGTTCCGGGCGGCCGCGGCGAGCCGTTCCCGAGCCGGCGCATCGGCCAGCAGCCGCTCGATTCGGTCCCCTAGACTGTCCGGCGTCAGATCGCGCTGGGTCAGCACCTCCGCGGCGCCTGCGTCCCCGAGCACCCGGGCGTTGTGGCTCTGGTGATCGGCCGCGGCCGTGGGCAGCGGGATCAGGATGCTCGCGAGCCCCCACGCGCACAACTCGGCCACCGTGATCATCCCCGCCCGCGAGACCACCAGATCCGCGACCGCGTACGCGTCGGCCATCGGGTCGAGAAAATCGACGACGTGCACCTCCGGCGGTCGGTGGAACGCGGCGAATTCCGCGTGCGTGCCGCGTCCCGTCACCCAGAGCAGGGCTTTCCCGGCGGCCCGACCACTGGCGATCCACCCGGCCGTCGCACGGTTCAGCGCGAGCGCGCCCTGACTGCCTCCGGTGATCAGCACGACCGGCCGGCCAGGCGCGATCCCGAATCGCGCCATCGAGCCGTCGCGGCGCTCCGGCGTCGGCGGCACCACCGGATTGCCGGTGTCGTACACCTCGGTGCCCTCGCCGAAGCGGAGCATGCGGCGCAGCTCGGGCAGACCGAGGTAGGCGTGGCGCACTCGCCGGCTGAGCCATCGCGAGGCCAGCCCCGGAAACGCATTCTGCTCCTGGATGGCGGTCGGAATCCCGCGACGGCCGGCGAGGAACACCACCGGGCCCGACGCATACCCGCCGGTGCCCAGCACGGCGGCCGGACGCTCGGCGTCGAGCAGGCGCGAGATCCGGCCCAGCAGCCGCCCGGCGAGCACGGGCCAGCGGTAGTTCTTCCACCACTGCCGCCGGTAAATCGGCTCGGTGGGCAGCAGATGAAAGCGAAAGTCCCGGGTCGGGAGGACCTTCGCTTCCACGCCGCGCTCGGCACCCACGAGCACAGGCTCGACCTCGGGTGCGAGCTCGCGGACCGCTTCGGCGATGGCGAGCGCGGGCATCAGGTGGCCCCCGGTGCCGCCGCCGGCGATAATGACGCGAAGAGCGGAAGAGCCGAAGAGCGGAAGAGCGGATGGTTCGTCACTCATCGGCTTCCCACGCGCTGGTGCGCGCCGCTGACCCGCGCGTGAGCGCCGCTGCTCCTCTGCTCTTCGGCTCTTCTGCTCTTCGCTGGTGGTCTCCACCGCAACCGCCCGATGTTGATCAGAACGCCCGTCGCCGCCAGCGACATCACCTGGCTCGACCGGCCGTACGACATGAACGGCAGCGTAAGACCGGTGGTCGGCATCAGCCCGAGCGTGACCGCCATGTGCATGAACGCCGTCAGTCCCACCGTCGCGGTGAGTCCCACCGCGAGATACTGCCCGAACGGGTCGGCGGTGCTCCGGGCGATGCGGAAGCCCAGCCAGACGAACGTGCCGTACAGGGCGACGACGACGCACACCCCGATGAATCCCCATTCTTCGCCGATGGTGCTGAACAGGAAGTCCGAGTACGCGTACGGCAGATAGCCCAGCTTTTGCTGGCCCTCCCCGAACCCCACGCCGAGCAATTGCCCCGAGCCGATGCCGAGCAGCGACTGATGGACCTGAAAGCCGCCCTCGAGGCTTCCCTCGCCGGGATTCAGGAACGTGACCAGCCGGGCGAGCCGGTACTGCGCGTCGCGAATCTGGTGGAACACGAGCAGCACGGTGGCGATGCCGAGGAGCATGAAATGTCCGATCTTGGCGCCGGCCGCGAAGAGCACCACCCCGCCGAGCATGGCCACCAGCGTAGCCATGGACAGGTTCGGCTCGAGCATGATCAGGAGCGAGACCAGGCCGAGCACCACGATGAACGGCAGGACGCCGTTCTTGAACTCGCGCACCTGCTCGCCCTTCTTCGACGCGAGCATGGCACACCAGATCACCACCACGATGCGCGCGATCTCGGAGGGCTGGAAGTTGAACGGGCCGGCATCGATCCAGCGCCGCGCGCCGTTGAGGGTGGGCGAGATGCTTCGGGTGAACGGCAGCAGGGGAATGATCAGGATCGCGAGCGTGATGCCCAGAGCCGGCCAGGCCCAGTCGCGCCAGCGCCAGTAGTCGAGCCGCGAGAGTATCACCAGGAGGACGCCGCCGATCAGGGCGCCGGTGAGCTGCCGAAACGCAAGCGCGGCGCCGACGTTCTCGCCGTTCTTCGTGATGAGGCTGGCCGCGCCGTAGATCGACACGAGGCCGATGGCGAGCAGCACCAGCGTGACCAACGCGAGAAGCCGGGTCTCCCAGCGGAGCTCGCCGGGGTGGCGCATCTGCGGCACTACATCGCCTCCACCGCGGTGCGGAACCGGTCGCCGCGCTGCTCGTAGTTGTCGAACATATCGTAGCTGGAGCACGCCGGCGACAGCAGCACGGCGTCTCCCGGCCGGGCGAGCCCACGCGCCCTGGCGAGCACCTCGTCGAACGTGCCGGCCGCGACCACCGGCAGCACGCTACCCAGGTCGCGCTCGATGAGCGGCCGCGCCTCCCCGTACGCGATCACCGCGCGGCAGTCGGGTCGGAGCACCTCGGCCAGCCGGGTGTACGGCTCGCCCTTGTGCCGACCGCCGAGCAGGAGAACGAATGGCCGGTCGAGGGCGGCGATCGCCACCTCGGTGGAGGTCACGTTGGTGGACTTGGAATCGTTGATCCACAGCACGCCGTCCACCTCGCGCACCGGCTCCACGCGGTGCGGGATCGCGCGGAAGCTCCGGAGGCCGGCCGCGATCGCCGGGGCATCCAGGCCGGCACGGCGCGCCGCAAGCGCCGCGGCGAGCGCGTTGGCCACGTTGTGGTCGCCGAGCAGCGGGAGCTCGTGGCGCAGCAGGAGGGCGGTGTCGGCCAGCATCAGGCGGCCTTGCCCCCGGTCGTACCAGCCGTCGGCACGAGCCTGCGTGGAGAAGCGGAGATGGGTCCCGGACACGGCGCGGGCCAGCTGCTGCACCGCTGGGTCGTCGGCATTCGTCACCCAGGCGGAGCCGGCATGCGCATTCGCGAAGAGCCGGGCCTTGTCGTGGTAGTACTCCTCGAGTGTCCCGTAGCGGTCGAGGTGGTTGGGCGCGAGGTTCGTCAGCAGGCCGACGGCCGGATTCATGTGGGGGGCGTCGTGCAGCTGAAAGCTCGAGAGCTCCAGGGACACCCAGTCCGGGGCGTCCCCGGCCCGCACCATCTCGCATAGTGGCCGCCCGATGTTCCCGGCCGCCTCGGCGCGCACACCGGCCGTCCGGAGCAGGTGCGCCACGAGCGACGTCGTGGTCGTCTTGCCGTTGGTACCGGTGATGGCGATCGCGCGGGTACCGCGCAGCTCGGTGAATCCAACGTCCACCTCCGCGTAGACCGGCACCGCGGCGGCCCGCGCGGCCGCGAGCGGCGGCACGTCCGGCGGCACCCCGGGCGACACGACGACGGCGACCGCCCGGGCAATGCGCGCCAGGTCGTGCCGGCCGAGCTCGACGTCCGCGCCAGCCGCGCGGAGCTCGCGGGCCGGTTCCTCCAGCCGCTCCGGCGGTGCGGCATCCGAGGCGTACACCGGTATCCCGCGCTCGCGAAGGAGCAGGGTCGCCGCCACTCCGCTCCGGGCGAGTCCCACCACGGCCACCGGCCGGCCGCTCGCCCGCCACTCCGCGATCATCAGCGCACCTTGAGCGTTGAGAGCGCGAGCAGCGCGCACAGCAGGCCCAGAATGTAGAACCGGGTGACCACGGTGGTCTCGGCCCAGCCCAGCTTCTCGAAGTGGTGGTGCAGCGGCGCCATCCGGAAGATCCGGTGCGCATCCGCGTACTCCTTGCCGCGGGTGCGCTTGTGCCACTTGTAGGTGCCGGTCTGGGCCATCACCGACAGCGCCTCCGCGACGAAGACCCCGCCGATCAGGAGCAGCAGGAACTCGGCCTTGAGCAGGATCGCTACCGTCCCGAGCGCGCCACCGATCGCGAGGCTTCCGGTGTCGCCCATGAAGACTTCCGCCGGATGCGCGTTGAACCAGAGGAAGCCGATCGTCCCGCCCATCAGCGCCGCGCAGAAGACGGTGAGCTCGCCCGCGCCCGGGAGGTAGAAGAGGTTGAGGTAGGTGGTGGTGTCCACCCGCCCGAAGAGATAGGCGAATACCGCGAAGCCGAACGCCGCGATCCCCGCGAGCCCGGTGGCCAGCCCGTCGAGCCCGTCGGTGAGGTTCACCGCGTTGCTCGTGCCGGTGATCACGAGGGTCACGAACACCACGAACAGCCACGGTGAGAAGTTGACCACGAGGTACTTGAAGAACGGCAGTGTGGTGGCCGTCGGCGGGATCACGTCGGCCGGCACGACGGGCCACGCGAGCAGCAGAAGACCGAGCAGCACGCCGAACGTGCACTGGCCGATCAGCTTGTACTTGGCGACCAGCCCGCGCGACTTCCCCTGTACGATCTTGAGGTAGTCGTCGATGAACCCGATGCACCCCATCCAGAGGGTCGAGATCATCGCGACCAGCACGAACCGGTTGGTGAGCGGCGCCCACAGCAGCGTGGGCACGATCGTGGCGAGCAGGATGATGAGCCCGCCCATCGTGGGGGTACCCCGCTTCACCTGATGGCTCGCGGGTCCCTCGGCGCGGATCACCTGCCCGACTTTCCGCGCGCGGAGCCGGGCAATGATCGGCGGCCCGGCCACGAAGGCAAGCAACAGTGCCGTGACCGTGGCGCCGGCTGCCCGAAACGAGATGTAGTTGAAGAGATTGAAGATGATGAAGTGCTTGCCGAGCGGTGCGAGCAGGTGATAGAGCATCAGGCCTCGGTCAGGACCGGTGCGCGCGCGCGAGCAGGAGCGGAAGTATACGTTCGAGTGTCACGCCGCGGGATGCCTTCAGCACCACGACCTCGTCTCCCTCGAGCCGCGCCGCCACCAGCGGCCCGATCGCTTCGGCGTCCGGCGCCGTGATCAGCCGGTCGCCAAGCGCGGCGGCGTGCGGAGCGAGCGCGGGCACGAAGTCGCCGACGGCCGCCAGCAGGTCGGGCGCGAGTGTCACCAGCGCGTGCGCCACCGACGCGTGGAGCCGCGGTGCCTCGGCCCCGAGCTCGCGCATCGTTCCCGCTACGAACACCAGCCGCCGGCCGCGCCGGAGCTCGCGTGCCGTGGCGATCGCGGCGAGAAACGACGGCGGGTTCGCGTTGTAGCAGTCGTTCAGGATCGTCAGCCCGCCCTCCTGGCGGAGCTCGCTCCGGCCGCCGGGCAGCACGAGCGCGTCGAGCGCGCCCGCGCACCCGTCCAGGTCGAGCCCCAGCTCCTCCGCGACGGCCCAGGCGAGCAGCGCATTCGCCGCGAGATGGCGCCCGGGATACGGGATGGTGAAGCGCCGTCCACCCACCTCGACCGTGGGCCGGCCCCGATCGTCGGTGCTCACGCGCGCCTCGCACGGACTGTCCGGACCGCCGATCACCCGCCGCGCCAGGCTGCGCGCGCGTTCGGCAAGACCGCCCGGGGTGGCGCCGACCACCGCGAGCGGCACGTCGCGCAGCAGCGAGAGCTTCTCCCGCAGCACGCCGTCGAGCGAGCCGAAGCCCTCCACGTGTCCTTCGCCGATATTGGTGACCACCGCGATCGTCGGATCGATGATCTCGCGGTAGCGCGCAATCTCACCCGGCGCGTTGGCGCCGGCTTCAACCACCAGCGCCTCCGTATCCGCGGGCGCCTCCAGGATCGTAAGCGGCACCCCCACCAGATTGTTGAGATTCGCCCGCGTGGCGTGCGTGCGGTACCGGGTGCGGAGCACCGCGGCGAGCATCTCCTTGGTGCTGGTCTTCCCGTTGGTGCCGGTGATCGCGATGACGGGCCCCGCGATCCGCCCGCGCCGTGCGTGGGCCAGATCGCCGTACGCGCCGAGCGTGTCGTCCACTTCGATGAGCGCCAGCCCGGCAACGGGTGGCGTGCCCCGGCGCACCACGGCCGCCGCGGCGCCGGCGCGCGCCGCAGCCTCGAGGTGGTCGTGGCCGTCGAACCGCTCGCCCCGGAGCGCCACGAACAGTGCGCCGGGGCGCAGGGTGCGAGTGTCGGTCGAGATTTCTGAAAAGGTGAGCGGTGAGCGGTGAGCGGTGAGCGGTGGTTCCTGGCCGACACGGAGCGCTGCGCGAACCTCCGCTTCGGACCAGGGCGGCGTATGGGTCACCTCCCGCTCACCGCTCACCGCTCACCGCTCACGAGCCGTCCAACGATCTCCCGCTCGTCGAACGGCCGGCGCTCCGTGCCCACGATCTGATAGGTCTCATGGCCCTTTCCCGCGAGCAGGATGGTGTCGTCGGGGGCCGCCTCGCGCAGGACCCGGCGAATCGCCTCGAACCGGTCCACGATTCGGAGATGCGGGGTGCCCGCCATCCCCTCCTCGATTTGATCGATGATCGCCTCGGGACTCTCGCTCCGCGGGTTGTCGGACGTGACCACGGCGAGGTCCGACAGTTCTGCCGCCACCCGCCCCATGAGCGGCCGCTTGCCGCGGTCGCGGTCGCCACCGCAGCCGAACACGACCATCAGCCGCCCCTGGGTCAGCGGCTGGAGCGTCCGGAGCGCCCGCTCGAGGGCGTCGGGCGTATGCGCGTAGTCGCGGAGCACCACACACGGGTGGTCCGCCAGCCGTTCCATGCGCCCCGGCACCTGCGGCGCGCTCGCCAGCCGTGCGACGACATCCACCAGCGGTTGCCCCAGCGCAAGCGCACACGCCGCCGCGGCGAGCGCGTTGGAGACGTTGAAATCGCCCAGCACCGGCAGCTCCGCCGCCGCCTGGCCGAAGCAGCCGCTCAGCGCGAAGCGGCTGCCGCGGGCGTCCAGCCGCACGTCGCACGCCCTCAGGTCCGCGTCCGGGTGGACACCGAAGGTCACCCGGCGCGCGGCCGGCGCGAGCGCACGCCACGCCGGGTCATCCGCGCTCGTGACCTCCACGCCGCTCACGCCCAGCAAACCCGCCAGCTTAAGCTTGGCTGCCAGGTACGCCTCCATGTTCCCGTGGTAGTCGAGATGATCCCGGGTCAAGTTGGTGAACACGCCCGCGGCGAAAGTGAGACCATCGAGCCGACCCTGATCGAGGCTGTGCGACGAGGCCTCCATCGCCACGTCGGTGACCCCCCGGCTCACCAGCGCGGCGAGCGTCGCCTGGAGATCGACCGGGCCCGGCGTGGTGAGCGTCCCCGCCGTGGAAAGCACCGACCCGCCGTTTCCGTCCACCGCCCCGATGGTGCCGATGCTGCCCGCCGTGCCGCGCGCGTTCAGGAGATGGCGCACGAGCGCGGCGGTGGTGGTCTTGCCGTTGGTGCCGGTGATGCCGATCAGCCGGAGCCGGCGGGCGGGGTAGCCGTACCACGCGCTCGCCAGCGCAATCGCGGCGCGGCGGCCGTCGCGCACGAGGATCTCCGGCACACCGGCCTGCTGCGGAGACTCCACGATGATCGCCGCCGCCCCGCGCGCCACGGCATCGAGCACGAACCGGTGCCCGTCGGCCTGCGAGCCGCGCACCGCCACGTACAGGCTGCCGCCCGTCGTGCTCCGGCTGTCGCTGGTGATCGCGGTGAGCGGCCCGGGCGTTCCAGCGACCGCGACGAACAGGTCGGCGCGGTGCAGCTCGGCTGCCAACTCGTCCCAGGTGAGGCTCACGAGCCGGCCCACACGACCACGGTGGACCCCGCGGCAGCTGACTGCCCGGCGGCCGGCGACGTGCGCGCCACGCGCCCCAGGCCACGCAGGTCCACCTGGAACCCCAGCCGGTGGAGCGCCAGCGCGGCCTCGCGCACACTCGCGCCGTGCACCTCCGGCACGGGCAAGGCCCGCGGCCCCGGTGTGGCCTTGGGCGGTGGCC
>JBOHSN010000015.1:0-52732 GCA_050733215.1 Gemmatimonadales bacterium
GTGCAAATGCGACACGCTCCGCGCCGTGTCGCATTTGCACCCCTCCGTGTCGCAAAATCGCCCTAACGCTCGGTGGACCTCGACTCCAGATTGGCAGACCCGCTATCGGAAAGCGGGACGTCCACGTATGGGCCTCCTGCGTAAGCTCGCCACGGCGTTCGCGCTGTCCACGCTGCTAGCCAGCGCGGCCGACGCCGTGCAGCAGCGACCGACGGCGGCCGCTCGGGTTGTGCAGGGCGTCCGGGTGCCCGGCCTCGTCGGTCATTCCCTGGCCGACGCCCGACGACTTCTCGAGCAGGCGAAGCTCCGCCTCGGCCAGATCCACCGCGCCGCCTCGCCGCTTGCAACCGGGACAGTTATCCGGCAATCCGTGCCGGCCGATAGCGTCGTCGCTTCCGGGCGAGTGGTCGACGTGGTCGTCGCGGTGCGGACCCGCCAGCCCGACGATGTGCGGCCAGGCATTGTGCGGCCCGACGTGGTGCGGCCCGACGTGGTGCGGCCCGACGTGGTGCGGCCGCAGGACGATGTGCGGCCCCAGGACGATGTACGGCCGCAGGACGATGTGCGGCCCCAGGACGATGTACGGCCCCAGGACGATGGGCCGCCGCGAGTTGACTCGGTGACCGTTCCCGATCTGCTCGGCCAGACCCGCGTCAGCGCCGCGATCGTGCTGGCCCTCACCAAGCTGAGCTTGGGGCGGACAGACTCGGTACGCGACGATCAGAGCACCGGCGGCGTGGTACGGCAGTCTCCGCGCGCGGGGACGCGAGTCCCGCGAGGCAGTCGGGTCGATCTCCTCTTCGGTTACGCGCCGGGGGTCGTCGTACCGAACCTTCGCGACAGCTCGCTCGCGGGAGCTGCACGAGTGCTCGAGGCAGCCGGCCTCGCGCTCGGTGCGGTGGAACCGGTGCCGACCGACGGCGACACCGGTCGAGTCATCCGTCAGGACCCACGCGCCCGGCAACGGGTCTCCCCCGGCGCCCCGGTGCGGGTAACCGTCGGCGTGCGCCGCGAGGTCAGGGTTCCACCGGTGGTAGACAGCCTCCTCCCCGCGGCCGTCGCCACGCTCAAGGAGGCCGGACTCGCGGCCGCACCGGTGAACCCCGTGGAGTCGGATGCCGAGCCGCGCAGGGTGCTCGCGCAGCACCCGCCGGCGGGGAGCGTGGTGCGGCCGGGAACCAGCGTGGCACTCGACGTGGCCGCGCAGAGGCAGCTCGTCACCGTACCCGGCCTGATCGGCAGCAGCGCTACCGCCGCGATCGAGAGCATCCGGGCGGCCAAGCTCTCGGTGGGTCAGGTGGACTCGGTGCTGCGGCTCGGGGCTCCCGGACTCGTAGACTCCCAGCATCCGCGGAGCGGAGCACGGGTGCCGCCTGGCAGCGCCGTCGCGCTCCGGGTGGTGGCGCCGATCCCGACCGTCAACGTTCCCAGCGTCATCGACAGCAGCCTGGCCGGTGCGATCGGTACGCTCAGGCGAGACAGTCTGGCGCTAGGCCAGGTCCGGTATGTCGAGCGCGCCGGCGGACGCCGCACGGTCGTGGCGCAGCAGCCGACGCCAGGATCGCCCGCCCCTCGAGGCGCGCCGGTCGGGCTCACCATAGCGATTCCACTCGTTCCGCCGCCGCCCCCGCCCCCGCCCCCGCCGCCGACTCGCGACACGATCGAGACGGCGGTTGGACCGCAGCCGGATACGCTGCGGCCGCCACCGGCAGATACGCTCCGGCCGCCACTTCTAGTCCCCAACGTCGTCGGCAAACGGCTGGCGACTGCCGACTCGCTGCTGGGGCACGTTCCCCTCCACGTCGAGCGAATCGAAACCGATGCCGCCAGGAGCGAGGACGGGATGGTCGTCCGCCAGGATCCGCTGGGCGGCACGGTGGTGGCCCCTGGCATGGTGGTGCGCGTCTGGGTCGGCGTGTGGCCGCCGCTGTGGCTCCTCGCGATGGCTGGTGGGCTGGTGGTGGGAGGAGGCGCCGCTTCCACGCCGGCCGCGATCCGGCGAATTCGCGATTGGCGCCGGCGGAAGCGGTTCGGATCCCGGCCGTGTTACGACCGCGGCCGGCAGACGATCGTCGAAGGGGCCGAGTCGCTGGGGCGCGATGACCTGCGCCTGGCGGCGCGACCGGATCCCGGCGGGCGGGTCGTCGTCGTGGACGACGCGCCGCCGACAGCGGAGGAAGGGATGACATGAACGGCTCGCCGGACTCTTTGCGCTTTCGCTTTGACCCGGCCGACCTCAGGCCCGCCGACCTGATCGAGGCGGCGCGAAGCGTCATGGTGGAGCTCAAGCCGCTCGACGTGCTGCGCGCGGGTACCTCGCCCGGCTTCTGGATCGGCGCCGCCAGGAGCACGGTGGACCTGGTCAAGCACCTCGTGGACGTGCCACTGGCCGACGTCCTGGTCGGCGCGTGGAAGACGCACCAGCGGTTCGCGAAATACACGGACCCGAAGCAGTTCCCGCCCGACCGGATCAGCGTCGTTCCGCTCTGGACCCACCGGATCAAATCCACCCACGACCCGTACATCGAGTTATTCGTCGACGGTGAGCCGGCCGGCAGGATCCCGTTCCAGCTCGAGCTCGAGGTCACCGTCGAGGCCGGTACCCTCGTGATCCAGAACGCGCGGTTCAAGCGGGTCGAGGCCGGGCGCGCCCGGATGACGGGCACGCTGAAGTGCGCGGGTCAGGTGATCTCGCAGCGCACGTCCCGCGACTTCGCTTGGACCGACGCGGTGTCGTTCGGCGATGGCGTGCCGATCGGGGCTGTCGTGTAGGGAGGGCGGAAAGGGACGTCGGCTATTGGACATCGACGCGAAGGGTGGTGGTTCCTGCTCGGGGCCTTTGTGCTGGGCTTCGTTGGCAGCGGAGCCTTCCTCATCTACGTCACGCAAATCGCAAAGATCACCGGCAACGATAGCCACGTCGCGGGCTGGGTTCCCGTTGTATACGTGCTCCATCTCGCGTCTGGATGCTGCTGGGCATGACCGCTAACTAACTGGGGGACCTTTTCCCAAGCGGGAATCCTGGAGCGATATCCTGCTTCGCGATCTGTTTATCCCGACTTCCTCGCCCTCGTTGGCGACGCGGCAGACGGCTTTCCAGGCATTCCGGGTATCGGGCCGGTCACGGCGGCACGGCTCCTCAACCGACACGGCATCATAGAGGACTTCCCGCCTTCGGTCCTGGGAGACCGCCCTGACCTGGCGCTCCTGTTCAAGGACCTGGCAACCCTCAGGACCGACGCGCCCCTCTTCCGCGATGTGGACGAGCTGCGGTGGCGCGGCCGCTCACGCGCAACGCCCGCGAGCGCAACCCGCTCCTCGAGCGCGCGTCCGCGAGCGCCGCGGATCGGCGGCACTCCATCGGAGAACATCGAGATGATTGATGTGAGGGCAGTCCAGGAGCTCTATCGATACAATCGTTGGGCCAATGGCCGAGTATTCGACGCCGTCTCTGGGTTGACCCCGGAAGAGTTCGTCAAGGATCTAGGCAGCAGCTATCCGTCGGTCCGCGACACCCTTACGCACATCGTGTGGGCCGAATGGTTGTGGCTTCAGCGCTGGAGGGGGACATCGCCCCGGACCGTCTTCCAAGCTACTGACTTTCCGCGACCGGACGCCCTGAGAGCACGATGGTTAGAGGTCGAGGTCGAGCAGCGGGCCTTCATTGAGGCGGTGACGGCCGAACGCCTTCTTTCGATCACGCGGTACGTGAATCTCCAGGGGCAGACCTGGCACTACCCCCTCTGGCGGCAGGTATATCACCTCGTGAACCACTCGAGCTATCATCGAGGTCAAGTAACCACGATGCTGCGCCAACTGGGGGCGCGGCCCCTTCCAACGGACTTCCTGGTGTTCCATGATGAGATAGAGTCCCATTTCGCCTGACGGTAGCGAGTGCGTGAATCAGCCTCCGAACTACCAGCCGCAGCGGACCCGGCGCCAGCGATGGAGCCGCGTCACTGATCTGGGGTGCTGGGCGGACTCCCGCCACCCTCTTGGGAGGTAGCAAACCGTGTCGGAGACAGGAACCAGTTCCGCTGTCGATTCGCACAAGGCGGAAGCCTTTGGCGGCCGTATGTTGAGCGCGCTCAATAACGGCGCGTTCTGCCTCATGACCTCGATCGGCCACCGCACTGGTCTCTTCGATGTGATGCGGGATCAGCCGCCGATGGCTTCGGGGGAGATCGCCGTCCGGGCGGGTTTGAACGAGCGCTATGTGCGCGAGTGGCTCGGGGCAATGGTCACCGCCGGTGTCGTCGACGTTGATTCCCGAACTTTGCGTTTCAGTCTGCCGCCCGAACACGCGGCGTTCTTGACCCGGGCCGCCGCCGCGGCCAACATCGCCGTCTTCGCCCAGTACATCGCCCTCCTAGGCGGTGTGGAGGACGACATTGTCGAATGCTTCAAGAACGGCGGCGGCGTTCCGTATCAGAGGTTCCCGCGGTTCCACGCGGTGATGGCCGAAGACAGCGGTCAGTCCGTCGTGTCTTCACTCGAGTCACACATCCTTCCACTCGTGCCGGGCCTGGCCGATCAGCTGGCTCGCGGCATCCGGACGCTCGACGTCGGATGCGGTCAGGGCCGGATCATGATTCGGCTGGCCGAGCTGTTTCCAAAGAGCAGCTTCGTTGGAATGGACCTTTCCGGGGAAGCGATCGCCGCTGCCGGCAACGACGCGTCAGCCAAAGGACTGCGGAACATCGAGTTCGTCGCGATCGATCTGAGCGACTTCCACGAGAGAGCCGAGCCCGAGTCGTTCGCCTTCATCACGACGTTTGACGCGGTGCACGATCAAGCCGCACCGCTCAATGTATTGCAGGGCATTCATCGCGCGCTCAGGCGTGACGGTGTGTATCTGATGCAAGACATCAAAGGGTCGAGCCACGTCTACAACAATGTCGCCCACCCGATCGGCACGTTCCTCTATACGGTGTCGTGTATGCATTGCATGACGGTGTCTCTGGCGCAGGGTGGGGAGGGACTGGGCGCGATGTGGGGCGAGGAGAGAACGCGCGAGTACCTCGAGCGCGCCGGCTTCCGATCCGTGGAGAAGCATGAACTCGCCCATGACATCCAGAACAACTGGTACGTCGTCCGGAAGTGAAAGCGCGATCGCGGCAGGCCGAGCGCGCGGATCGGCGCCCCCGGGCTGGCCTCGAGCTCGCTGACATCGGAGCCGTCCCTCAAGGCGTACCACCACGCGTTCCCCTCAGCGTCGGATGGCCGGAATGATCTCCCGGGGCACGATCTGGTCGCGGAACCGCCCCCAGATTCCGCCCTGCATGTAGTTCCCCGCGGTGAAGACGACCACCAGCTCGAGCTCCGGAAGCACGATCAGGAGCTGGCCGCCGTTGCCGCTCGCCTCATATTCGCGATAGGTGCGCTCCCCGGAGCGCAGCTGGTAGAGATGCCACGCATAGCCAACCGTGCTCTCATTGTAGAACTCCGGGAACTGATTCGAGTCGAGCCCGGTGGTCGCCTCCGAGATCTCCACGCGCGGCGCGGTCGAACGGGTCACCCAGGACGAATCGACGATCCGCCGACCCTGCCACACGCCGCCGTCGAGCCAGACCTGGCCGATCTTGAGGAGATCCCTTGGCCTCACGAACGCGCCGCCGCCGAGGTAGCCTTCCCCGGTCGGCATCAGGTTCCAATGGTGGGGACCGAATTGCAGCGGGCGCGCGATCGTGCGCTCGAACAGCTCGGGTAGCCAGGTGCGGGTCGCGGTCGTGAGCGCGGCGCCTACGAGGTTCATGTTCGCCGAGCAATAGGCGTAGCGACTTCCCGGGTCGTGTGCCACCGGCAGATCGAGCGTGTACTTCCACCAGTCGGGCTGCCGGCGTTGGGTCTGCATGGTGCCTTCGTTCCCGGGCGATTCGTCATCGTTGTCGTCGCAGGCGAGGCCCGACGTGTGGGTCATGAGATGGGCCAACGTGATCCGCGACTTCCTCGGATCGGGGTTCGCGAACGGGCCCCTGCCGGCGAGCAGATCGTAGATCGGCGTGTCGGGCGCCAGGCGCGCGCCCTGCATCATCGCCGCCCCCAGCATGACGGAGCCGAACGTCTTGCCGACCGAACGCATGTCGTGCGGGGTGTCCCGATCGAAGCCGAAGAAGTATTCCTCGAGCACCAGCTTGCCGCGCCGGGCCACCAGAAGGGAGTGGATGAGCGCCGGACGCCGGGTGGCCGGATCGGCGTCGATCAACCTCTGGACCAGGCGCGCGAGCGCTACCTCGTCCATGCCCACATCGTGGGCGCCGGCGGTCGGCCAGCCGTCCCCGGTCGCGGGGGGCTTGCGGTACGCATAGGGCGGCTCGCCCCCCGGGCGCGGGAAGAAACTCGCCGCCTCGGACGGCGTGCGGCGCGTCAGGTCCACGACCCGACCCAGGTCGGGCCAGAAGATCCGGAGCCGGTCCGGCGATGCGAGTGCGGTGTGCCGGATCTCGGGGGGACGCGTCGTATCGAACCGGACGCTGAACCGCACCGAGTCGCCCTTTTGGCTCACGCGGAATTGCATCGATCCTCCGTGTGAGCTCATCTCGGGATTGCGGAACGCGCCGACGAGCGCTCCCTCGGCATTGCGAGAGATCTTCAGATATAGCGTGAAGCGATCCTCCAGCGGCCGCACCGTGCCGCGCCACACGTTGTGTCCCGCAAGTCGCAAGTCGAGCGGCGTGGCGAAGGGCTGGCCCGAACCGCCCGGATCCCGGCGGTCCTCCGTCTCTCCGGACGGCTGCAGCCAGAAACCGGTGATCGCACGTCCATTGTCGGTCAGTGCGCCGCGGAACCCACCAAGATTGCCGGGAAAGGTGAAGCGAACACTGTCACCCGTCACCTGGAACTTCGACTCGGCGTTCGAGGCAGTGGCACGCCAGCTCGAGCCCGTGCGCGCGACGGTGAGCTCACCGCTGAGGACGGGACCAAACTTCGTCTCGCTCGCCCAGATACCTATGGGTGGATCGACCGCGGCCGGGAATTGCGCCGCCAAGTCAGACAGCGCCGGCACGAGACCGCCGCACACCGCGGATGCAAGACGCAAGACATTGGTCATCGGCTCTACCCCCTGCTTGCGTTTGAGCGGGCCGAACCAGGAATGGTTGGCTCCTGCCCGACATCGCGTCTGCGCTGCCCCATGATCGTTCATCTTATCGACGGCACCTACGAGCTGTTCCGTCATTTCTACGGCCTTCGCCGTTTCAACCAGGGCGAGGATCGGCCCTTCGGCGCCGTGACCGGCGTGCTGCATACCGTGTTGCAGATGATCGAGGCGGGAGCGACGCACGTTGGGGTGGCAACCGATCACGTCATCGAGTCCTTCCGTAACCGTCTCTGGTCTGGCTACAAGACGGGGGATGGCATCGAGCGCGCACTCCTCGCGCAATTCCACCCGCTCGAGGACGCGCTCGCCGCCATGGGAGTGGCTGTGTGGCCCATGATCGAGTTGGAAGCGGACGACGGGCTTGCCTCCGCGGCGCGGATCGCCTCCGGAGATGAGGGCGTGCAGCAAGTCTGCATCTGGACACCCGACAAAGACCTGGCGCAGTGCGTCCGGGGCGATCGAGTCGTGCAGGTTGACCGCAAGGGGCAGAAGATCCGTAATGCGGACGGCGTTCGCGAGAAATTCGGTGTGGAGCCCCTATTGATTCCTGACTTCCTCGCCCTCGTGGGCGACGCCGCAGACGGCTATCCGGGCATTCCGGGTATCGGGCCGGTCACGGCGGCACGGCTCCTGAACCGACACGGCATCATAGAGGACTTCCCGCCTTCGGTCCTGGGAGACCGCCGTGACCTGGCGCTCCTGTTCAAGGATCTGGCCACGCTCAGAGCCGACGCGCCCCTCTTCCGCGATGTGGACGACCTGCGGTGGCGCGGCCCCACCACCGCATTCGCCGCCGGTGCGGAACGCTTCGGAGACCCTCGCCTGCTCGAGCGCTGCCTCAGGGCGGCGGTCGCCCATGGGTGACGGCGGTCGTCACCCGAATCGCAGCCGGCGTCCCACTCTCAACGAAGCTCGCTGTACTTGTCGTGGTGACGCAGCCAGGACATCCCCTGCTGGCCGAGGTCCGGCATCCCGCCCCATCCCTCCCCCCGGCCGAACGGCGTCAGGTCGAGGTACTGGTAGGTGCAGAGGAGCATGTCGACGCCGCGCCCGTAGGTCGAGTACGTGTGGAAGACGCGGTGGTCCTCGCGCAGGAAGACGCTCAGGCCGTGCTGCTCGCCGCTGAGGTGATAGATCTCACCCTTCCGGTCGAGCGTCGCCCGGTCCTGGTAGTTGTACTCGACGGGGGCGACGGCGTCGTCGGTCGTGACGTGGAAGTCGTAGTTGAAGTCGCTCCCGAACGAGGAGTACCACGGGGCGGTCCAGCCCATGCGCGCCTGGAAGGGCGCGATCTTGGCCAGTGGTGCCCGGGACACGAGCACGAGCGAGGTGTCGCGGGCGTGCAGATGCGCGAGGTGGGGGATGTTGTCGGCCACGTGCGAGCAGCCCGGGCAGCCCTCGTCCCAGGGCGCTCCGGACTTGCCTGCAGGCGGGTCGTTCGGGTCGAACATGAAATGGTACACCGGGTCGTTCGGGTCGAACATGAAATGGTACACGATGAGCTGGCGACGCCCGGCGAACAGATCGAGCAGGCTCGCCTTGCCGTCCGGCCCCTCGAAGACGTACTCCTTGGCGATCTCGACCGCCGGCAGGCTGCGGCGTTCGGCGTTCAGGGCGTCCCGCTGACGGGTGAGCTCCTTCTCCCTGGCGAGCAGCTCCTTCCGGGCAACGAGCCACTCGGCTCGAGAGACCATTCTCGGAACTGCAGGGGCGATCGTTGTCATGCTGCGCTCTCCTTTCCTTTCGGCGCGATATCCACCGCGATGCCGCGCCATTTTCCCTGATTGAAGCGAATCACGCTCAGCGCGCACCGCGTTGCGTGACCGACGAGAATCGCGATCCAGATGTCGATCGGGTCCAGCGTGCCGGTCTGCTGGATCACGAAGCAGATGCCGAGGGGCACGAGGATCTGCGAGACGATGGAGATGTAGAGCGGGCTCTTGGTGTCACCCGTCCCCTGCAGCCCGCCGGTGTACGTGAGCGCCACGGCCACCAGGAGCCCGGACACGCTGAGGACGCGGAGGAGCTGCACGCCGATCTCCACGACCGCCGGCTCGTTCATGCCGAAGACGGCCAGCAGCTGCCGCGGGAAGAACAGGAAGAAGAATCCGACCAGCGCCGCGCCGGCGAGGCCGTAGCCCGCAGCGATGTGCACCGCCTTCTCGGCCCGGTCGGGATGACCCGCGCCCAGGTTCTGCCCCGCGACCGCGGCGGCCGCGCCCATGAGTCCGATCGACGTCCAGGTGATCAGGGAGAAGAGCTGCGAGTACCCGACGGCGAACGCCGCCTGCGCCGCCGCACTCTGGGCCAGCGAACCGATAAACGCGAGCAGGAGCACGCCGCCGATGTTCATCGCGATCCCCTGGATGCCGGTCGGGAGGCCGAACCGGAACAGCGACTTGATGATGGTCCAGTCGGGACGCCAGCCGTGGCCGCGCGGAAATGACACGACCCAGCCGCCCCGCCACAGCTTCCAGAGCGCGTACGCCCCCACGAGACCCGACGCGATCACGGTCCCGATGGCAGCGCCCGCCGTCCCGAACCGCGGGATCGGGCCCCACCCGCTGATGAAGAGAATGTTGAGCACGAGGTTCAGCGCCGTCAGCACGAAGCCGAGGACCATCGGCGTGCGCGCATCGCCGGCGGAGCGGAGCGCGCCGCTCAGCAGGTAGAAGACCAGCATGCCGCTGCTGAAGAGGAACATGATGCGCATGAACGGCAGCGCTTCGGCCTTCACCGCCGGCGCAGCGTTGACCAGATCGAGCAGCCATGGCGACGCGAGATATCCGACCGGCGCAATGATGCCGAGAGAAAGAACGGCCGAGGTGAGAAACGCCTGGTAGACGGTGCGGTTGACTTTCTCCTCGTCGCCCGCGCCGGCGAAGCGCGCCACCAGCACGCTCATCCCGGTGAACAAGGAGGAGATGAAGATGATGACGACGATGATGACCTGCCAGCTCACCCCGATCGCTGCATTGCCGGCGTAGCCGACGAGATGGCCGACGAGCGCGTGGTCCACGATCCCCTGCAGCCCGCCGACCATGTTCGTGAGCATCGTGGGCCACGCGATCTTCCAGACCGCCGGTTGAAGCGGCCCTTCGACGATGGACCTGTCGTAGCGGGATGCCACTCGGTTAGAGGTTTACCAGCACCTTGAATCCGCCGTAGACCATGCGCCGGTCGTCGAATGGCATGTTCTTGGGGTTCATCATCTTCGCGATGCGCGGGTCCTTCATCACCTTGGCGTTGACGCGATCGCGATGCGCCCGCGATCGGTACACGATCCAGGAGAAGAAGACGGTCTCACCCGGCTTGGCCCGGACGGTCCGCGGGAACGGAATGCCCATTTGGGTCTTGAGATCGTCGCCGGCACACTCCCGGAACTCGAGCGCGCCGTGCTCGCGCCACACCTTGCCCGCCGTCCGGGCCATCCGGACGTAAGCCTGCACGTTCCTCTTGGGCACCGGCAGCACGAAGCCGTCAACGTAGGGCATGTCTCCTCCTTAGCTCAGGCAGGTTGGCCGCAGTTGACCATCCAGGGCGTACTGAAACGATCGACCACCATGCCGAACCGGGCGGCCCAGAAGGTCTGCTGGATCGGCATCTTCACCGTCCCCCGGTCCGCCAGCGCGTGGAAGATACGGTCCGCCTCCGCCGGTTCGTCGATCTGGATGGCGACGTAGAGGCCTTGGGGTCGCTCATAGTACTCGGGCGGGCTGTCGGAGGCCATCAGCACCGCGCCGCCCACCTCCAGGCGGGCATGGATGATCTTATCGTGCCATTCGGGCGGCACGTCACCCGCGATCGGCGACTCGCCATGAGTCTGCATCCCGACGATCTTGCCCCCGAGGCACTGCTCGTAGAACCTGAATGCCTCGGCGCATTGGCCGTTGAAGTTGAGATACGGGACGAGTTGCATCGTGCCTGCCTCGGATCGGGTTTGATGATATGAGACGCCGGCGGCCTTGACGATCACACTCATATGTCGAACGACGGCCGGCGAAATCGACATCCGCGCGGCGAGCCATCAGATTGCGGGGCGTGGGTGCTGGTGCCGCGAGCTGATGTCGATTCCGGGCTCCCTCCTTCGACTAGGTACTGTCCACAGCACGGTTCACCCTCATGCGGAGGGAGCTGTGAAGTACCTGTGCCTGGTGTACAGTGAGGAGAAGACGCTCGACGCCATGTCCGCGAGCGATATGCAGGCGCTGATCGACGAGCACCTCGACTACGACGACGCGCTCCGCCGGAGCGGTCATTTCATCCTCGCCGAGGCGCTCGAGTCGGTGCAGGCCGCCACCACCGTGCGGGTCCGGAACGGCAGGTTGTCCGTCACCGACGGTCCCTTCGCCGAGACGAAGGAGCAGCTCACCGGGTTCTACCTGGTCGAGGCTCGCGACCTGAACGACGCCATCCAGGTGGCCTCCAGGGTCCCGGCGGCGCGCATCGGCAGCATCGAGGTGCGGCCGATTTGGGAGCTGGAGCACAGCGGCAGGCAGGGCGACCGGACGTAAAATGAACCGAACGAGGAGGTTGAGATGCTGAACGACACGGATGCGATCGCTACGATCGCAGTGACGGATATAGCCGTTGCCGGGAAGTTCTATGAAGGCATGCTTGGCCTGAAGCCCGTCGCTACGAAAGAGCAGGACGTGCTCACGTACAAGAGTGGAGACTCCGAGATTCTGGTCTATAAGTCACAGTACGCCGGGACCAACCAGGCGACGGCCGTCACCTGGATCGTCGATGACGTGGAAGGAGCCGTGCAGGCCCTCAAGGCGAAGGGTGTCCGCTTCGAGCGGTATGACCTCCCCGGCACCACTCGACAGGGTGACGTACACCTGTCGGGAAACTTGAAGAACGCATGGTGCAAGGACCCGGACGGCAACATCCTCGCCATCGTCGGCGGGTGAGAGCGCACGAAGATCCGCTCGTCGAGGGCGTGCAGGCGCTCGGCCGGGCGCGACGCGCGGACGAGACTGAGGCCGGCGTCGGTCGCTTCGATCGTCAGCTCGATGTCGGGCGTCAGCCCGTACGTGCCGGCGTACTCGTTCAGGAGCCCGCGCGGCAGCCGGCGGCCGCGCACGGGTGTCGGCAACGCGGTGACCTGCGACGCGAGCAGCCTCCACCCGCCGCCTTCGCGCACCCGGCCTTCCTCGTCCGTCATGAACCATCGCGGCGAGGAGGTGGGATGCCCAGACCGCCGAGTCTCCGGTCGTAATCGCGTCGAGGAGCCGGCGCGTGATGGCGACGAAGGCCGTCGAATCGCCGCCGGGGAAAGCCCGAGAGGACCATCTTCTTCGTTCCGGAGGTCGCTCATGACAGATGACGCACTCACGCGGGCCTTATCCCGCGCACTGCTGGTCCTGCGGATCACGCTGGGGCTGTTTCTGCTTCAATGGGGGCTGGAGAAGTTCGTGGTGCCGGACAACACCGTTGCCATCTGGGGTCATTTCTACGGACTCTCGGTGCCGCCGACGCTGGGATATCTGTTCGGCGCAGCGGAGATCGCCCTCGCCGTCTGCCTGTTCCTCGGACTCTTCCGGACCGTTGCCTACGGCGCCGCACTGGCCCTGCACGCGGTCAGCGTCGTCGTGACCTGGCGGCAACTCCTCAACCCCTGGGACGACCCCGTCAGTCACCTGTTCATCGCGGGAGTTCCCGTGCTGGGCGCCTTCATCGCCCTGTTCCTGCTGCGGCACTGGGACCGCGTGCCGCCGTGATCGAACCATGAAGCCGGACGAACGGATGAGCGGGATCGTAGACTCCGTCTACCGCTCCGACTCGCGCCGCGTCCTCGCCACCCTCATCCGCCTGCTCGGCGACTTCGACCTCGCCGAGGAGGCGCTGCACGACGGGTTCACCGCCGCCCTGGAACGGTGGCCGCGCGACGGCGTGCCTGCCAATCCCCGCGCGTGGCTCGTCTCCGCCGGCCGGTTCAAGGCGATTGACGGCATCCGCCGGCGCGCCCGGTTCGACCGGTCGCTGGCAGCGATCGCCGAGCGGCTCGCTGCCGACACGAACGAGCCCGCCGTGCTGGACGACGAGGGTGTCGAGGACGACCGGCTCCGGCTGATTTTCACCTGCTGCCACCCGGCCCTCCCGCCCGACGCGCAGGTGGCGATGACGTTGCGCGAAGTGTGCGGGCTGACCACGGAGGAGATCGCGCACGCCTTTCTCACCGCGCCGCCGACCCTCGCCCAGCGAATCGTGCGGGCCAAGGCGAAGATCCGCCACGCGCGGATCCCCTATCAGGTGCCCTCGCGGGCCGACCTGCCCGGGCGGCTGGACTCGGTGCTCCACGTGGTGTATCTGGTGTTCAACGAGGGGTACTACGCGTCGTCGGGGGCGTCGCTCACTCGGCACGATCTCTCGGGCGAGGCGATCCGCCTGGGGCGGCTCCTGGTCGAGCTGCTGCCCGAGCCCGAGGCGGTGGGACTGCTCGGGCTGATGCTGCTGCACGAATCGCGGCGCACCGCCCGCACCTCGCCGACCGGCGATCTGATTCTGCTGGACGATCAGGATCGCACGCTCTGGAACCAGGAGCAGATCGCCGAAGGGTCCGCCTTGGTGAGGCGGGCGCTGTCGTCCCGCCGGTTCGGTCCGTACACGCTCCAGGCGGCGATCGCCGCGGTGCACGCCGAGGCGGCGGAACCCGGGGCGACCGACTGGGCGCAGATCGTCGGGCTGTACGACGTGCTGGCGCGGGCGGACCCGTCGCCGGTGGTCGCCCTGAACCGTGCAGTGGCGGTGGCGATGCGCGACGGCCCCCAGGCGGGCCTCGCGCTCATCGACGCCATCCTGGCGCGCGGCGACCTGGATGACTATCACCTGGCGCACTCGGCGCGGGCGGAGCTCTGCCGCCGCCTGGGCCGAACGGCGGACGCGCGGGCGTCCTACGGGCGGGCGCTCGGCCTCGCCCGGCAGGCGCCGGAGCGGCGGTTCATCGAGGGGAGGCTGGGGGAGCTGTCGATCTGACAGCGGCGCGTTCGACTAAACTATGAGCGGGCGCGATGCTCACCGCGGAGAGTCTTCGGACGCTTAGGAAAGGAGCGAGGGATGAGTGGGGTACGGGTACTGGTTGGTACACGCAAGGGCGCGTTCGTCCTGACAGCGGACGCAAAGCGCGCACGGTGGGACATCTGTGGCCCCTACTTTGCGGGCTGGGAGATCTACCACCTCAAGGGTTCGCCCGCTGACCCGGACCGGCTGTATGCGTCGCAGTCCAGCGGCTGGTTCGGGCAGCTGATCCAGCGCTCCAACGACGGCGGCAAGACGTGGGAGCCGGTGGGGAAGGAGTTTGCCTACGACGGGGTCCCCGGCACTCACCAGTGGTACGACGGCACCCAGCACCCCTGGGAGTTCGCGCGGGTCTGGCATCTCGAACCGTCGCTGACCGATCCGGATACCATCTACGCCGGGGTGGAAGACGCGGCCCTGTTCCGTTCGGTCGACGGCGGGATGACGTGGCGGGAGCTCGCCGGCTTGCGCGGCCACGGCTCGGGTCCCCGGTGGCAGCCGGGCGCCGGCGGGATGTGCCTGCATACCATCCTTCTGGATCCGAACGACCCCAAGCGGATCTTCATCGCCATTTCGGCCGCGGGCGCGTTCCGGACCGACGACGGCGGCACGACCTGGCGGCCGATCAATCGTGGACTGAAGTCCGAACAGATCCCCGACCCGAATGCGGAGGTCGGCCACTGCGTCCACCGCATCGCGATGCATCCGTCGCATCCGGACGTCCTGTTCATGCAGAAGCACTGGGACGTCATGCGCAGCGACGACGCCGGCGAGTCGTGGCAGGAGGTCAGCGGTAACCTGCCGACCGACTTCGGGTTCCCGATTGACGTTCACGCGCACGAGCCGGAGACCATCTACGTCGTCCCGATCAAGAACGACTCCGAGCACTTCCCACCCGATGGGAAGCTGCGGGTGTACCGCAGCCGGACCGGCGGCAACGAGTGGGAAGCGCTCACGAAGGGGCTGCCGCAGAGCGACTGTTACGTGAACGTGCTGCGCGACGCGATGGCTGTCGACTCGCTCGATTCGTGCGGCGTGTACTTCGGCACCACCGGCGGGCAGGTTTACGCATCGGCCGACGCCGGCGACACGTGGGCGCCCGTCGTCCGGGACCTTCCGGCCGTCCTGTCGGTCGAGGTGCAGACCCTGCCATGATCCGAGTCGTGCTGCCGGCACACCTGCGGACGCTGGCGCGCGTCGACGGAGAGGTGGAGCTTCAGGTCGAAGGTCCCGCTACGCTGCGCGCCGTTCTCGACGCCCTTGAGACGCGCTATCCGGTGGTGCGCGGGACGATCCGCGACCACGTGACGCAGCGGCGCCGACCGTTTGTGAGGTTCTTCGCCTGCGAGCAGGATCTGTCCCACGAGCCGCCGGATGCCCCGCTGCCCGACGCGGTCGCGACCGGAATCGAGCCTTTCCTGGTCGTGGGGGCCATGGCCGGCGGCTAGCCGGGCTGGAAGGAAGCCAAACCCATGAAATACATGCTGCTGATTTACGGTGATGAGCAGGTCTGGGACGAGGTCGGGCGGGAGCAGTGTTACCAGGAATCCGCGCAGCTTGCCCATACCCTCAAGTCTGCCGGGCAGTTTCTCGCCACCGCTCCGCTGCACCCGACGGCGACAGCGACCAGCGTCCGGGTCCGCGACGGCAAACGGCTGGTGACCGACGGCCCCTTCGCCGAGACGCGCGAGCAGCTCGGGGGCTTCTTCCTGGTAGACGCCAGGGACCTCGACGAGGCACTCCGCATCGCCGAGCGGATTCCGGCGGCACGCCTGGGCACGGTCGAAATCCGGCCAGTCGTGGAGATCGAGGGACTGCCGAGCGATTAGCTGGCCATGGCCTGATCAAGGTGGCGTGACATGTGCAGAAACATCAGGACGCTATTCAACTTCGAGCCGCCGGTCACGGAGGAAGAGATTCACGCGGCGTCGCTGCAGTTCGTAAGAAAGATCAGCGGCTCCAATACGCCCTCGAAGGCGAACGAGGCCGCGTTCTTTTCAGCCGTAGATGACATCACCAGGATCTCGGGCCAGCTTCTTGCCTCGCTCCACTCGAACGCAGCGCCGAAGAATCGGCAGGAAGAGGCTGCCAAAGCGAGAGTCCGCGCCGCGCAGAGGTTCCCTGCGCGGACGCATAGCCCGCCGGTCGAGACCGAGCCGACAAGCCACACCTGATCTGTTCACGGATGACGTGAGTGCCCCAGGCGGCAAACCCGGATCTTCTGAGCCAGCGTTTACGCATCCAGCACGTCGCCGGCGCCAAGCTCGAGCGGCCGGAACAGGTCGTCGAGCGGTTGGGGGCGGTCCAATCCCAGGACTACCTGGGCGCCAAATGGTCCGTCGGACAGCGCGTGAAGGACGGGACCGACGCCGCAGTCGAGCGGGCGTTCACCGCTGGCGCGATCCTCCGCACCCACATGCTCCGCCCCACGTGGCACTTCGTCGCCCCGGCCGATATCCGCTGGATGCTCCGTCTCACCGCGCCGCACGTTCATGCGCTGAATGCCTACTCCTACCGCGAGCTCGAGCTGGACGAGACCGTGGTCGCGCGGAGCCACCGGCTCCTGGCGCGCGCCCTGGAGGGCGGCACCGAGCTCACTCGCCGGGAGCTTGCAGCGGTCCTCCAGCGGGGCGGCATCTCCGCCAGGTCACGGCGACTCGCCTACATCATGATGCATGCCGAGCTCGAGGGGCTGGTGTGCAGCGGCGCGGTGCGCGGAAAGCAGCACACGTGCGTTGCTCGAGGAACGCGCGCCGACGGCGCCTGCGCTGGGCCGTGACGAGGCGCTGGCCCAGCTCGCCCGCCGGTTCTTCAGCGGCCATGCGCCGGCGACGCTCCGGCACTTCGTGTGGTGGTCGGGACTGTCGGTTGCGAATGCGAAGGCGGCCCTGGCGAGCGTGGAGCACGAGCTGCCCCACGTGGTGATCGGCGAGCACGCATGGTACGGCATATCGGAGCGCCCAGCAAAGCCACGATCCACCACCGCCTACCTGCTGCCGGAATACGACGAGGCTCTCGTCGGCTCCAGGGACATGGCGGTTCCCGACCTCCCCCGCGCGCGAGGCGCGCGCCAGTGGAACGATAGCTTCGTCCGTCCCGTGATCTTCGGCGGGCGGCGGGCGGGCACGTGGCGCCGCACCATCGGGCGCGAAGCGGTGGTGCTCGAGACGAACCTCTTCACCACGCTGGATCGCGGGCAACGTCGGGCGCTCGCCGCCGCCGCCGAGCGCTATGGGAGGTTTCTCGCCCTGCCCGTCCGGCTGGAGGCGTAGCGACTTCCAGCCTGCTCCGCGCGAGCCGCCGGCAACGACGCGCGGCGCATGAGCCACGCGCCCGCCACGCACACCCCCCCGCCGATCACCGACAGGAGCGCCACCCGCTCGTCGCGCACCACCACGCCCAGCACCAGCGCCACCGGAGGGATCAGGAACGTCGTCGCGGAGGCGCGCGTCGCCCCGAGCCGCCCGGCGGCCAGCGCGACCACGACGTAGGCCACTCCCGTGCCCAGCGCGCCGAGCGCGAGAATCGCGAGCAGCGGACCGGGCGTCCAGCGTGCCGCGAACAGCTCCGGCAGGCCGAGTGGCGCCGTGAGCACGAGCGCCACGGCCTGCGCGCGCCAGATCACCGGCAGCGCGCCGCTCCGCTGCTGAAGCGGGCGCGCGAGGTTGAGCGCGACGCCGTAGGACACGAGCGCCGCCAGGATCAGCCCGACACCCACGACGCTGCTGCGGCCCTCGTGCATCGCCGGCAGCGCGACCAACACCGCCCCCGTCAGCCCGACGGCGAGTCCGGCCAGAATGCCGCGCGACGGGGCGCGTTGCACGAGCACCGCCGCGACGATCGCGGTGAACAGCGGGTTGGCCCCGTTCAGCATCCCGGTGAGTGCCGAGGACACCTGCTGCTCGGCGAACGGGAACATGCTGAGCGGAAAGGCGAGCCACACCACGCCGAGCAGCGCGATGGCCGGCCAGTCGGCTCGCGCGATGGGTCGCCGGGCCGCCGGGAGCAGCGCCAGGGTCGCGAATCCCATCAGAATGCGCGCGAAGGTGACGCCGTTGGGCCCGATCGCCTCGAGGCCTTCGGCGATGAACAGGAAGGAGGCGCCCCAGATCACGCCGGGAACGATCAGAAGCAGCCAGTCGGCGGCTGCAGTGCTCTTCCTGAGGCTCACGCGCTCGCGCCCGGCACGGCGGTCTCGTGCAGCGCGAGCAGCAGCGCGCCGGCGGACGCGGAGAACACCGAGTAGTCCAGCGGCGACTTGATCCCGAACGAAATCGCCATCGCCGTGCCGAACACGGCGAGCAGGAGCGCGCTGCCGAGCGCCGTCCAGCGGAGCCGGATGCCGGCGAGCAGCGCCAGCCCGAGGACCAGTTCCGCCGCCGTGGCGGCCCACGCGAGAAACGGAATGCTGGACGCCGGCATGAACGAGTTGACCTCGGCGGTGTAGCGCGTGAAGTCAGCGAAGTTCTTCCAGCTGCTCTGATCACCCCACAGGCCGAACCGCGCGGCGACGCTGGAGAGGAACGCGGCGGCCAGCGCGACGCGGGCATAGAGCACCGCCAGGCGGGGAACGGCGGACAGTACCGCGCGCACGGCTACCGGCCCCCGGCGGCGGAGTCCGCCGCCGGCGTGGACAGCGGCGCCTTGCGATCGCACATGAAATACGCGAGCAGCTTCGCTGCCGCCTTCGCGCTGGCGTTGCCCGAGACCAGGTGCACGCCGTCGGGCGGCTCGTAGAACGTCTCCCCTGCCTGGTACACCGCTTCGGCTTCGCCCTGCACCTGCGACCGCACCGTCCCTTCGACCACATAGCCGATGACCGGGCACGGATGGCGGTGCGGCTCCGACGATTCGCCGGGCCCATAGTTGACTTCGACCACCGTGGCCTCGAGGCGACTGCCGTCCATCGGGGGCATTGCGCCGGAGAACGCGACGCGGGTCCGATCGGCGGACGCGGGGGCGCGCTGGCACGCGGCCAGGGCAGCGCAGGCGCAGGCGAGCAGGGTCGCGAGTGGGACCGATGGTGGGTGCATCGTCATGGCTCCTCCTTGGCTGCCGAACGTTAGCGCCGAACCGGCCTATCGCCCAGTTCCATTTATCGTATTTTCACTGGACCACTTCCATGCCCAAGCTGGCTACCACCTTCGCGCTCGTGCTCCCCCCGCGGGACGCCGGCACCACTCCGTCCCGCTGGCTCTGCACCGCCATCCGCGCCGAGATCCTGGAGGGCCGCCTGCGCGCCGGCGCCCGGCTTCCCGCCACCCGTGATCTCGCCCGGCAGTACGGCCTGGCGCGAGGCACGATCGTGAGCGCCTTCGAGCAGCTCAAGTCCGAGGGCTACGTGGAAGGCAGCGTGGGATCCGGCACCTACGTGAGCCGGGTGCTGCCCGACCACCTGCTCCAGGCCGGTCGCAGGGCGGCGGCGGCGTCCCCCGCTCGACGGACGGCGCCGCGGCGGGTCTCGGAGTTCGGCCGGCGGGTGGAGCTGTTTCCCGGATTCTCGGTCCGGCCCACCCGCGCGTTCCGGGCCGACCAGCCGGCACTGGACCTCTTCCCCACCACGCTCTGGGCCCAGCTCGCCGCCCGCCGTCTGCGGCGTGCCACGACCGAGCTGCTGCTGGGTTGCGGACCGATGGGATACCGTCCCCTCCAGGAAACGGTAGCCGACTACCTCACGACGTCACGCGGGGTGAAGTGCGCACCGGAGCAGATCGCCATCGTCTCCGGCGTGCAGGAAGCGCTCGATCTGGTCGCGCGGGTATTTCTCGATCCCGGCGACCGGGTGTGCCTGGAGGACCCGGGCTACGTCGGCGCCACCCGCGTGTTCGAGGCGTTGGGAGCCAGGATCTCGGCGGTGCGGGTGGATCCGGACGGCATGATGGTGCCGGGTCGGCAGCTGCGCGGCGTGCGGCTGGCCTACTTGACACCGGCGCACCAGTTTCCGCTGGGGATCAGCATGAGCCTTCCGCGGCGGCTCGCGCTGCTGGAATGGGCCCGCGCTTCCGGATCGCTGATCTTCGAGGACGACTACGACGGCGAGTATCGCTACTCCGGACACCCGGTCCCGGCGCTCCAGGGGCTGGATCGCGACGGGCTCGTGCTGTTCGCCGGCAGCTTCAGCAAGGTGCTCTTCCCGTCGCTCCGGCTCGGGTACCTGGTGATTCCGCCCGATCTGGTGGACTACTTCGCCGCGACGCAGTCGGTCACCAGCCGCCATGCGCCGCTGCTGGAGCAGGCGGTGCTGTGCGATTTCATCAACGAGGGCCACTTCGGACGCCACGTCCGGCGCATGCGCGAGGTCTATGCGGAGCGCCGGTCCGTGCTCCTGGAGTGCGCGCGGCAGCGGCTGAGCGGGCTGCTGGAGATCGTCGGTGTCGAGGCCGGGCTGCAGACCGCCGGGTGGTTGTGCGCGGAGATCGACGGGGAATCGGCGGCGAAGGCTGCAGCGAAGCGGGACGTGGACGTGACTCCGCTGAGCCGCTACAGCCGGCGACCCCTGGCCCGGGAGGGACTGCAGTTGGGGTTTGCGGCGGTGGACGCGAGCGAGATCCGTCGCGGGGTCGAGCAGCTCGGCATTGCACTGGAGGAGGCGTGGACCTCACGATCCGGCCGATCGCCACCGACGATGAGCGTCGGCACTGCGCGACGCTGATGGCGGAGTCGGAGCCGTGGCGGACGTTGGGGCGCGGCTACGAGGCGTCGCTCGCGGTGGTGAGCGACCCGACCCGCGAGGTGTACTGGATCGAGCACGCGGGGGCCTGGGGCGGCTTCCTGGTGCTCCACATGGGCGGGCCGTTTCGCGGCTACATCCAGACGGTGTGCCTCCGCGACGAGTGTCGCGGGCGGGGGCTCGGCAGCGCCGTGATCGCGTGGGCGGAGGAGCGGATCTTCCGGGAGAGCCCGAACGTGTTCCTGTGCGTGTCGGATTTCAATGCCGGCGCACGGCGACTGTACGAGCGGCTGGGGTACCAGGTCGTCGGGTCGCTGCGCGATTTTCTGGTCGCCGGCCGCGCCGAGGTGCTGCTCCGCAAGAGCCGGGGCCCCTGGAGCACATTCACCTGAGCGCACGCGTCTCGCGCGCCCCGGGTGTAGATTGCAGGTGGCGGGCTGTTGCTCGTCGTCGGTGGGTCCGCCTCGGGGCGCTCCCCACCGTGCGGTGCGCCCGCCCCGGTGAGCCCTTCGAATGAGCTCCTACAAGATCGAGCAGCACCGCGTGACCCACCGCGGCCGCGATTTTCATTTCGTCTCCTACGAGGCCCAGCCGGCGAACGAGCGGCGCGGCGAGGCGGCCGTCCCCCCCATGTGGTATCTCATGCAGGCGGGCAAGCGCTGGCCGGTGATGCCGCAGGATGCCGGTCAGTCCGCGGAGTCCGTCGAGCGCGCGCTCCGCGACTGGCTCGAGGCGAATGCGTTCACGGCGGCCGCCCCGGCTCCGATCGCCCCGCGCGCCCGCTCCGCTGGCGGCAAGCGGGCAGCCACCTAGCGTCCGCGTTCGTCCGGCTGATGCAGTCTTCTCAGGAAGAAAGAAGGTCCCGCATGACCTCGCACATGGCACACATCGAGCGTTCGAATCGCAAGGACCTCGATCGCGTCGAAGTGCACGTCACGATCACGGAATCGAGTGGGGGGCAGCAGTTCTGGAAGGGGGAGTTCGTGTCGCGCAGCGCCGACGGCATCCTCCCGAACGAGCGGCTCTCGCTCACTCTCGATACCGGTCAGAAGGGGACGGCGCGCGTGAGCGAAACGCACTTCGATAGCCGGAAACCCGAGGCGACCCTGATCCACTTCACCGGCACCGGCCCGCTCATGTAGCTCCGGGGTCGGCCGCACCGCTATCTTGGGGACGTTCCCTCGTGGCCTCCGCTTCCCGGGGTCGCGCCGTCCTCGTCGGTCCCCATCCACTGGATTCGGAGTATCCCCCTGCCCAAGCGCAACTACGGATTCGAGAAGCGTCAGAAGGAGCTCAACCGGCAGCGCAAGAAGGAAGAGAAGAAGCAGCGGAAGATCGATCGCTCCAAGGAGCCCGTCGAGCCGGCGCCGCTTGACCAGCCGCCCGAGGATGGCGCACTGACGTGATCGCCTGATCGGGGCGGCCACGGAGGGCGCCCCGGGCGGGAACGCCGCGGTGCGGCGCCCCCCGGGCCCTGACCCTAGGCCGACCGGCTCAGGAGTCCGTGCTCGTCGAGGAGCGTGGCGACCGCCACGAGCGTGGTGAGCGTCGGCTCGCGCCGGAACGCCTCGGCGGCGTCGCGGACGGCCGGAACGGGCGGCGCACCGGTCTCGCGCCGATGCTGCCGGTACGACGTGCCGAAATCGTGAAACACCCGCCACAGCGCGCGCGTCGGTCGCGATCTCCGCGGAATGCGGAGGCCTGCGCCGAGCGCGGTCTCCGCTGCGCTAACCCGGTCACGGACCTGATCGAACAGCGACCTATCGCCGCCGCCCAGGGTGTCGGCGCGTGGTGAGTCTGCCATGGAAACCTGCTTGAGGGAGAAGGTGCGGCTACGGTCCCCGCAGCGCACTCCTGAAGTCTAGCGGAGTGTACCGGCCGCCGCTGGACCGAGGACCCTCAGCCCATCGCCTCGTAAGGCCGTCCCCTGCGCAACTACACCGGCTGGCGCCGGACCAGCGAGGAGCTTCTGTCCGGGCTGATGCCGAATGACTGGCCCGCCCGGCTGGCCGTGCGCCTGGGGGCGCCACTCGACGTCGCCGTGGAGGACCACGAGGTCGCCGTTCCCGAGCCGCTCGGCGACGCTGCCGTGCTCCGGGTGGCGTTCGCCGCCGATTTCCACGCCGGTCCGACCACCCCCGCGGAGCTCCTGGCGCAGGCCGCGGATGCGCTCCGCAGCCTCGACGCCGATCTATTGCTCCTGGGCGGAGATTTCGTGTCGCTGCGCGCGAGCTACGCACGCGCCATCGCGGCTCTGCTCGGTCGCATCCCGGCACCGCTCGGCCGCTACGCGGTGCTCGGCAACCACGACCACTGGGTTGGAGCGTCGACGGTGGTCGAGCAGCTTGGCGCCGCAGGCATCCAGGTGCTCACGAATCGGCAGGTCAGGCTGCCCCCGCCCTTTCAGAACGTCACGCTGTGCGGGCTCGACGACCACACGTCGGGCGAACCGGACGCGGCGGGCGCACTCGACGGCGCGGCGGGCGTCCGCCTCCTCCTCATGCACGCGCCGTCCGGCCTTCTCGACGTCGGTGACCGGCCGTTCTCGGTGGCGATGTGCGGGCATACGCACGGCGGCCAGATCGCTCTGCATCGTGGGCGGCCGCTCGTCGTGCCCCATGGGGCGCTGTCGCGGCGGCACCTCGCCGGCCGATTCGATCTCGATGGTGGTCGTACGCTGCTCGTGTCGCGCGGGGTGGGGTGCAGCACTCTGCCGTTCCGCTTGAACTCGCCGTCGAGCGTCTTTTCCGTCACGCTCTCCGCACCTTGCCGGCAGGGTCCCGCGTGTTAGTATCGCACGTCTGAGCTTGGCCCGAGCCTTGCTTGGTGGGCGCAGCACGCAATCGCGCCGCCGGCTCGCATACAGGTGATCCAGATGACCGAGAAGCCAAGTCCGACTCAGGTGGCCCAGCAGGTCCAGAAGCAGGGCGCCATATGCCTCCAGGGATTTTTCGACCCGGAGGCTGTTGCCGCGATGCGCGGCGAATCCGTGGCTCTCCTCGACAAGCCGGTGGAGGGGGTATCGCCTGAGGGAAACCCCGGCGGTTCCGCAGTGCGGATCGACCCGAAGCTGCTGGAGGGCCCTCGTTTTCCGGGGATCAGTCGCGCCCTGCGATCCGACTTCTTCCAGCGGACGGCGCGCGGCTACGATGCGAAGAGCACATTCTGCTTCGACGCGGTGATCACGCACGACCGGGTGCCGTGCAAGATCACCGACGTGCATTTCGACATGCGGCGATCCCTCAAGTTCATGATCTACCTTTCGGATGTCCGCAAGGAAAACGCTGCCTTCCGGTACGCGTTCGGAACCCATCGGGCGAACCGCGAGGTCCGGCACCGTTTCCTTCTCGCCGGCGGCAAGCTCAACGACCTACCGAACGTTCCCGGACCGGACGAACAACTTGGCCTCGTGGATATCGAAGGGCCCGAAGGGACGCTCATCGTCTTCGACACGGATGGCTTCCATTCAGCGGGCCTCCTGCAGGCGGGCAAGGAGCGGCTCCTGATCCGCTCCCGCACGTTGTTGAGCGGCTGGTACAACAGTCCGGTCCTGCGGAAGGCCGCGGAGCTCAATCCCCTGCGCTTCTTCCTGTGGTCCCCGGGTCCGGCGGGCCGGAAGGCGACCGGCGGCAGCGCTCGCGCGAGCTGACGGCGGCGCGGTCGGGCATGCGTCAAGCCACCAGGCCCTCCAGCACCTGCTTGTCCCCTACCCCGACGTGGCGACGGAGCTCCTTGCCGTCCCGGAACGAGATCACCGTCGGGATGCCGCGGATCCCGTAGCGCTTGGCCGTCCCGGGATTGGCGTCGGTATCGAGCTTGAGGACGAGCACGTCGCCCTTCCGCATCAACGCGAAGTCGTCCAGGATCGGCGCCATGGCGTGGCACGGTCCGCACCAGTCGGCATAGAAGTCGACCACCACGGGCACGCTCGCCCCCTCGACGATCTTCTGAAACTCCGCGTCGCTGACCTTCTGGGGACGGTCGAGCACGAGCGGCTTCTTGCACCTGGCACACCTGGGCTTGTGGTCCAGCCGGGCGAGCTCGACGCGGTTGATCGCCCCGCAGAATGGGCAGCGGACCAGGACGGGCTTCAACGCCGTGGCGGCGGCGGGGGACATCGGCGCATTCTCCTTCGGCGTCGTGGGCGGGTTCCATCCGAATGATCTCCCGGAGGCACCGGCGTTGGCCAGAGCGGCGCTCGACCTGGCACGGTGCTAGGATACGAGCGTCGTGGGCAGCGGAAGGGATGCCATGGATCTGGGATTGCGCGGGAAGCGTGCGCTGGTCACCGGCTCGACCGCCGGCATCGGCTGGGCCGCCGCACGCGCCCTCGCCGCCGAAGGCGCCGACGTGACGGTCAACGGACGCACCGAGCCCCGGGTGCGCGCCGCGGTCGAGCTTCTCCGTCAGGAGGTGCCGGCCGCCCGGGTGAACGGCGTGGCCGCCGACCTGAGCACAGCCGCCGGATGCGATGCCCTCCTCGCTCGGCTCGCCGACGTCGACATCCTCGTCAACAACATGGGCATCTTCGAGCCCCAGCCGTTTCGATGCGATCACCGATGCCGATTGGCTCCGCTTCTTCGAGACCAACGTGCTGAGCGGAATTCGTCTCGCACGTCACTACGTCGGCGCCATGCGGGCCCGCGACTGGGGGCGCATCGTCTTCGTCTCCAGTGAGTCCGCGCTGCAGATCCCGACGGAGATGATTCACTACGGCGTGACGAAGACGGCGCAGCTCGCGGTGGCGCGTGGCCTGGCGGAAACGCTCCAGGGCACCGGCGTCACGGTGAACAGCGTGCTGCCTGGGCCCACGGCTTCGGAAGGCGTGGGCGCGTTCGTGACCCAGCTGGCCGAGCGCCGGGGAGTCGGAACCGAAACGGTCGAGCGCGAGTTCTTCGCCACGGCGCGCCCGAGCTCGATCATTCAGCGCTTCGCCGCGCCGGCGGAGGTCGCCGCCATGATCGCATACGTATGCAGCGCGCAGGCCTCGGCGACGACCGGCGCGGCCCTGCGGGTGGACGGCGGGGTGGTCCGCGCGATAGCGTAGACCCGCCCATGCCGAAACCGACCCATGGATCTCCCCGACCGGGGGCGGGTAGCTTCAGCTCGACAGCCTTGCTGGTCGAGCCTCTGCCCCCGGAGTTCGCGATGCCCGTCTTCCCGTCCCGCCCTGCCCTGCTCCTCGCGGTACTCGCCTGCGGCACGGGCGGGGACGGCGCCCGGATCGATGCGGAGGCCGGGGGAGCCGAAGCGACGCCGGTGGACCCCTGGGCGGTGCGCCTCGACGGCATCGGCCCGGTGCTCTACGGCATGTTGGTCGCCGACGCGCGCGCGGCGCTCGGCGACACCCTCGGCGACCCGACGCCGACCGACAAGTGTGTCTACCTGGTCCCGTACGCCGTGCCGGTCGGGCTCCGCTTCATGATCGAGAACGGCAAGGTCGCCCGCGTGGACGTGGATTCCGCGGGCATCCGCACCGAGGCCGGCGCCGAGGTGGGGATGACCGAGACCGAGCTCCGCGCGCGCTATCCTTCGGGGTTCGAGATGCGACCCCACAAGTACGACACCGCCGGCCACTATCTGATCTACCGGGAGCCCGCCGAGTCGTCCCTCCGGCTCGTGTTCGAGACCGATGGCCAACGCGTGGTGCGCTACCACGCCGGCGTCATGCCGCCGGTCGAATACGTCGAAGGCTGCAGCTGAGCGGCACGAATCAGGAATGAGCGCGCGCATCGCCTGGGCCGAACGGCGCTTCGATTTCACCTTCCCCGTGGACTTCTATCCGGAGCTCATCGAGCGGCTGCGCGGCACGCCCGCGCGGCTCGCTGCGAGGCTCGAGCCGCTGCCCGCGGCACGGGTGAGTCGCCGCATCGGCGGCAAGTGGTCCATGCAGGAGCACGCAGGCCACCTCGCCGATCTCGACGTGGGCCTCTTCCTTCCCCGCCTGGATGACTACGAGACCGGCACGCGGACGCTCCGCGCGGCCGACATGGGGAACGCCGCGACCGAGCAGGCCGGCCACAACGCCAGGCCCCTCGCCGACGTGCTGGAGACGGCTCGCGCCGCCCGCGACAGCGTCATCGAGCGGCTGGAGCGCTACGAGCCCGCCTTCTTCAGCCGCACCGCCGAGCATCCTCGCCTCGGCGCCCCGATGCGCGCGGTAGACATGCTCTTCTTCCAGGCGGAGCACGACGATTATCATCTCGCGCGCATCAGCGAGCTGATCCGCGCCGCGCTCACCTCCGGCTGACGTTTCACGAGGAGCTCCACTCCCCAACGGCACGCCCGCCATCGCCGGACGGGTCGTCGAGTCCTCGCCGCCGCGGCGCCCGGCCCCGGCCTTTGTGCTCGCGGCAGCCCCCGCCTACGTTCCAACGTCATCATCCCTCCATGACCGAGCGGTGCCCACCACCAGGGGAGGCTGCGCCATGCCGCGACGTAAGACTTACCGCCTCGATCGCGTGCTCGTCGAACCAGGCGATCGCCGCTCGGCCTCGTGGACGTTCGGTGGCGAAACGCAGCAGGGGTTCGAGCAGACCTATCAGGTGACGGACGGGAACTTCGATGGCCGGAACCAGTGGGAGTTCGTCGTCCGGATCCCCAAGCGCGCGACGGAACGGCTCGAGGTGCGGCCGCGCACCACGCCCAACGTGCGCGTGTGGGCGGAGCTGCCCGACCGCTCGGTGACGTTCGTACGCGGCACCCTGGGCGATGCCAAGGGCAAGCGCTACTGCGTGGTGTCGCTGGCCGACGCGAGCGGCGAGCGCAGCCGGGCGGTCGTGCGGTCCGACCAGCGCGACGATCTGCCCGCGTGGTTCGACAGCCTCCGCCACCGCATGCGCACCAAGGCGCACGTGAAGCGGACGCGCGGGACCGATGGCGGCGCGCTGGTGCTGCTGGTGCCCGAGGGGGATCACGCCGCGATGATCCGCCTGTTCTTCGCCTTGAAGGTCTGGATCCTGAAGGAAGGGTTCGAGCTCAGAGCCTGAGCCGTTGCCCATGCCCCAGCGCATCACGGTCGTCGACGCGTTCACCGAGACTCCATTCGCGGGTAACTCCGCCGCCGTCTGCATCCTTCCCGCCGCCCGGGACGCCGGCTGGCTGCAGGCCGTGGCGCGCGAGATGAACCACGCCGAGACCGCGTTTCTCCTGCGCGAAGGCGACGGCTGGCGGCTCCGGTGGTTCACGCCGGCGGTCGAGGTGGATCTCTGCGGCCACGCCACGCTCGCGAGCGCCCACGTGCTCTGGGAGGAAGGACACCTCGCCCGAAGCGACGTCGTGCGGTTCCAGACCCGGAGCGGGCTCCTGACCGCGGTGACGCGGGATGGGTGGATCATGCTGGACTTCCCCGCCACGCCACCGGTCGCGGCCGACCCGCCCGCGGGCCTCGTTGCGGCACTCGGCGCCCCGGTCGTGGCCGTGGCACGGACACCGTTCGACTGGCTGGTGGAGCTCGAGAACGAGGCCGCGGTGCGGGCCCTCGACCCCGATCTCACCGCGCTCGCCCGGCTCGGCGGCCGCGGCGTCATCGTGACCAGTCAGGCATCGTCGGATGGCTACGACTTCGTCTCCCGCTTCTTCGCGCCCGCGGTGGGCGTGCCGGAGGACCCGGTGACCGGCTCCGCGCACTGCGCACTCGGTCCGCTCTGGGGCGCGCGCCTCGGCCGGCACGAGTTGGTCGGCTGCCAGGCGTCGTCCCGCGGCGGCATCGTCCGCGTCACGCTCCAGGGCGCACGGGTACACCTGAGCGGACAGGCGGTGACGACGCTCCGGGGCGAGCTGCTCGCGTGACCGATCCGGTCGCCGCGTTCCGCACGCTCGACCTCCGGGTCGGCCGGGTGGTACGCGCCGAGCCGAATCCCGCGGCGCGGAAGCCGGCCTACAAGTTGTGGATCGACTTCGGGCCGCTGGGGGAAAAGTGCTCGAGCGCGCAGCTCGCGGATCTCTACACCGGCGAGGCGCTGGTGGGACGGCTGGTCGTGGCAGCCGTGAACCTGGGTCCGCGGGTGATCGCGGGGTTCACGTCGGAGGTGCTGGTGCTGGGCCTGCCCGACGAGCAGGGCCGCGTGGTGCTGCTGGCGGTGGAGCGAGAGGTGCCGCTGGGAGGGCGAGTCTACTAGTGAGCGGTGAGCGGTGAGCGGTAAGCGGTAAGCGGTAAGCGGTAAGCGGAAGCGCCCAAGCAGAGCCCCGCACGACACCGGGGGCCCCGGTCGGCACCGGAGCCCCCGCTCACCGCTCACCGCTCACCGCTCACCGCTCACCGCTCACTGCTTACTGCTCACTCGCTATTCAGCGAATCCGCCGGCTTCACCACGAGCCCGCTCACCGAGCCGTTCTCCGTCAGCGTCCACTGGATCATCATCGGCTGGGGCGCGGCCGCGAACGACGACGTCCGGCTGTAGACCCGCTCGGCCTGCGTATCCGCCACGGCCTCGTCCACCGTCCGGCGCTCCTCACCGAGCCGGGTGACCGCCTTGCCCGCGAACCGACCCAGCTCGGACGCGCTGCCGAACACCCGCTGCATCTCCGGTGTCAGCCGTTCCCACAGCTTGCCGTACTCCTTGCCATAGAGCCAGTTGGTATACGTGCGGCCCTGTTCCATGGTCGCGAGTGAGATGCGGTCTCTGGGCGGCGCGCAGGCAGCGGTGAGAACGGCGGCCGCGAGCGCGGGCGCGAGCAGGAGAGAGGTTGGACGGATGGTCATCGCAGTGAGGTCTCGATCTGGGCGTTCAGCGGCACGTACGCAGCCTGCGGACAACGACACAGGCTCAAGGGCTCCGGGTTACAATGTACCAAGGACACGGACAACACACGACCCCAGGCGGCGAGGCACCATGATGTACCCGAAGATCGGACTCAGTGAGGAGCAGCGCGCCGGCGTCACCCGGATCCTCAACATCGTGCTCGCTGACGAGTACGTGCTCTACACCAAGACGCGGAACTTTCACTGGAACGTCGTCGGCCCGCATTTCCATGCGCTGCACACGTTCTTCGAGGAGCAATACACCCAGCTCGACACCGCCATCGACGAGGTGGCCGAGCGCGTCCGCGCCGTCGGCGGCAACTCCATCGGCACGCTGGCGGAGCTGCGCGAGCATGCCCGGCTCTCCGAGGCGCCCGGCGAATACTCCGACGCGCGGGCGATGGTGCTCACGCTGCTGGCGGACCACGAGGGCCTGGCCGAGTGTCTCCGGCACGATCTCGAGGAGGCGGGCGAGCGCTACGGCGACGTCGGGACCAACGACTTCCTCACCGGCCTGCTGGAGCAGCACGAGAAAATGGCGTGGATGCTCCGCGCCACCGCGTCGCACCTGGACTGACGGCGCGCCTGATCGGGCGTTAAGCGCGGGTGAGCCGGAACACCGGCAGCTCCGGGGGGCAGCGCAATCGCGCGCGGATCTCGGCCGTGCCGATCCCGCGCGAGACGTAGAGCGGCGCCGGCGCGTCCCGGTACCAGCCCGCCACGTACCGGCCCGAGCCGATCGGCGTGAACGCCGGCACGCCGGGAAAGCGGATCTGCCCGCCGTGCGTGTGCCCGCTCAGACAGAGCGCCGGCCGGGGCACGTCGGCCGGCCGGCGGTCCGCCACCTGCGGCTCGTGTCCCAGCCAGATCTCGGTGAGTCCTTCGGGGAGACCGCGACGCGCCGCCGCGAAGTCGGGCCGGGCGAACAGGAGGTCGTCTACACCAACCAACGCCAGGGCCGCGCCGCGCACCGGCACCAGGAGATGCGAGTTGACGAGGAGCGGCACACCGACACGATCCCACGCCCGCTCCGCCGCCGGCCCGGTGAGGGCCACGCGGTGCTCCCAGTTGCCGAGCACGGCCGCGGTGGCCACCGTCCCGCGCAGCACGCCGCCGAAGTCCGCCAGCATCGGGGCCGCGGCGTAGACCTCGAGGGCGTCGCCGGTGTGCAGGACGATTTCGGGCCGCTCGCGCTCGAGCAGCTCGAGCGCCGCTTCCGCCGGCCCGCGACAGGCCGGGAGGTGCATGTCGCTCACCTGCGCGATGCGCAGCCCCTCGAGCGCAGGTGGCAGCCCGGGCACCGGGACGTCGTGCCGGGTGAGCTGCACGCGTCGAGGCTCGATCGCAAGGGCATCCCCCGCGAGCGCCGCACCCGCGGCCCCCGCGGCGGCGAGAAAGTGGCGGCGCCGCATGCCGGAAGTTAGGGCGGGTCGGGAGCCACCGCTCGGACTATGCGCTCGCCGGGGGCGAGGGCTCCGCCAGGGCGCTGCGGAGCGCGATCGCCGGAACCCGGGGCGGCGCGGGGGGCGCCGCTGGGGGTGCGCCGCGAGGCGACTGTGTGCTTGTCGATGAGCGGCGCACCCCCCGGCGTCCCCGCAAGCGCCGCCCGGTTTTTTTCCGCCGCGCGCTCCAATCCAACGCGCCCCTCTGGAGCCCTTGCCGCGCCTGATGCGAGGAGCGGGCGTCCCGACCCGGCCCCTCTGGGCCGGCATGCGACGCCGCCTACGACTCCGCCACCTCGAGGTAGATCTTGATCGCGCCCTTGGCGGTGGTCAGCGTGTCGAACAGCTCCCGATACCGCTCCAGCCCCCGCACCGGATGTGTCAGCAGGAGCCCCAGCCAGCCCGGATACTGCGCCTCTGCCTGGGCCATGTCGCGCACGCCGAGCTCGAAGTACTCGCGATTGGCGTTGACGGTGCCGACCATCACCTTGTTGCCCAGCACGAACTCGAGATTGATGCGATCGGCCGGCACGGTGAGCTGCTTGTCGCCGCCGGTCACGCTCGAGAGCACCAGCACGCCGTTCTTGCCCAGCGCCTGCATTGACTCGAACACGGCGGACGACTGGCCCGACGCCTCGAAGATCAGGTCGTAGCGCCCATCCTTCTCGGCAGCATCCAGCAGCGTCTGCTCCTGGATCGACATGTAGCGGGCGCCGAGCGACTCGACCAGGTCCGCGTTGCGATAGGGCTTCTTCGTCCGGCCGAACGTGGAGACCTCGAGGCCGCGGAGCCGGAGCACCATCGTCGCGAGCAGCCCGATGGTGCCCGCGCCAACCACGGCCGCGCGGCGTGGACGCCAGACCCGGAGCCGGCGCTGGATCTCGTACGCCTGCGCGATCCCTTTCTCCACCACCGTGAGCGGCTCGAGCAGCACGCCAACCTCGCGCAGGCCGTCCGGCACCTTCACGATGTACTCCGGCTCGTCGACGTAGTACTCGGTGAGATAGCCGTGGCGCAGGTTGATGCCGCGCTCGAAGTACGTATCGTCAGTGGTCATGTCGTACGTGCCGATCTTGTCGTAGAGGCTGGACCCCGGCCGCCGCACCGTCGCCACGACGTAGTCGCCGGGCCGGAGCTCGCTGACGTGGGGGCCCACCGCTTCCACCCGGCCGAAGCTCTCGTGCCCGATGACGAGGAAATCGAACCCCGGAGGCGCCGCGCCGTACTCGGCGGCGTTGATCTCCTTGTCGGTGCCGTCCACACCGACGCGCAGCACCTTCACCAGCACGCCTCGGCCGTTCGGCACCTCGGCGACGGACGGCCGGGGCAGCTCGGCGAGATGGACCGAGTCGGGGCGGCCGGGCACGACCGCGATCGCCTTCATGTAGGTGCCTCCGTCATCGGTAGACCCGCCGGGAGTCGGCCATGCCGCGCCCCGCGAGTATCGCTTCGAATTGGGTTGCCATCGGTGTCTCCTCAGGGCTCGACGAGTTGCAGCACGTGACCGTCGGGGTCACGCACCTGTAGTCCCAGCAGCCCGGCGCCCGTGCTCTCCACGCCCACCGCGCCGGGCGAAATGAACTCCGCACCCTCGGCCTGAAGCCGCGCCGCGGCGAGGCCGGCATCGGGGACGACGAGACGCGTCTGCCAGTGGACGAGATCGTTGGCGCGCGCGTCACGGGGGAACGCCCGGCCGGTCTTCGGCGCCAGGTACTGGAGGAACTCGATGCCGGGCCCGCCGCCCGCACGGAGCGACGTGATCCGGAGCCGCGCGCCGGGCACGTTGTTCAGGTTCGCCTGCTCCGGTCCATAGTTCTCGCTCGCGCCGGCGATGTCGAGGCCGAGCGCGTCGCGGTAGAAGGCGAGGCTCCGCCGGGTGTCCTTGACCACGATGGCGGTGTGATCGATCCCCAGGAACAGCCGCTCCGTCGGCGCGTGCCACTTCGCGAGACCCTTACCCGCCGGAAACCAGAGGATCTCGAGCGGATGGTCGTCGGGATCGCGGAAGTAGAACGCACGGATGCCGCCTGCGTTCCGGTTCCAGTCGGGCAGCCGCTGGGGGCCATTGGCCGATGCGGGCCGCACGCCAGCTGCCTCAAGCCGCGCGAAGGCGCTGTCCATGTCCCGCACGATGATGGCGACGTGCTGGAACCAGCGATCATTGCTCCGCCAGTCGGACGGCGCCGGCCGGCCCCTCGGTACCAGATACTCGGTGAGCTCGAGTGTTTCCTCACCCAGGCGGAGCGTCACCACCCGCGCCTTGGCGCCGGCCACGCCGACGAGTCGCCCGTACCCGTCGCCTGACACCTCACGCTCGGCCACCTTCTCGAAGCCGAGCACGCCGGTGTAGAACGCGAGCGAGCGGTCCAGGTTGGACACCGTGAGGCCGACCGACGCCACGGCGGACACGCCGATGGATTGGCGTGCTTCCGCCGTAAGGGCCTGGGACGAGGACGCGCCGCGCCCGTGCCACGGCATGACGTACTGCGCGCGCGCCGGCGGCGCGACTGCGAGTGCGAGTGTGAGTGCGAGTGCGAGGCGTCTCATGCCAGCACCGCCTGCGCGTCGCCTAGCCGGCCCTTCTGCTCATCCGCTCCGCTGCTCATCCGCGAAGCTCCCAGCCGCTCCAGGATCACATCCCCCACCCTGAGCGCATTCGCCATGATCGTGAGGGCAGGATTCACCGCGCCGCTCGACGGGAAGAAACTCCCGTCCGCCACGTACAGGTTGTCCACTTCGTGCGCCCGGCAGGTCGGGTCCAGCGCGGACGACCGCGGATCGTGGCCGAACCGGACCGTGCCGTTCTGGTGCGCCACTCCGGCGAGTGGAATGCGCTGGCCGACGAACAGGTTGCGCGCGAAGACTCCCTGGTGGCACTCGTGCCCGTGCACCGCGCAGGCGCGCTGCTGCTGCATGAGCTGCTCGACCTTGCGGGTCAGCCGCTTGTGGCCTTCCTCGTTGTTCGGCGTGTAGGTGAGCACGATGTTGCCGTCGCGGTCAAGGGTCACCCGGTTCTCCGGATCGGGCAGGTCCTCGGACGTCAGCCAGAAGTCGAGCGAGTGCTTGCCCATCAGGTCGAGCGTCCAGCCCGGCGCGATCGCGGGCGCGCCCGCGGACAGCGTGACGCCGTCGAGCTTACCGACGAACGACACGTGGCCCATCGGGTGCGGCCAGTCCGGTGCACCGAAGTAGAAATCGTTGATCGCGAGGGTCTTCTGGAACACCGTCGGGTTGGGACACTTGGACAGCGCCATCAGCACCGAGTTGACATGGCCCATGTAGTGCCGGCCCACGACGTCGGAGCCGTTGGCCAGGCCCCGCGGGTGCCGGTCGCTCGTCGAGCGGAGCAGCAGGGCCGCCGAGTTGATCGCGCCGCAAGCGGAGACGACGATGCCGGCCGAGTACGTCTCACGCACACCTTCGCGCTCCACGTGTACCCCCGTGACTTGCCGTCCCGACGCGTCGGTCTCGAGCCGTGACACGAATGCCCCGGTGAGGAGCGACACGTTGGGATGCGCAAGCGCAGGGTCCACGCAACACACCTGCGCGTCCGACTTGGCCTGCACCAGGCAGGGGAAGCCATCGCACGTCGCGCAGCGGATGCACCGGCTCGCGCGGCGGTCCTTCTCGTCGAGCATGATGCCGAGCGGGACGTGGAACGGATGAAGCCCTAGGCCGGTGAGATCGTCGTGGAGCTGCTGAATGCGGGGCTCGTGGCTCACCTTCGGATACGGGTACGGTCCGCTGGCCGGCGGCTCGGTGGGGTCCGCGCCGCGCTCGCCGTGCACCTGGTAGATCCGCTCGGCCTCTGCGTAGTAGGGCTCGAGCTCGTCGTAGGTGATCGGCCACGCGGGCGAGATCCCGCCGAAGTGCCGGAGCTCGCCGAAGTCCTCGCGCCGCAGGCGGAACAGGGCCGCGCCGTAGAACTTCGTGTTGCCGCCCACCCAGTAATTGGTGTGAGGGTGGAGCGGCTTCCCGTTCCGGTCGCGCCACGTCTCCTTCGTGTTGTACCGTCCCTCGACGTTCACGGCTCGCGGGTTCCAGTTGTCGGGCTCGCGGGGGACGTACTCACCGCGCTCGAGCAGCAGGATCCGCTTGCCGGAAGGCGCCAGCCGGTGGGCCAGCGTCCCGCCGCCTGCCCCGGTGCCGATGATGATGACGTCGTAGTGATTGCCGGCCATGGTGCCACCTCGGGTGAGCGGTGAGCGGTGAGCGGTGAGCGGGCACGCTGGGGCTGTCCCCCGCTTACCGCTCACTGCTCACCTCTCACGGGGTTACTTGGCGCTGACCGCCTCGTTCGCCGGCGTCACGGTCACCCGGATCAGGCTCCCGACGCCCGGGGGCGCCCACTTGCCGGCGACGTGCGCGACCGACTCCTTCTCGGCGGCTCCTGAGTTCGCGCTCTTCTGACGCGGGGCCTGGTTCGGCCCGAGGCCGGGCTCCTCGTCCACCTCGGTGCCCGCATCCCAGAGCGAAAGCTGCGGGGTCATGTCGCCCGACACCGGCTTGCTGCCGTTGAACAGCGCGATCGGCCGCTCGTTGCTGTAGAACCAGTCGTTGGACTGGCCGAACATCGCGGCGAGCGAGAGGTACCGGCCCGGCGCGGCCTTCACGGTGAACTCGTATGCCTTGCCCGGCGTGAGCGGCCCGCCGATGAGATCGCCCGAGGGGCGGGCATGCGCGCCGACGCTGACGACCCCGGCCCCGCCGTTCAGTGCCTTGGCCAGCGGCTCGGTGTTGCCCTCTTCGGCGAGCTGCTCGAGGCCCTTCATCATCTCGGCCTGCCCTCCCGCGAAGAGCGGGTTGCTGTTGCCCGCGTGGATCACCCACAGCACCGGCGCGAGCACGAACGGCGCCTTGCCGCCGGTCGAGAGCTTGAGCGTCTCGCCCTTGGTGATGTTCTCCACCCGGATGGTAAACTCGGTCTGGGCCGCCTGGGCGGCCGCGGTGGTGACGGCGGCGCCGGCCAGCGCGGCGGTGACGGAGACTGCCCGGATCAGTGACATTGGTCAGGTCCTCCTCAGGACGCTGGGGTGAGTGGCGCCGTGGCGAAGTTCACCCCGAAGCGGGCGCACCAGATGGTCACGGCACGGTACTGGGTGAGGTCGAGCTCGGCCGGCACGTCATAGTTCTGGTCGCCCTGGTTGCCCTTGAGCTTGCCCAGCTCCACGAATCCGGCTCGGGTAACGGTCTCGTTGTCGGATGCATCCGTCGCGGCGACGAGATAGACACGGACGTCGGGACCGTTCGACGTCGCGAAGTCGGTGAGCCGCAGGATCCGCCTGCCGTCCACCTCGAGCACCGTCGCGGTGCCACGGGTCTCGTGCGCCACCGAGTGGAAGGCGCCGGCCGCGAGCGCCGTCGGCCCGGCGGGCGCGCCCGTCTGCACCGACGCGGTGGCGGCCAGCTCCTCGTTCACCTGCTTGTCCAGAAACAGCAGCTCGGGGCGGAACAGGTACCAGCCCACTCCCCCGAGCACGGCGAGGGCGGCGACCACGACACGACGGTTCATGCGAATAGCTCCGTTGGGTGATGCCGCTTGAATGACGGTAGGTGGGGATTGGTTCCCGGCCGGGCTTCCGCAACTGCAGTTCACAGGGAGGCGCGGAGGGGCACGGAGAAACAGCTGAACCACGGAGGACACCGAGGACACGGAGAAAGCATTGTGCGGGTCTTACACGCGGGCATCCGGATCCCGAGGCGTGGGACCACATCAAATGCTGTTCTCGGTGTTCTCGGTGTCCTCTGTGGTTAATGCAGTTCTCCGCCCCCTCCGCGCCTCCCTGTGACCGCCGTTAGCGACCCGACGCGTGGCGGTACTCGCAGTGGATGCAGCGCTTGGTCGGATCGTGGTCGAGCTTCGCGCAGAAGAGCCGTCCCCCGAGCCGGACATGCAGCTCGGCGGCGGCGAGCATGCCGAGCGGCGGCGCGGTGAAGTAGATCCAGAGAGCGGTCCAGTCGCCGGCGGCCATCGCGGAGGCGAAGGTGCGCGCCGGGTTCATGCTCATCCCCGAGAGCGGGGCCTCGAGCGTGATGTACGTGGCGACCAGCGCGCCAACGCAGAGGCCGGTGAGCCGGCCGTAGCGCGGGTGGCTCGAGACCCGGAGCACCACCGACATCAGCACGAACGTGATCGCCAGCTCGGCGAGCCATGCGGACGCGAGTCCGGACGGCCCGGGAAGGGTGACGGCATAGCGTACCTTCTCGTGCGCCAGCGGCGCGCCGAGCAGCGCGGCCGCCAGGAGCACGCCGCCCAGGCCACCCGCGAACTGCGCGCCCACGTACCACGCGGCGTCACGCGGTGCGATCCGGCCGAGCCGGAAAAACGCGAGCGTCGCGGCGGGATTGAAGTGCGCGCCGGATCGGCGGCCCCAGGGCGAGTAGATGAGCGAGATCGCGGTGCCGCCCATCGCCAGACCAATGAGGAAGCGGCGGACGAACGGGTCAGGAATGGCGCGATACACCGGCGACCCCGGATGCTCGAGCAGGACGGCGAAACCGCAGGCCGACACCATGAACAGGCCGAGCAGCGCGGCCTCGATCAGGTACTCGGCCCAGTGGCCCACCGCCACGGATGGACGGGCGCGGTCGGTCGCGACGCTCGTCATCAGTCGTCGCCCTCGCGGAGCACGACGAGATCGAGCCGGAGCGCCTCGCCCACCGACCACGCCTGGAACGGACAACCGCGCGGCGCGTGCGGCGCATCGGCGTCGGCGATCTCGGAGACGTGGCCCAGCCCACCTTCCTCGAGATGTTTCCGGAGCGGAGTCAGGAACCGCGCCCGCGCCTCGCGCCGCGCCGGGAGCGAATCGCCCCGCACGCGCACCCAGGCCTCGACGAACGGACCGACGAGCCACGGCCAGACGGTTCCCTGGTGATAGCTGCCGTCGCGCTGGAGCACCCCGCCCTCGTACCGGGGCGCGTACCGCGGATCCGAAGGAGAGAGGCTGCGGAGCCCGACCGGCGTCAGCAGGTTGGTCTCGACCACCTCGACCACACGCCGCGCGCGCTCGCGATCGAGCACCGCGAACGGCAGCCCGCCGACCGCGAGGATCTGGTTGGGGCGGAGCGTCGCGTCGTACGCGCCGGGCCGGTGATCCGGATCGGCCACGTCGTTGAGCCACTCCCACTCGGCGTTCCAGAATCGCTCGCCGAAGGCGTGGAGTCCACGCTCGTGGACCTCGCGCCAGGCGGGATCCCACGCGCTCACGATGCGGAGCGCGTTGAGCCAAAGCGCCTGCACCTCGACCGGCTTGCCGATGCGAGGGGTCACCACCCAGTCGCCCACCTTGGCGTCCATCCAGGTGAGCTGGACGCCGGGCTCGCCGGCGGCGAGGAGCCCGTCGCCGTCGAGGTGGATGCGATGCCGAGTCCCCGCGGCATACCCCGCGACGATCGCCTGGCACGCGGCCTGAAGGCGGACGCAGTCGCTACGCGTCGCTCCCGCCCTCTTCCTCCCTCTCCCGCCCTCTCCCACCTTCTTCAGGTACTCATGGACCGCGACGACGTACCACAGCCCCGCGTCCACCGAGTTGAACTCCGGCGCGTCGCCCGCGTCGGCGAAGCGGTTGGGCAGCATCCCCTCGGATACCTGCCCCGCCCACTCGAGCAGGATCGCGCGCGCTTCGGCCAGCCGGCCGGTCGCGAGGCAGAGACCGCGGAGCGCGATGAACGTGTCGCGGCCCCAGTCGCCGAACCACGGATAGCCGGCGATGATCGTGCGGCCTTCGCCTCGGCGGACCAGGTACGCGTCGCCCGCGCGCTCGAGCGGGGTGCGGAACGCACGCCGGCGCCGCGCTTCGGACGTGCGGTATCGGGTGAGCATCGTTCCGGCGTCGTCTCCTGCCCGCGCGACCGCGTCGGGGTCACTCGTCAGCACGAGACAGGCGTCGCCCTGGGACAGATCCCAGGTGAACACGCCTGGGGCGGCCAGGTCTTCGACGAAATCGAGACCGCGCGCCCGCTCCTCGGCGTAGACAAACCCGCGATACCACGCCGGATCCGGTGCGTAAGCGCCGTTCGCGAATGCGGTCACGGCCGGGACGTCGGGATATGTCCGCCACCAGACGCAGCCCGCCCCGGCCTCCGCGTCGAACCGGAACGCCTGATTCTCGTGCTGCAGCGAGTGAAAGTCCCGCCCGGAAAGGAACGGCCGGACGCGGAGCGTCGGCCCGCCTGTCCGCCCGCCCGCCTGCCCGCCTGCGATCCGCCACCGCAGCATCACCGCGCTCGTGTCGCGGGGAACGAACAGCTCGTGCTCGATCCGGGTCCCGTCTTTGAGGCGATGGACCCAGCGCGGCCAGGGCTCATACTCGAATGACTCGATCTCGGTCCCGGCGGTGGCCACGTCGGGGGCGTACCGTTGGCGGGACAGGAATTCCTCTCCCGCCCTCTCCCGCCCTCTTCCGCCCCCTTCTACCCACGCGTCCACCCCATTCACCAGCACCACTCTCCCACTGGGCGGCATCGTCGCCGTGAGCAGCAGCGCGTGATAGCGCCGGGTGCGCACGCCGGAGACGGTGCCCGAGGCGAACCCGCCGAGGCCGTCCGCCTCGAGCCACTCGTCGAGCCGAAGCCGGTCCGTCGTGGCGCTCATGACCCGCTCAACGCTGGCGCGGGCGCGGGCTCGGACATCGAGGATGCGCCCGCCGGGCGCATGCGGGCCGTGTCCTCGATGGACCGGAGCACCAGCGCGGTCCAGCCGGTCTGATGGCTGGCGCCTACGCCGCGCCCGGTCTCGCCGTGGAAGTACTCGTGGAACAGCACGAGCTCCTTCCAGTGCGGGTCCATCGCGTAGCGCGTGTCGTCACCGTGGCAGGGCCGGCGTCCGGCCGCGTCGGGCAGGAACAGCGAGCCGAGTCGCCGCGCCAGCTCCTGCGCGACCTGGCGCAGATTCATCCGCCGGCCGGAGCCGACCGGGCATTCGACCGCCAGATCATCACCGTAGAAGTGGTGATACCGTTCGAGCGCCTCGAGCACGAGGTAGTTGATCGGGAACCAGACCGGGCCGCGCCAGTTCGAGTTGCCGCCGAAGAGCCCGGTGTTGCTCTCGCCCGGCACGTAATCCACCGAGTAGGTCGCGCCGCCCGCGGCGAACACGTACGGCCGCTCGGCGTGCACCCGCGACACCGAACGGATCCCGTGCGGGCTCAGGAACTCGCTCTCGTCCAGCAGGTACCGCAGCACCCGCTCCAGCCGCGCGCGCGAGGGAATCGAGAGCAGCCGGTGCACGCCCTCCTCGCCCATCCTCGGCAGCATGCAGGCGATGTGACGCGCCAGATCGGGGCGATTGTCGAGGAACCACTGCATGCGGCGGCGGAACCCGGCGAGCTTCTCGATCTTCCGCTCGTCGAGCACCTCCACCGCGATCAGCGGGATGACGCCGACGAGCGACCGCACGCTCAGTGGGATATGCCGCCCGTCCACGTGGAGCTGGTCGTAGTAGAAACCGTCGTCCTCGCTCCAGAGCCCGGAGCCGCCGAGCGTGTTGATGGCGTCCGCGATGCCGATGAAGTGCTCGAAGAACTTGGAGGCGATGTCCTCGTATGCCGGGTCTTCGCTCGCGAGCTCCAGCGCCATGGACAGCATCGTGTTGCAGTAGAACGCCATCCACGCGGTGCCGTCGGCCTGCTCGAGGTGGCCGCCGGTCGGCAGCGGGCGCGAGCGGTCGAATACGCCGATGTTGTCGAGGCCGAGGAAGCCGCCCGCGAACAGGTTGCGGCCCTCCGGGTCCTTGCGGTTCACCCACCAGGTGAAGTTCAGCAGCAGCTTCTGGAACGCGCGCTCGAGGAAGAGGCGATCACGCGTGCCCCGCGCGCCGGTCATCTTGTACACCCGCCACACCGCCCACGCGTGCACTGGCGGGTTCACGTCGGTGAAGGCGAACTCGTACGCGGGGATCTGCCCGTTGGGGTGCATGTACCATTCGCGGAGGAACAGGATGAGTTGGTCCTTGGCGAAGTACGGGTCGATCCGCGCGAACGGGAGCATGTGAAAGGCAAGATCCCACGCCGCGAACCAGGGATACTCCCACTTGTCCGGCATGGAGATGACGTCGCGATTGAACACGTGCGTCCACTCGGCGTTCCGTCCCTCGAGCCGGCCGGCCGGCGGCGCCGGCTGCGATGGATCGCCCCGGAGCCAGTCGCGCACGACGTAGTGATAGAACTGCTTGCTCCAAAGGAGGCCGGCGTAGCCCTGCCGGAGGACGTTCCGCTCCTCGTCCGTCGCCTGCGGGGGCAGGTTATCGGAGTAGAACTCGTCGGCCTCGCGGATCCGCTCCGCGAACGTGCGGTCGAAGGCGGTGCCGAACGGGGCCGTGAGCTTGCCTTCCACGCGGCGGAGGCGGAGCCGCACGGCGACGCTCGATCGGGCCGGCACCATTAGGCGATACCACGCCGCCGCCTTGGTTCCGTGCTCGACGGGATTCACTGCATCCACCACGCCTTCGACCACCCGGCGATGGAACGCGTCCTTCATATACGGCGTCGGGTTCGGGGCGCCGTAGAGACGCGCCACGTTGGTCTCGTTCTCGGTAAAGAGCAGCTCCGGCGCTGTCCCCTCCGCGGGCTCGATATCCAGGCGATACTCGCCGAAGGACGGATGCGACGCGTGCACCGCCGTGGCCGATGCGCGCTCGATGGTCGGCCGCTCGGAGTAGCCTTCGCCCTCACGTCCCCAGCTCCAGGTGTTCCGGAACCAGAGCGTGGGCAGGAGATCGAGCCGCGCGTCCTCCGGGCCGCGGTTCGCCACCGTGAGGCGGATGAGGATGTCCTCGGGCGACGCCTTCGCGTACTCCGCGACCACGTCGAAGTAGCGATCGCCATCGAACGCGCCGGTGTCGGCCAGCTCGTACTCGGGCGCCTCCTTGCCGCGCCGGGCGTTCTCCCGCACCAGTTCGTCATACGGGAACGCACCCTGCGGATACTTGTAGAGCGCTTTGAGGTAGGAATGCGTCGGCGTACTGTCGAGGTAGTAGTAGTTCTCCTTCACGTCCTCGCCGTGGTTCCCTTCCGGGCCGGTGAGACCGAAGAGACGCTCCTTGAGGATCGGATCGCGCCCGTTCCAGAGCGCGAGCGAGAAACAGAGCCGGCATTGCCGGTCGGTGATGCCGAGCAGGCCGTCCTCACCCCAGCGGTAGACCCGGCTGCGCGCGTGGTCGTGGGGGAAGTAGCTCCAGACGTTGCCGTTGGCGGAGTAGTCCTCGCGGACCGTGCCCCACTGGCGTTCGGAGAGGTAGGGACCCCAGCGTTTCCAGTTCTCGGTTCGCTGGGCATCGCGGTCGAGCCGGACGGACTCGGCGGTGGGCATGGGTTGAAGCTCCTTGGTATGCGAAGCTGGAATGCCGAAAGCGGCCGGTAGGTTCCCTGAGGCTATCCGCTATCCGCTATCGGCTATCGGTCGTCGGTCGTCGGTCGTCGGTCATCGGTCGTCGGTCATCGGCTATCGGTCGTGGCGTCTTCGGCATCGAGACGCCAGATTGGGACGGACCGACGACCGACGACCGACGACCGATAGCCGACGACCGATGGCCATTCACATCCTCCACAAGCGTACAAGGGAACTCATCCTCGCGGTGGACGCACCCACCCTGGCCGGTGCCGCGCTGCCGCTCGCCTCTATCCATGGCGGCGACCTGAGCGGGGCGGACATGCACAGCGCGGACATGCGCTTCGGGGATCTCTGCCGGATGGTGCTGCGGGGAACCAGCCTGCGAGGGGCGGACCTGACCGGGGTGGACCTGAGCTACTCCGACTGCACGGGTGCCGACTTCCGCGGCGCCAACCTGACCGACGCCAGGCTGCTGGAAGTCGATGCCAGCGGTGCCAATTTCGCAGGCGCGACCCTCGGCGGCTCACGCTGGCGCCGGGCGGTGCTGGCCGAGGCGATCTTCGAGGATGCGGACCTCGAGCGCGCCGACCTGGTGCACGCCCAGGGTCGCGCAGCCCGGTTCCGAGGCGCCAACCTCACCGGCGCCGATCTCAGCTTTGCCGATCTTACCGGGGCCGACTTCTCCTACGCCAACCTCGCCCGGGCCATGCTGGCCGGCACCACGCTCAGCGGCGCGAGCTTCCGGGAAGCGGAGCTCGCATTCGCCTGCTTCAACGCAGCGGATCTCGTGGGCGCCGACTTCGCAGGGGCGCTCCGGGATCATGCGGTCTTCACGCCCGCATCGCGCGGCGCCCAGCCGGGCTAACCACAAAAACACCAAGCAGAATCGAGGACGCGAAGGACGTGCCTTACAGGTCCGACCGGCCCAGGCTGTGCCGGATGCGTGCCATGAGATCCGGCGGCATCGCGATCCGCCGGAGCTTGTCCTTCAGCTGATCGAGTACGCCCGCCTCCAGCTTGAACCGCTCCGAGCACGCGGCACACGTCTCCAAGTGCTCCCGCACCCGGCGCAGCTCAGCCTCGGCCAGCTCCCGATCCACGTAGTCATCAAGTCGGCGCAGCGCTTCGTCGCAGGTGTAGCGGTCCAGTCGGCTGGTCATGGGGTCCAAATGCCACGCAGGTGCCGGGAGTTCCCGGTCAGCTGGCGGCCGCGTCCGGAAGGGCCCCGAACCGGCGCTCCCGCCCGTGGAAGTCGGCCACGGCGCCGGCGAACACCTCGGGCGTGAAGTCGGGCCACATCACCGGCAGGAAGGAGAGCTCGGCGTACGCGCACTCCCACAGCAGGAAATCGCTGAGCCGGCGCTCGCCCCCGGTCCGGATCAGCAGGTCCACCGGCGGAGCCTGCGGTCCCCCGTGGTCGACGATGGTGAGCAGGCGGGAGAACGACTCCCGGGACGGCACGGTGTCGGCGCCGAGGCACTGGGCCGCGCGGAGAATCGCGTCCCGCGCCGAGTAGTCGATGGCGATGCGGAGGTGCAGCGTCGAGCCTTGAGCGGTGACCGCCTCGGTCTCCTCGATGGCCGTCCGGAGTGTCCGACCCAGCCGGTCCCGCCGGCCGATGACGGTCAGCCGCACGCCGGTCTCGACGCAGCGGGCGGCCTCGCCCCGCAGATAATCGCGGAAGAGCCGCATCAGGCAGCTCACCTCGCGCCCCGGCCGCCGCCAGTTGTCGGCCGAGAACGCGAAGAGCGTGAGGGTCCCCACGCCGTGCGAGGGCGCCGCTTCCACGATACCCCGGACGACGGCGGCGCCGCGGCGGTGCCCCTCGGCCCGTGACAGCCCCTGCCGCGTAGCCCAGCGCCCGTTCCCGTCCATGATGATGCCGAGGTGGATGCCGGTCACGGCTCGCCGCTCCGGGTCGCGCGGATGAGCGCCTCCATGTGATCGAGATACCGCTCGAGCGCCGCCCGTCCCGCCGGACTCAGCCGGTAGACCGTCTTGGGCAGTCGGCCCTCGAACGACTTGGTGCAGGTGATGTACTGCGCCTCCTCGAGCTTGCGGGCGTGCACGCTGAGGTTGCCGTCGGTGGTGTCGAGCAGACGCTTGAGCTCGTTGAACATGAGCGACTCGTTGACGGCGAGCGCGCTCACGATTGCGAGACGCATCCGCTCGTGGATCAGCCGGTCGAGCTCGAGCGCTGCACCACCGCCGATCGCGCCGCGCACTACCGGCTCCCCCCGCGGCCCGGGCCGGGCGCTCGGCTCAGCCACCGTACCTCCGGGCGATCACGAGGCCGAACGCCAGGTGGAAGCCGCCAAAACCCAGCGCCATGAGGGTGTTGCCCCACGCCGGCGGCGCGAACAACGCGGCGCTCCCGAGCGCCATGAAGCAGAGCCCCATGAGCGGGACCACCCGCACCGAGTACGCGCCGCCGGTCACGACCCCGGTTCCGTAAAGCAGAAGCCAGGTGCCGGGAAGCGCCTCGACGTGTCCCGCGCGAACGAGCGCGATGGTGAGCAGAACGCCGACGAGGAGCGGCGGCACGTAGCTCAGCACGAAGCGCCGGCCCGACGCCGAAAGCACGGAAGTGCCGGCGCGGCTCGCCTTGACGCTCATCGCCCACCCGCCGATGAGCAGCGCGAGCACCGACGCGCCGAGCCAGGTGCCCACCCACCGGCTGTCGAGCGGGTGGCCATCGGCCGCGGCCGCAGCGACCAATGCGGTCGCACCCATCGCCACGCCGCCCCAGCCGGGCACCGCCGTGAACGGCGCCGCCCGCTCCATGGTCTGGCGGATGAACGAGAGATCGTCGATCGCCCGGTCGTGGAGGGCGGGCACCGGGCGGCTGTCGGGCCGGAGAGGGGTTACGGACGCCATAGCGGAAACAGTAACCGATGGTTCTAACTGTAGCAAGTACTTTGCATGGTCAAGCAGTTGGTGCTTGCACCGCCGGGCCGTAAAGAGCTCGTCCGAGACGCGTCACCGGTTTGAACAGGTTGACTCGCCCCTACGTTACGCCACAATCCGGCGAAGGACTCCCGCGACATGGCCTCCCCTCCCATCACCACCCTCGCGCCGATCGACTACCTCATCATGGCGGTCTACTTCGCCGCCGTGCTGGGCGTTGGGTGGGTACTCCGACGGGCTATGCGCTCCAGCACCGATTTTTTCCTCTCTGGCCGATCCCTCACTGCGTGGGTCACGGGCATCGCCTTCATCTCGGCTAACCTCGGCGCCCAGGAAGTGATCGGGATGGGAGCCTCCGGCGCGAAGTACGGCATCGCCACCAGTCACTTCTACTGGGTGGGCGCCATTCCCGCGATGGTATTCGTGGGCCTCTTCATGATGCCGTTCTACTACGGTTCTCGGGCCCGCTCCGTGCCCGAGTATCTCCGGTTACGCTTCGACGAGAAGACCCGGACGTTGAACGCTGTCTCCTTCGCGCTGATGACGATTTTCTCTTCCGGCGTCTCGATGTATGCCATGGGGAAGCTCTTCAATCTGCTCCTCGGGTGGAGCTTCGACGTGAGTGTCCTGGTATCCGCCCTCATCGTGCTCGCCTACGTCCTCCTCGGCGGCCTGACCAGCGCGATCTACAACGAGGTCCTGCAGTTCTTTCTCATCGTGTTCGGATTCGCGCCGCTGGTAGCGCTCGGCCTGACCGCGGTGGGCGGTTGGGACGGGCTCAGTGCGCGCCTGGCGGAGGTCGCGGTCACCCGAGGGCTCCCGCCGAACGCGTACACCGATGCCTGGTCCGGGCTCGGCGATCCGGCCCGGAATCCCATAGGCGTCGAATGGTTCGGGCTGGTCATGGGGTTGGGCTTCGTGCTGTCGTTCGGCTATTGGTGCACCGACTTCCTCGTGGTGCAGCGGGCCATGGCGGCGGAGTCGATGACCGCCGCGCGCCGTACGCCGCTGATCGCCGCAGTGCCCAAGATGCTCTTCCCTTTCCTGGTCATCCTGCCCGGCATGATCGCGCTCGGGCTGGGCGGCGAATACGCGACGGCAGGCGGTCAGGGCTTGGTCCCGGCGAAGCTCGGCGCAGACGGCGCTCCGATCGTGGACACCGCGGGACGCTTGGTTCTCGACTACGATCTCGCCACCCCGATGATGCTGGTGCGGCTCTTCCCGGCGGGCATGCTCGGGCTCGGTCTGACTGCGCTGCTCGCCTCCTTCATGTCCGGCATGGCGGGCAACGTTACCGCTTTCAACACCGTATGGACCTACGACATCTATCAAAGCCACATCCGCCGGGGCGCCTCGGACGCGCACTACCTGTGGATGGGGCGGATCGCCACGGTCGGGGGGATCCTTCTCTCGGTCGGGGCGGCGTACGTGGCCGGTGCGTTCAACAACATCATGGACCTGCTTCAGCTGGTCTTCGCCTTCGTGAACGCGCCTCTGTTTGCAACGTTCGCGCTCGGCATGTTCTGGCGCCGGACCACCGGTCACGGCGCCTTTGCCGGACTCCTGGCGGGCACGCTCGCCGCCGCGACCCATCACGGTCTGACACTCGCCGCCGGCGCCCATCCCGGGGTGAAGGGCGGGTATCTCGGCCTGCTGCACACCTATCCCAGCGAGCTGGCCCAGACCTTCTGGACCGCGATCATCGCGTGGGTCACCTGCTTCGTCGTGACGATCGCCGTGAGCCTGGCCACCCGCCCCCGTCCCGACGATCAGCTGCGTGGCCTGGTGTACTCGCTGACGCCCCGTCTCAGCGATCGTGAGCTGCCCTGGCACCGCCGGCCCTGGGTGCTCGCGGCAGCGGTGCTCCTGCTGACGGTGGCCCTGAACATCGCGTTCTTCTAGGAGACGGCATGAGCGGAATGGTCGGCCTGGACGTGCGGCTCCCGATCGGGGGCCTGTTCACCGTACTGGGGCTCATCCTTGCGGGGTACGGCTTCGCCACTACCGACGATGCAGCCAACTATGAACGATCGCTCTCCGTAAACGTCAACCTCTGGTGGGGCCTGGTGATACTCGTCTTCGGCCTGGCCCTACTGCTGGGCGCGGGCCTCGGGCGCCGCAGAGCGGCAGTGCGCCCGGCCGCGGAAACTCTGGAGGGCAGGGCCACCGAAGAGCGCGAGCACCGCACCGGACTGGAACGGTGACGCCGGTCACCAACGAGTTTCGAAAGACACGTCAATATGGCACCCGCAGGCGACTTCCGGCGCAACCAGCGCCGGGCTGTGTGGTGCTGATCCCCAGACCGCCTCGGACCACTCCACCGCCCTGCAATCGGCCTGAGTCGCACGCCACCGGGGCGACCCCCGCCACCGCAACTGCGTGACGATTCGACCCGCCCGAGTTCCGGGAGGGGCTATGGCGCACCGTTTCGAGGTCGTGATCGGCCTCGGCGCCGAGGATCACGACGGCCCGCCGCCGCGCGACCGGTGCGGTGAGCTCGAAGCTACGCACGTCCTATCGCTGGTCGCACAACGTGCCTCATGCACCTTGCTGCCAACGCTTCGCTCGCCTCTCGGAGAGTGAGGTGCGCTCGAGCGCGTTGAATTCTCACGAGGAAAGGAGAATGCCGTTATGACCCCAGGCACGTGTTCGGTTCGACCGATCTCCATACCCCGGGGGTTCACCCTGGCGGTCGCGACGCTGCTGGTCGTGGCCGTCGGCAGCGTGTCGAGGGCCCATGCGCAGGCGGGCGCCCAGACCGGGAGCGTCAGCGGGCGAGTGGTGGACGAGCAGGGATCGGTGCTGACGAACGCTTTCATCGTCGTTCAGGGGACCTCGATCGCGGCCCAGACTCGCGCCGACGGAGAGTATGTGCTCCCGCGGGTGCCCGCGGGGGCGCAATCGCTCCAGGCACGCTTGATCGGGTACCGGCCGCAGACGGCCAGCGTGACCGTGACCGCCGGCCAGACCTTCCAGCAGGATTTCACGCTCCGGCGAGATCCGCTCCAGCTCGAGGCGTTGGTGGTCACGGGGACCCAGACGCCGAGGACGAACCTCGAATCAAGTGTGGCGATAACCACGCTTACGGCATCGGAGATCGAGGTCGCCAATCCCAGAAGCACGACCGAGATGCTCCGCTTGGTGCCAGGCTTCACCCGGGTGGAAAGCTCGGGCGGCGAGGTCAACCAGAACATCACCATGCGCGGCATCCTCAATGAGCAGTTCGTCGCGTTCCTGGAGGACGGCCTGCCCGTCTTCCCGACGATGCACACCTTCTTTATGAATGCCGACAACCTGTTCCGCTTCGACACCAACATCGAGCGCATGGAAGTGGTCCGAGGTGGAAGCTCCCCCCTGTTCGGCTCGAACACCCCGGGCGCGATCGTCAACTTCATCAACAAGTCGGGCGGACCTGAGTTCGGCGGCACCATGCGCGCCACCGGGGGCACCCAGGGGCTCGGGCGCTACGACCTCAACATGAATGGGCCGTTCGGTGAGGACTGGCGATTCAACGTTGGGGGCTTCTACCGCTACGATCATGGCGTGCGTGACCCGGGGTTTCCCGGCATCCGGGGTGGCCAGCTCAAGGGCAGTATCACTCGGTTGCTGGACAACGGGTACATCCGGTTGTCAACCAAGTACCTCGATGACCGGAACCTCTTCATCGTTCCCCTTCCCTTTACCAACCGGAACGACCCGGAGTACGTGCCTGGTTTCGGTAACTATGGATCAATGAGCACACCCGAGGGCGTGGACATCACCGTGCCAACGCCCGGCGGCACGCTGACCTTGCCGCTGGACAACGGGCTCAGGACCAAGGCCATCTGGTTTACCGCGGATGTATTGCTGGATCTATCGGACGAGTGGCAGCTGCAGAACACCGCGCAGGTCATGCAGAACGATCAGGAGTGGAATGCCATCCCGAACGGCAACCTGTTCAACGCCGCGGACTTCATCACTGCCCCCGCCGGGTCGGGTGGACTCGGGTTCCCTGCGGGCAGCACTGGCCAATTCTTCTTTACCAACCACTTCGATGCAGCGGGAAACCGGCTTCCCTTCGACACGCCGAACGGACTGGTTGCGGCACAGGGTGAATGGCACATCGAGAAGCCTATTTCGGCGGTGCAGAATCAGCTCACGGTGCGGCGGAGCTTCGGTCCGCACCGCGTCTCCATCGGCGGGTATTTCGCCAACTACACCCAGGACAACCGCTGGTTCTTTACCAACATACTGACCGACGTCCGCGACATTCCGCGCTTCGTGGATTTGGTGGTCACGCCGGCGGGGGGCGGACCCCCGATCAACATCACCCAGAACGGGTTCCGGAACTTCATCTCCGACTATGCCAATGGGACGGGTCAGAGCAGCATCGTATCTGGGGTCGTCGGGGCGGAGCTCCAACTCATGGATCGGCTGCGCGCCGACCTGGGCTTCAGGGTCGAGTTCAACGACTATGTTCAGAGCTCCGAGAGAAAAGCCCCGGTTGATCTAGACGCGAACCCGGCCACGCCGTTCAACAACATAACCTTCGGCAACAATACCTACCGCCACTTCAGCCGGGACATCACCGACTGGTCGGCTTCGCTGGGGCTCAACTTCCGCGTCAATGACAACGTGTCTATCTATGGCGTGGCCTCACGCGGCTACAAGATGCCGGCGCTCGACGAGTTCCTGAACGCCACGGCGCAGGAGCAAGTCGACCTATTCGACTCGCGTGAGGTGCAGGCCGTCGAGGGGGGCGTAAAGTACGCGGTCGGCGGGGTGGGTGTCGCGCTGAACGGCTTTTACACCAAGCTCAAGAACGTGATCGGCCAGGGGGCGATCACCGACCCGATCACCGGGGCTCAGACGTGGCGAATCACGGTCGATCCTCAATCTCGCTCCTACGGCGCCGAGCTCGAGCTATTCGTTTCACCGATCGAGGGACTGCAGCTTGCGAGCAGCGGCACCTTGCTCAAGGCTGAGCAGGGTCCGGGAATCGACAGCCTGGTCGGCGTCCGGCTCGGTGGGGTGCCGACACACCTCGGCAACGTGCTCGCCATCTTCGCACCTCGGCAGGCGCGCGGAATCGAGCTCAAGGCCGACTGGCATTGGGTCAGTTCCCGGTTCACCGAGGCCCCGCGCGACCGAATCACCGGCGCGAAGCTGCCCTCGTACGACTACTTCAACTTCGGCGTGGGCTACGTGATCCCGAGGTCGGGGGTCCGGCTCAACGTGGACCTGCTCAATGCATTCCAGAGCAAGGGCCTGGAGGAAGGGAACCCTCGAATCGTGACTGGCGTGGGTGAGCTCTTCTTCGCCCGCCCGATCCTGCCTCGCCGACTGCAGGCATCGATTCAGTACGACTTCGGAGCGGGAGCTCGCGAGCTCTGAAGGTGTGGGAGTGTGAACGGCAGACCGGCGGAGGGCCGACCTGGCCTCCGCCGGTTCGCTGTACGGAACCGGCATGACTGCAAGATCGGTGTTGGGGGTGTTGTTCTGGATCCGGGTCGTTCCGGCCGCCGGCGTGTGTGCCCAGGACACGGCCGGCACGGTGCCGGATTCCGCCTTTCTCCTGGCCACCACCGATCCCCGGCGGTCGCCATCACCCTTTGTAGGCAACGGCCGGATCGGGATCGTCGTGCCGTCGCTCGGCATCGGATCGACGCCCACCTTCTTGGCCGGACTCTACGAGCACGGCCCGGAGGACGTCCCCCGCATCGTCGCTGTCCCGGGCTGGAATGCGATAGACGTCTTCGACGGTGAAGGGTGGCTGGGTGCCGGGACAGCCGAGGGGTCGGTGCGAGCATACCACCAGGCGTTGGACATGCGTACCGGAACGGCGCGCACGACCTACGAATGGGTCAACGGTACCAGGAGCGTGACCGTACTGGTCGAGACCTTCGTGTCACGGGCCGATCCCCATCTCGCCGCGACCCGGCTGACACTCACACCGCGCACACCGGGACGCATCGGGGTCCGACTCGCGCTCGCGGGATTGCCGCCTCCGCGGCGACTTCCCCTTGCGACCCTAGAGCGCGCCCCGCCCGACTGGAAGCCGGATGACATCTGGTATCCGGGGCACATGGTCGTTCGCGATCGCCATGTGGTCCGGAGGCCGGGCGGCGCACGTCTATCGATGATGTCGACGCCGGTCGGTCGGAAAGTCGTGCTGGGCCAGGCGGCGATCAGCCGGTGGCCGAGCGATCTGGACCAGGCACGCGCGCGGACGCGGGCTGACGGTGACACGGCGCTGGTGGAGATCGCCTTCGAGGCCGCGGCCGGCCAGAGCTACCGATTCTCCCACGTCGCCAGCTTTGTCTCGTCGTCCCAGGCCCCCGAACCGCTGGCGCGCGCCATTCAGGAGGTCGAGTCCGCGGGCCGCCGGGGATATGACGCCCTGGCGGCCGACAACGCGCGGGCATGGGCCCGCCGGTGGGAGACGGACATTCAGATCCAGGGCGACCCCGCGCTTCAGCGGGTAGTTCGCTCCATGCTGTTCTATCTGCTATGCAGCGCGGACAGCGCCACGTCGCTCGGCATCCCGCCCATGGGGCTCTCGAGCGCCGGTTATTACGGACACATCTTCTGGGACTCCGACACCTGGATGTTCCCTCCGCTTCTTCTCACCCATCCGGACGTCGCCCATTCCCTGGTAGCGTTCCGCGGGCGCACCCTCGAGGCGGCGCGGGCCAACGCCCGCATGAATGGCTACCGGGGCGCGATGTATCCCTGGGAGGCGGACGAGCGCGGCGAGGAGACGACGCCCCGCTTCGCCATTCAGAACGCCCGATCCGAGATCCACGTGAACGGCGACGTGGCCCTCGCGCAGTGGCAGTACTACCTGGCGACCGGCGATTCCGCGTGGTTGGCGCAGGACGGCTACCCAGTGATTCGTGGGACCGCCGAGTTCTGGCTCAGCCGCGCAACGTACGATTCCACGGATGGGAAGTATCACATCCCGAACGTGGTCTCGGTGTCCGAAGGCCTCATCGGCGTGACCGACGACGCGTACACCAATGCCGTCGCCCGCAAGAACCTGGAGATCGCGGGCGCCGCGAGCCGGAGGCTGGGCAAGCCTGCCGATTCCAGCTGGGCCCCGGTCGCCTCGAAGCTTCACCTGCCCTACGACTCGGTCAGCCAGTTCTTCCGCACCTACGAGGGAGCGCCCGACTCCACGCTGGGCTGGGTCACGCCGCTGCTGGCGTACCCGCTGGCCGTCCCGATGAGCCCACGCGCCAAACGGGCTCAGCTCGAGCAGGCCGTCGCTCGGCTCTTGAAGGACGGTCCCGGAGCGATGATGGGCTCGACCATCCTGTCCGTGGGTGCAGCGGAGCTAAGCGATGGTGCCATGGTGGACTCGCTCCTGCCGCACAGCTATCGCCCCCACGTGAAGGGCCCCTTCCTGATGCTATCCGAGACCCCCACCAACGACGCCGTGAACTTCGTGACCGGTGCCGGCGGATTCCTGCAACAGGTGATCTTCGGCTGGACCGGCCTCCGCCTGGGCGAGCGCGGGTTGGAGCCGGTGTTTCCCCCAC
>JBOHSN010000016.1:0-51241 GCA_050733215.1 Gemmatimonadales bacterium
GCCCCAGCCCCGGCCCCGGCGAAGCCGCCCGCGGCTTCACCGCCGCCGGCTCCTCCAGTTGCCTCCCCGGCGCCGCCCGCACCCTCGGCGCCGCCGCCGGCGGCGCAGTCGCCGAGGCCAGTCAATCCGTTCCTGTCCCAGGATCCTGCGTCCAAGGCGCGCCGGCTCGCGCGAGCCCTCATCTCGGACATGGTCGTGTACCATCCGGGCAAGCGGCAGGAAGGACTGCGCGACGGGACCCTCAAGCAGCTGTTCGAGGAAGAGATCCGGAAGAGCTGGGAGGAGTACAGCGAGCAGGTGGGCAAGGATGTCGCCGACTCCAGCCCGTACTTCCGGGACGCCCTCAACGAGATCCTCGCCGACGGGCAGCAGATCTTCTGAGGGTGAGCGGTGAGCGGTAAGCGGTGAGCGGTGACGCCGGGGCAGGCTTCTGCACCGGCTCACCGCTCACCGCTTACCGCTTACCTTTCGTTTGAATCGACTGGAGGCATCAAGCCATGTCCGACCTCGCCGACCGCCTCTCCGGACTCGACCATCGGGTCACCGAGCTGCGAGACTTTCTTTGACCTCCCCGCCAAGATGCAGCGGTTGGCGGCGCTCGAATCCCGTCAGGCCGACCCTGGGTTCTGGTCCAATGCCGACGCCGCCCGCGATGCGGTCCAGGAGATCAAGCGGCTGAAGGCTTGGGTCGGGCCCTACGAAGCGCTCGTTGGGCGGATCAAGAGCGCGGGTGAGATGGCCGAGCTGCTCGTCCACGAGCCGGACGAGGGGATGTCGGGCGAGGTGGAGCGGGAGGCAGTCGAGCTGGAGGTGGCGGTGCAGGCGTTCGAGCTGCAGGCCATGCTCCAGGGGCCGGACGACCAGCGCGACGCGCTGCTCACCATCCATCCGGGCGCCGGCGGTACCGAGTCGCAGGACTGGGCCGAGATGCTCATGCGCATGTACGTGCGCTGGGCGGAACGGCATGGATTCGAGGTCTCGATTCTCGACCTGCTGCACGGCGAAGAGGCGGGAGTCAAATCGGTATCGATCGGGATCAGCGGCCGCTACGCCTACGGCTACCTCAAGGCGGAGAAGGGCGTGCACCGTCTGGTGCGCATCTCTCCGTACGATTCGCAGGCGCGGCGACACACCAGCTTCGCGTCGGTCTTCGTCTATCCCGACGTCGACGACACCATCGAGATCGACCTGCGCGAGGAAGACATCAGGATGGACGTGTTCCGCGCCTCCGGCGCCGGTGGGCAGCACGTCAACAAGACGTCCTCCGCGGTGCGGCTGACCCACGTGCCGACCGGCGTGGTCGTGAGCTGCCAGCAGGAGCGGAGCCAGACCAAGAACCGGGCGACGGCCATGAAGATGCTCCGCGCCGCGCTCTATCAGCGCAAGCTGGAAGAGCAGGAGGCCGCGCGGGCGGTCGTCGAGGCCACCAAGACGGACAACAGCTGGGGCAATCAGATCCGGTCGTACGTGTTCCAGCCGTACACGATGGTGAACGATCATCGAACCGAGCTCAAGGTGGGCGACGTGCAGCGGGTGATGGACGGAGATCTGGACCAGTTCATCGAGGCGTACTTGAAGCGCTTTGGGGGTAAGGCGGCATGAACCCGGCTCTGCGGTTCAGCAGTCTATCGTCAGCGGAGCTCCGGTGAGCACCACCGACGAGCGGCACTACGTCGAAGCCGCCCGGCGGGAGAAGCGGGCCGAGCTCGAGCGGCTCGGGATTGCGGCTTACGCCTATCGTTTCGCCCGGACCCACACCGCCGCCGCCGCGCTCGCCGCCTACCACGACACCATGGGTGAAGACGGCCCCGAGGTGGCGGTGGCGGGACGAATCGCGGCGTTCCGCTCGCAAGGGAAGACCGCGTTCGCGCACCTCGAGGACGGCTCCGGCAGGATCCAGCTCTACTTCCGGCGGGACCAGCTCGCGGACCGCTACGAGCTGCTCCGGCTGCTCGATCTCGACGACCATGTCGGCGCGCGGGGACGGCTGTTCCGTACCCGTATGGGGGAGGTCACGGTGCGGGTGGACGCGTTCGAGCTGCTGTCCAAGTCGCTCCGGCCGCTGCCGCGCGGCAAGACCCAAGTCACCGAGGACACCGCCGTCACCTGGGGCGGACTCACCGACGCCGAAACGCGGTACCGGCAACGGTACGCCGACCTGGCGGTGCATCCCGAGGTGCGCGAGCTGTTCCGCACCCGCGCGAAGGTCGTCACGTGGCTCCGGCGGTTCCTGGACGACCGGGGGTTTCTCGAGGTCGAGACGCCAGTTCTCCAGCCGCTGTACGGCGGGGCCGCGGCGCGGCCGTTCGTCACCCACCACAATACACTGGATCTGCCGCTCTACCTGCGCATCGCCGATGAGCTCTACCTCAAGCGTCTGCTGGTGGGCGGATTCGAGCGGGTGTACGAGATCGGGCACGATTTCCGGAACGAGGGGATGGATCGGACGCACAACCCCGAGTTCACCATGCTCGAGTTCTACCAGGCGTACGCGGACTACGAGGAGATCATGGCCGCCATCGAAGCGATGATCTCGGGCGTGATCGGCGCGTGCGCCGGCGGGCTCCGGCTCGAGCGCGGCGGCGTGACGCTCGACTTCACGCCGCCGTACCCCCGGGTCTCGTTCATCGAGGGCGTCCGCGCCGCGGCCGGCGTGGACGTGCGCACCGCCCCGGAGCCGGAGCTGCGGCGACTGCTCGGGCAGAAGGGCGTAGCCGCCGACGAGGCGGAGACCTTCACCGGCGCCAAACTGCAGGACGAGATGTTCAAGGCGTACGTGGAGCCGACGCTGGTTCAGCCCACGTTCGTCGTGGACCATCCGAAGGCGCTCTCGCCGCTCGCCAAAGCGCACCGGCACGACGATACGCTGGTCGAACGTTTCGAGCTGATCGTCCAGGGGACGGAGATCGCGAACGGTTTCAGCGAACTGAACGACCCCGACGACCAGCGGGCGCGCTTCGAGGACCAGGGGCGGCAGCGTCAGGCGGGCAACGACGAGACCCAGCAGTTCGACGCCGACTACATCCGGGCGCTGGAGTACGGAATGCCGCCCGCGGGCGGGGTGGGCGTGGGGATCGACCGGCTGGTCATGCTCATCACCGGTCAGCCTTCGATTCGCGATGTGATCCTGTTCCCCGCGATGCGACCCGAAGCCTGAGGATGGACCGATGGACGGATGGACCGATGGACCGATGAACGGTGAGAGTGCGGGACCCCAGGCGCGCACGGGACCGCCGGCCATCGGTCCATCGGTCCATCCGACAATTCCGGAAGGCACCGCCGCCGGGTTCGCGGCCATTCTGCGTTGGCCCAGCCGGCTCGAGCGCCGGATCGCGGGCCGTTACCTGAAGTCGCGCCGGTCCTCGCGGTTCGCGTCGCTTCACACGGTGATCGCCACCGGCGGCGTGGCGGTGGGCGTGACCGCGCTCATCGTGGTGCTCGGTGTGATGAACGGGCTCCGGAACGACCTCCGGTCCCGCATCCTGGTCGCCAACCCGCACCTCCGTGTGCTGACGTTCGGCGCGGGGCTCCGCCTCGACAACTGGCGCGAGGTGCTGGCGCAGGTGCGGCAGGAGCCCGGGGTCGTGGCGGCGGAGCCGGAGGTGATCAGTCAGGCGCTCATCACGGCCGGGGCCGACTACGGTGAGGGCGTGAACCTGCTGGGATACGAGAAGGGCGATTCCGGCGCGGTGCAGGTCACGTCGCTTCCCCAGAGCATCGTTCGAGGAGACCTGAGCTTCCGGCCCAGCCGAGCCGGCGTGGACGGCGCGGTCCTGATGGGCACCCGGCTGGCCTCCCGGCTGTCGGTCCACCCCGGGGACACCGTGGTGATGGTCTCGGGCACGGGTGTGAAGGTGAATCCCGCGGTGGGCGTCGCCGTCCCCAAGTACTGGACGTTCGAGGTGACCGGCCTCTTCGATACCGGGATGTTCCAGTACGACAATCAGTACGTCGTGATGTCCCGGGAGACGGCGCAGCGGTTCACCGGACTCGGCGAGGCGGTATCGGGGATCTCCGTGCGGGTCCAGGATCCGGACCGCGCACCGGAGGTCGGGGAACGGCTGGAGCGCCGGCTCGGCTATCCGTACCGGAGCCTCGACTGGCAGACGCAGAACGCGAGCCTGTTCAGCGCGCTCGAGCTCGAAAAGCTGGCGATGGGCGTCATTATCTTTTTCATCATGGTAGTCGCCGCCTTCAACATCGTCGGCACGCTCACCATGGTGGTGACGGACAAGACCCGGGAGATCGGGATCCTCCAGGCGATGGGGCTCACCGCCCCGGCGATCGCCCGCATCTTCCTGGCGCAGGGCGCCGTCATCGGACTGGTCGGCACGGCGATCGGGCTCGTTGGGGGGCTGACCGTGGCGTACGTGGTGGACGCCTCCGGCTGGATCCGCATCAACCCCGCCGTCTATTTCATCGATCACCTGCCGGTCCACATCGAGGTGCTCGACGTGCTGGTCGTCGTGGCTTCGAGCGCGGCCATCGCGGTGCTCGCCACCCTCTACCCGTCGCGCTCGGCCTCGCGGCTCACGCCGGTCGAGGCCATCCGGCACGAGTGAGGGCGCGCCATGGCGATGCTTGACGCCACGGGCCTCCGGAAGGTGTTCCGCGGGGGCGACGGCAACCCGATCGAGGTGCTCTCGGGCGTAGAGCTGAGCGTCGTGCGGGGCGAGTTCGTGGCGATCGTGGGTGCCAGCGGCTCGGGGAAGAGCACGCTCCTCCACCTCCTCGGGGCGCTCGACCGGCCGAGCGCCGGCGAGGTGCGGCTGGACGGCGAGGCCTACGCAGCGCTGTCGCCCGCGGAGCTCGCCCTGATCCGGAATCGGAAGCTGGGATTCGTCTTCCAGTTTCATCACCTGCTGCGGGAGTTCACCGCGCTGGAGAACGTGATGCTGCCCCTCCTCATCGCCGGCGCGGGCGACGCGGCGGCGCGCTCGCGCGCCGAGGAGCTGCTGGCGGCCGTGGGCCTCGCCGGGCGCATGTCGCACCGCCCGGCGGCGCTCTCCGGCGGTGAGCAGCAGCGCGCTGCCGTGGCCCGCGCGCTGGCCAACGATCCCGTCGTGGTCCTGGCCGACGAGCCGTCCGGCAACCTCGACTACGGGCACAGCGAGCGGCTGCACGATCTCTTTGCCACGCTCGCGCGCGGATTCGAGACCGCGGTGATCGTCGTGACCCACAACCGCCAGCTCGCCGGGCGCGCGGATCGGGTCCTGTCGCTCGAGAGCGGCCGGCTCGTGCCGCTCTCGGGCGTGGAATCGATGCCCTGATGACGTGCGATCATTGCCGCGAGCGCGAGGCCGTCGTCCACCTCACCCACATCGCCGACGGGCAGGTGACGATGCTGCACCTGTGCGAGCGGTGCGCGGCGGAGAAGGGGGTCGAGAGCCCGGCCTCGGTGCAGGACAACACCCTCGTGAAGTTCGTGGGCGCCACCATGGGCAAAGGGACCATCGACCCCGCGCTCGTGCCGGGCGGTGGCCGCCAGGCGTGCCCGGTTTGCGGCGCCACGCTCCAGGATTTCCGGCAGAGCGGGCGGCTCGGCTGCGCCGACTGCTACCGCACCTGGGAGGGGGCACTCCGGGACATCCTCCGGAAGCTGCACGGCGCGACGCTGCACGTGGGTGAGCGCTACACCGAGCGCGGCGGCGCCGAGGCGGCTGGCCCGGGCGAGCAGGCCGCCGACCTGCGGGAGCAGCTCCGGCTGGCGGTCGAGACCGAGAACTTCGAGCTGGCGGCGGAGATCCGCGACCGGCTCCGGGTGCTGGAATGATCGATCTCAGCCTCCTGACGGACGGTGGGGTGGGCTGGCTCGACGCGAGTGGGCCGGAGAGCCACCTGGTGCTGTCCACCCGCGTGCGTCTGGCGCGGAACCTGACGGGCCACCTGTTTCAGACGCGCAACACCGATGGCGAGCGGGAGCAGGTGCTCGAGCTGGTACAGCGCGCGGCCCGCGACAGTGTCCTCCTTCGGCGCGCGGTGTCCTTCCGGCTGGATCAGCTCGAGCGCGCCGATCGCCAGTTGCTGCACGAGCGGCACCTGGTGAGCAAGGAGCTGGCCGCGCTGGAGGGCGAAACCCGGCCGCGGAGCGGTGCGTCCGTGCTGATCGGCGACCGGCTGGGCGTGATGCTGAACGAGGAGGACCACCTGCGGCTGCAGGGGCTCAGATCGGGCTTCGCGCTGGAGGCCGCGTATGCCGAGGTCGACCGGCTGGACGCAGAACTGGGACAACGACTTCCGTTCGCATTTCACCCTGAGTTTGGTTACCTTACCTCGTGCCCTACGAACGTCGGCACGGGGCTGCGCGCGTCGGTGCTCATCCACCTGCCGGGGCTCGTGCTGACCAAGGAGATCTCGAAGGTGCTCCAGGGCCTGGCGCAGGTCGGGCTCACCTTCCGCGGCCTGTACGGCGAGGGAAGCGAGGTGGTCGGAAACTTCTTCCAGCTCTCCAATCAGACGACGCTCGGTAAATCGGAGCACGAGTTGCTCGAGCACCTCGGCCGCATGGTGCGCCAGGTGATCGACTACGAAGAACAGGCACGACAAGTGCTGCTCCGGGATGCGCCGGCCGTCATGGAAGACAAGGTGTGGCGCGCGTTCGGTCTCCTGCGATACGCCCGGTCGCTCTCGTTCGAGGAGGCGATGAACCTCCTGAGCGGCGTGCGGCTGGGGGTCGGGATGGGGCTGATTCCGGGGCTGGGGATGTACATGCTCAACAAACTGCTCGTCTACGCCCAACCGGCGCACCTTTCGGTGGCGCTGGGGGTCGGGACGGGCGATTCGGAGCTGGCACTTGCGCGCGCCACGTACGTGCGGCGCGCGCTGGAAGACGAAGTCGGTCGTAGCGGCGCGTGACCGCCCGGCCGGTTCGATGTCACGCAGGACATGCCCGATGAACGGCTACAATTTCACTGATCGCGTCCGCAAGGTTCTGCAGATGGCCCGCGAAGAGGCGGCCCGGCTGCACCACGAGTACGTCGGCACGGAGCACATCCTGCTCGGCCTCATCCGCGAGGGTGAAGGCGTCGCGGCCGCGGTACTCCAGAACCTCAACGTGGATCTCGAAGAGATCCAGCAGAAAATCGAGGAGACGGTGAAGAAGGGGAAGGCGGCTGCGGCGGCCGGCCCCGATCTCCCGTACACCTCACGCGCCAAGAAGGTGCTCGAGCTGGCCATGACCGAGGCGCGCGAGCTCAATCACTCCTACGTCGGCACCGAACATCTGCTGCTCGGGCTCCTGCGCGAGGAGAAGGGCATCGCCGCGCAGGTCCTCACCGACGCCGGCGTCAACCTGGAACAGTCCCGGGCGGAGACGCTCCGGCTCCTCGGCAGCGACATGCCGCAGGCCTCGGCGGGCGGGTCCACCGGCACGCCCACGCCCAGCTCGACCCCCAAGTCGGAGAAGAAGTCCAAGACCCCGGCGCTCGACCACTTCTGCCGCGACCTGACGCAGCTCGGCGCCGAGGGACAGCTCGATCCGACGATCGGGCGGGCCAAGGAGATCGAGCGCGTCATGGAGATCCTGGCGCGCCGCAAGAAGAACAACCCGGTGCTCATCGGCGAGCCCGGCGTCGGCAAGACGGCCATCGTCGAAGGGCTGGCGCTGCTCATCGCCAACGGGCTGTGCCCGGACGTGCTGCGCGACCACCGGGTGCTCTCGCTCGACATGGCCGCGGTGATCGCCGGCACCAAGTACCGCGGGCAGTTCGAGGAGCGGCTCAAGGCGGTCATGAACGAGATCGCCCAGAACAAGCAGATCATCCTGTTCATCGACGAGTTGCACACGCTCGTCGGGGCCGGCGCCGCCGAAGGGGCCATCGATGCCTCGAACATGCTGAAGCCGGCGCTCGCCCGGGGCGAGCTCCAGTGCGTGGGCGCGTCCACGCTGAACGAGTATCGCAAGTACATCGAGAAGGACGGCGCGCTCGAGCGCCGCTTCCAGACCGTGATGGTCGAGCCTCCCACGGTGCCCGAGACCGTCGAGATCCTGAAGGGGCTCCGCAAGAAGTACGAGGATCACCACCGGGTGAGCCTGCCGGACGAGACGTTGTCGGCCGCCGCCGAGCTCTCGGAGCGCTACATCACCGACCGGTTCCTGCCCGACAAGGCGATCGACGTGATCGACGAAGCGGGAGCGCGGGCACGGCTCGCGTCCAACGTGCCGCCGGCCGAGGTGGCCGAGCTCAAGCAGCAGCTCGACCAGGTGAACGTGCTGAAGGAGGAGTCGGTCCGCGACCAGAACTTCGAGCGCGCGGCCGCGCTCCGGGATCAGGAGCGCGAGCTCCAGAATCAGATCCGGCTCAAGCAGGAGGACTGGGAGCGCGAGCGGCAGACCCGCCGACCCACCATCGACGAAGAGGCCATCGCCTTCATCGTCTCGCGCTGGACCGGCATTCCGGTCACCCGGCTCCAGGAAGCGGAGGCTTCCCGGCTGCTCCGGATGGAGGACGAGATCCACGGGTTCGTGGTGGGCCAGGACGAGGCCATCAAGGCGGTGTCCCGGGCCATCCGCCGGTCGCGCGCGGGCCTCAAGGATCCCAGCCGGCCGATCGGGTCGTTCGTGTTCTCCGGCCCCACCGGCGTCGGCAAGACCGAGTTGGCGCGGGCGCTGGCGAAGTTCCTGTTCGCCGACGCCTCGGCGCTGATCCGGGTGGACATGTCGGAGTACATGGAGAAGTTCTCGGTGTCGCGTCTCATCGGCGCGCCGCCGGGCTACGTCGGGTACGAGGATTCGGGCACCCTGACCAAGGCCGTGCGACGGAAGCCCTACTCAGTCGTCCTACTGGACGAGATCGAGAAGGCGCACCCGGACGTCTTCAACATCCTGCTCCAGGTGCTGGACGAGGGCCACCTGACCGACAACTACGGGCGCATGATCGACTTCAAGAACACCGTGGTCATCATGACGTCGAACGTCGGCGCCCGGGACATCATGCAGGGCAAGACGCTCGGCTTCCACACCCAGGACGCGAAGGCCAGCTTCGAGAAGATGCAGGAGCGGATCAAGGACGAGATGAACAAGGTCTTCAATCCGGAGTTCCTGAACCGGCTGGACGACATCATCGTCTTCCATCCGCTCTCGCGGGAGCACATCTCCCAGATCGTCGGCATCCTGCTCCGCGACGTCCAGCGGCGCGTCGGCGACGAGGTGCGGCTCACCCCCGCCGCGATCGACTTCCTCGTCGAGAAGGGCTACGACGAGAGCTTCGGGGCCCGGCCGCTCAAGCGGGCGATCCAGCGGTACATCGAGGATCCGCTGAGCGAGAAGATCCTCGTCGGCGAGTTCGGCCGCGGGGACGAGATCGAAGTGGACGTCGCCGCCGAGGGCGACCGACTCGTCTTCCGCGCTCTACAGGGCACCCAGGCGTGACACCCGCCGGCGCCGTCCGCCTCGGGGCGGGCGGCGTCCTCGCCAGCTTCCCGATCCGCATGCTCCCCCGCTGCCTGTTCGTCGCCGCCGCGGCGCTCGCGTTCGGCGCGCCGCGCGTCCACGGCCAGCAGCCCACCGCCACCACGACGGTCGTCGACAGCATCGTGGTGGAGGGGAACGAGCGGGTCGCCGCCAACCAGATCCAGTCCAATTCCGGGCTCGTCACCGGCCAGCCCATCAACTACCGCGACATCCAGCGGGGCGTGAACGCCCTCTTCCGCACCGGCCAGTTCGACGACGTGACGGTGGAACAGCGCAACGTCGCGGGCCGGCTGGTGATCGCCATCCAGGTGAAGGAGCGGCCGCTGCTCGAGGGATGGTCGGTGCGCGGGTTCGACCGGCTCGAAGAAGGCACGGTCCGCGACCGGGTGAAGCTGGCGACCGGCCAGCCGCTCGACCGCGATGCGCTGGAGCGGTCCCGCGCCTCCATCGATTCCCTCTACCGGAAGCAGGGCTACTACGCCGCCGAGGTGAAGGCGCTCACCCTCGATCAGCCCAACGGTGCCGTCCGGGTCGTGTTCGACGTGGCCGAGGGGCGTCGTGTCTCGGTGAGCGAGGTGGTGGTGCAGGGCAACGAAGCGTTTTCCGACGGCAAGGTGGTCAGCCAGATGGCCACCCGCCCGGAGGGGTTCTGGTGGTTCCGGAAGGGCGAGTACGACGAGCGGCGGGTGGAGGACGACATTCGGGACCGGCTGCCCCGCTGGTACGCCGACCGCGGCTACATCGACTTCCAGGTCACTGACGACTCGCTCGCGCCGGACAGCGCGCGGGGCAAGGCGACGCTCCACCTCAGCGTGGAGGAGGGGCAACAGTACCAGGTCGGCAACTTCGACATCCAGGGGAATCGCCGCTTCTCGACCGACGAGCTGCGCTTGCTGTTCCCCTTCAAGCCGGGGCAGCCGTTCAGCCGCTCGGAATGGGATGCCGCCACCGAGGAGCTCTCGAACCTCTACGCCAACAACGGCTACATCTACGTGAGGATCGAGCCGGTCGAGACCCGCCGTAGCGGGGGGGACGGCCAATCGCTGCTCGATCTGGGGTGGACCATCCGCGAGGGATCACCCGCGACGCTCAACAAGATCGAGATCGTCGGCAACGACGTGACCCACGAGCGGGTGATCCGCGAGGCGATCGTGCTGTTGCCGGGCGATCTGTTCAACCGTGAGCTGCTGATCCGCTCGTACCAGAACGTCAGCAACCTGGGCTATTTCCAGCAGCCGCTGCCGCCGCCGGACGTGCGCCCCGCCGAGAACGGCGTGGACGTGGACGTGGTCTTCCGGGTGGAAGAGAAGCGCACCGGCAACATCAACTTCGGGGCGTCGCTGGGGCAGGGCACGGGCGTGGGCGGATTCCTCGGGCTGGAGGAGCCCAATCTGTTCGGACGGGGCAAGCGCGGGCGCCTCCAGTGGCAGTTCGGCGCCAACATCAACGACTTCACGCTGTCGTACACCGACCCGGCCATTCGGGAGAGCCGCGTGTCGGGCACGGTTTCGCTGTTCGACTCGAGACAGCGTTTCATCGTGGGCGACCTGGGCCGGCGGCGCCAGACCGGCGGCTCGGTGCAGATCGGCCTCCCGTTCCTCGGCTCGCGCTACACCCGGCTCTTCATGAGCTACGGGCTCCAGCGGATCAAGTACAGCGAGGGCTCGTCGGATCTGCGGCAGCGGTTCGCCTGTGCGAGCTGCACCCGCTCGACGCTCGGCATGAGCATGGTGCGCGATACCCGGATCGGGCTGCCGTTCCCCACCGCGGGCACCTTTGTGAACGTGGGCGGCGAGCTCAACGGCGGGATTCTCGGCGGCACCGGCAACTACCGGAAGCTCGACCTCGAGGGCCGCTGGTATGCGCCGCTGGGAACGCTTGGCGGCGGGGGGCAGCTGGGCGCGGGGGTCCAGTTCGTGCTCGGGATCTCGGCCAAGTCCGGGTTCATCTTCGGCGACGCGGGGCCATTCTATACCGAGCGCTACTCGCTGGGCGGCGTGCAGTACGGCATCCCGCTGCGCGGGTACGACGAGTTCTCCGTCACGCCGGACGGCTACGATCCCAACGCGGGCGGCGGCACGGCCAGCGTCAATGCCTTCGGTGAGTCGTACGCGGCGTTCACCGTCGAGGCCGGCGCCCGGATCAGCGGCGCGCTGTATCTCAGCGCCTTTCTGGACGCAGGCAACGTCTACCGCACGGCGCGGCAGTACGACCCGACCCGACTCTTCCGCGGCGCGGGTGTGGGCGCGGCCGTGGTGTCCCCGCTCGGCCCCCTCGGCATCGACATCGGGTACGGGTTCGACAAGAAGGATATCTTCGGCGCGCCGGCGCCCGGTTGGCAGCTCCATTTCCGGTTGGGCAATTTCTTCTGAGCAGTTTGCACTCTAGCGATCGGAGTCGAGCATGAAGCCTGCCGTCTTGCGTTCCCGGACCGGACTCGTGGTTGCGCTCATCCTGGCCGCCGCGCCCGCTGCGGCGCAGCAGCGCCCGGCCGCGCGCACCACGCCGCCGGCGGTGGCGCCGGCGGATCAGGGCGCCGCCCCGTCCAAGATCGGGTTCGTCAACATCCAGGCGATCCTGAAGCAGACGCCCGGCTATGCCAAGGCCGAGTCCACGTTCGCCAAGGAGCTGGAGGGATTCCGGACCGAGGTCCAGAAGCTCCAGGCCGGCCTCGATTCGGCGGCGCAGGATTTCGAGCAGCAGTCGGTCGCGCTCAGCCCGACCTCGCGCCAGACCAAGCGCAAGGAGCTCGAGGCGCAGCAGGAGAAGCTGCAGCAGCGCACCCAGGAGCTCCAGCAACGCGCCGCGACCCGGGAACGGGAGCTGCTCGAGCCGATCCAGCAGCGCATCAACAGCGTGATCGAGGGAATCCGCGCGGCCGGGGGCTACGCCATCATCTTCGACGTGAGCGCGCCCGGCAACGGCATCGTGACCGGCGACAAATCACTCGATCTCACGCAGCGGGTGCTGACCCAGTTGCAGGCATCGAAGTGAGTGGGTGCTATCCGCTATCGGCTATCCGCTATCCGCCGCTTGGCGGTCGCTCGGTGCCTCGCGCGACGCGCCGAGCGGCGGCCCGAGTGAGCGGATAGCGGATAGCCGATAGCGGATAGCCTTATGGATATCGATCGGATCCTCCAGGCGCTTCCCCACCGATATCCCTTCCTCCTCGTGGACCGAATCCTCGAGGTGGAAGGGACCACCCGGGTGGTCGGCCTCAAGAACGTCACCATCAACGAGCCGTTCTTCCAGGGACATTTCCCGGGACACCCCATCATGCCTGGCGTGCTCATCGTCGAGGCGATGGCGCAGGTGGGCGGCTGCCTGATGCTGGGCACGCTTGAGCACCCGGAACGCAAGCTGGTCTACTTCATGGGAGTGGACGGCGTACGGTTTCGGCGCCCGGTCCGCCCCGGCGACCAGCTGCGCATGGAGGTCACCGTGCTCCAAGTGCGCGGCGGCACCTGCCGCATGAAGGGCGTGGCCACCGTGGACGGCAAGACGGTCGCTGAGGGCGAGATGCTGGCCCAGATCGTGGACCGCGAGGACGGGCGTGGCGCGGCGGGGTGACATGCACCGGATGCTGCGCTGGCTCTGGACCAGCCGGCGCCTCGAGGCCCGCCTGGCGCGGGCAGTGCTGGTCCCGGCGTCGGCACTCTGGCGTGGCGGAATGGCCGCCCGCGCGGCGGCGTATGGCCGCGGCTGGGTGGCGGTGCGGGACCTGCCGCTTCCCTCCGTGAGCGTCGGCAATCTCACGCTGGGCGGCTCCGGTAAGGGCGCCGTCGCTGACTGGATCGCCAATCACTATGCGGCCGGCGGAATTCCGCCGGCCATTCTCGTCCCCGGGGCCGCGGACGACGTGCTGGTGCACCGGCACGCGGTGCCCGGTGCGGTGGTCCTGGGCGACCCCGACCCGGTGGCCGCGGGCGAGCGGGCGCTGGTGCAGGGCGCGGGCGTGCTCGTGCTCGACGACGCGTACCAGCGGCTGGACGTCCATCGCGACCTGAACGTCGCGGTGGTCAGCGCGGAGACGAGCGCCGCGGTGCGGTGGACGCTCCCGGCGGGCCCCTGGAGGGAGGGATGGCCGGCACTCCGGCGGGCGGGGGCCGCCGTCGTCACCCGGAAGCGGGCGCCGTTCGAGGCCGCGCAGGGGCTCGCCGGCGATCTCTCCGCCGCCATCGACGGGCCGGTCGCGATCGTCCACCTCGGCCTCCGGCACCTCGAGGGCCTGGTGAGCGGGGAACGCCGGGAGGCGGCCTCGCTGTCCGGCAAGCGGGTCGTGGCGGCGTCGGGCATCGCGGACCCGGACGCCTTCGTCGCGCAGACGAAAGCCACCGGCGCCGCGGTGCAGGTGGCCACCTGGAAGGATCGCGCCGAGTTCCGCGACGAGGACGTGGCGTGGCTGGCGCATGCCGCCCGCCGCGCCGACCACGTGGTGATCACCGAGAAGGACGCGGTGAAGCTGCGGGACCGCTGGCCGCATCGCGTGCCCGAGCCCCTGGTGGCAATGCTCGAGCTGAGCTGGGAGTCCGGCGAAGAGGACCTGACGGCCGCGCTCGACGCGGTCGTGACTCCTGCGGACCGATTCTGAACCCTACCCGGACCCAACCGGAGATCTCATGACGACGGCGTTTTCGCAGAGCGCTCCCCTCATCCGCCCCGACAAGGACCGATTTCTTGGCGAGGAGAATCCGTTCGAGGCGATGATGTCGCGCTTCGATCACGCGGCGCAGCGCCTCAGCCTGGACCCGGGACTCTACAAGGTGCTCCGCACGCCGGAGAAGCAGATCATCGTGGCGGTCCCGTTTCTTCGCGACACCGGCGAGGTCGAGGTGTACACCGGCTACCGGGTGCTCTACAACACCTCGCGGGGCCCCGCGAAGGGCGGGATCCGGTTCGACATGAACGTCACGCTCGACGAGGTCAAGGCGCTCGCGGCGTGGATGACCTGGAAGTGCGCGGTGGTCAACATCCCGTTCGGCGGGGCCAAGGGCGGCGTCATCTGCGACCCGAGCCAGCTGTCCAACGCGGAGCTGGAGCGGATCACGCGGCGCTACACCTCGGCCATCATCGAGACGCTCGGGCCCGATTCCGACGTGCCGGCGCCCGACATGAACACCAACGAGCGGATGATGGCGTGGATCATGGACACGTATTCCATGCACAAGCGTCACACGGTCACCGCGGTGGTCACCGGGAAGCCGGTCGCCATGGGTGGCTCGCTGGGCCGCCGGGAAGCGACCGGCCGCGGCTGCACCTTCGTGACCCGCGAAGCGCTCAAGCGGCTCAAGATGCCGGTCCCCGGGGCACGCGTGGCGGTGCAGGGATTCGGCAACGTGGGCTCGATCGCCGCCGAGCTGATGGAGGCCGAAGGGATGAAGATCGTCGCCGTGAGCGACAAGTCCGGGGGCGTGTACAACGAGAAGGGGCTCAGCGTTCAGGACCTGATCCAGCATGTGCGCCAGCGGAAGTTCTGCGCCGACTACAAGGATGCGCAGCGCGTCACCAACGAGGAGCTGCTCACGCTCGATTGCGACGTGCTGGTGCCCGCCGCCCTCGAGAACGTGATTACCAGCCACAACGCCGGCAGCATCAAGGCCCGCATCATCTGTGAGGGCGCCAACGGCCCGACCACCGCCGGCGCGGACCGGATCCTCGAGGAGAAGGGGGTGTTCGTCATTCCCGACATTCTCGCCAACGCCGGCGGCGTCACCGTGAGTTACTTCGAGTGGGTGCAGGACCGCGGTGGATACTTCTGGGACGAGGACACCGTAAACCAGCGCCTCGAGCGGATCATGGTCCAGTCGTTCGAGGAGGTTGCGGGGATGGCCGCGCGTCACGGCATCAACCTCCGGATCGGCGCCTACATGCTGGCGATCGACCGGGTGGCCGCGGTGCACCGGATGCGCGGCATGTATGCCTGAGGACGATGCAGGTCGTGCTACTGGCGGTGGGGAAGCTGCGGCCGGCATTTCGCTCGGCCGCGGATGAGTACCTCCGCCGGCTGGGACGGTACGCGAAGGTCGTGGAGATCGAGCTGCGGGAGCCGAGGTCCGGCACGGTGGATGAGGCCCGCGACCGCGAAGCCGCCACGCTTCGGACGCGCCTGCCCGCCGGGGCCACGATCGTGGCGCTCGCGCGCACCGGCAGCCCCTGGTCGAGTCAGGAACTGGCCCGCCGGCTCAGCGGTTGGCAGGAACGGGGGCGGCCTCTCGCCCTCGTCATCGGCGGCTCGCACGGGTTGTCCGCCGGGTTCCTCGCGGACGCCACCGAGCGCTGGAGCATCGGTCCGGGAACGCTGCCGCACGAGCTCGCGAGGGTGGTGGCCGTGGAGCAACTGTACCGCGCGTTCACGATGCTCAGGGGTGAGCCGTACCACAAGGGAAGGTAGCTATCGGCTATCCGCTATCCGCTATCCGCTCGCTCCGGGTGTCGCTCGGCTCGCGCGGCGGAGCGGCGGGCGCGCAGTCGCGGATAGCGGATAGCCGATAGCGGATAGCGCCCATGCCTGAATGGTTCGAGGAATGGTTCGGTGAGGCGTACCTCCGGCACTACCCCCATCGCGACGACGCCGACGCGGAACGGGCCGTCGGGCTCGTTCAGCGTGCGGTCCCGTGGCGCCCGGGCCTCCGGGTGCTCGACGTCGGCGCCGGGGCGGGGCGGCACATCCCCGCGCTCACCGCGGCGGGCGCGTGGTGCGTCGGGCTCGACCTGTCGGCGCCGCTCCTCCGGCGCGCCCGGCAGGTCACGGCGGCGCCCCTGGTCCGCGGCGACATGCGCCGCCTGCCGTTCCGGCCCCGCTCGTTCGATCTCGCCGTCAATCTCTTCACCAGCTTCGGGTACTTCACGCATGACGCCGAGCATGCGGCTGTGGTCGCCGCCCTGGCCTGCACGCTCAAGTCCGGTGGGCACCTCGTGCTCGACTTTCTGAACGCGGACACCGTACGCGCGGCGGTGGCTGCTGCCGACGCTGCCGCCGGCCGGTCCGCGCCGGACATCGCGCGGCGGCTGTCGGACGACGGCCGCTACGTGCTGAAAACGATCCGCGTCCCCGCCGACCGGACCTACACCGAGCGGGTGCGACTGCTCTCTCCCCAGGAGCTCGAAGCGATGTTCCACGCCGCCGGTCTCGTCGTCGAGCGCGCTTTTGGCGACTACGATGGCACACCGCTCGGTCCCGGTACCCCTCGGGCGATCCTGGTGGGGCGTTCCGCGTGACGCTGCAGTTCGCGGCCACCCCGCTCGGCGCGCCCCTCGCGCCGCCGGAGGCGCGGGCTGGCGGCGTGGACCCGGCGCTGCTGCCCGCATTCGTGGCGCCGCCGGGGTACGAGGGGCTGCTCGAGCGTCTGCACGCCCCCGACGCGCTGGTCCTGACCACCGGGCAGCAACCGGCGCTCTTCACCGGCCCGCTCTACACCATCCACAAGGCGCTCTCGGCGGTCGCCCTCGCGGGACTCCTGGAGGAGCGCTGGTCCCGCCCGGTGGTTCCGGTGTTCTGGGTCGCGGGCGACGACCATGATTTCGCCGAGGCGAACCATGCGTGGTGGATTGCGGCGGACGGCGCGGTGGCCGGGGCCACGCTGCCGCCAAGGCCGCCCGAGGCGCCGCTTACGCCGATGTACCGCGAGCTGCTCGGGCCTACGGTCCTAAACGCGCTCGCGGCGCTCGAGCGCGATCTGCCGGCCTCCGAGTTCCGGGCCGACACGCTTGCGTGGCTGGCGCGGCACTTCCGCCCGGAGGCCACGGTCGCAGGCAGCTACCGCGACGCGCTGGCCGAGCTCCTGGCACCGCTTGGAGGCGTCGTATTCGACAGCACGCATCCCGCCGTGAAGCACGCCGCGGCGCCGGTGCTCCTGGAAGCGCTTCGGCAATCCACCGGGCTCGAGGACGCCCTGGCCTCGCTGGCGGAAGGTCTGGCCGCGGGCGGCACTGATTCGGGCATGACGATCGGCGTGGGCGCTACCCTGGTGATGCTCGACTGCCGGCTCGGGCGCGACCGGCTGATACGGCAGGGTGACCGGTTCAGCACCCGGCGAGGCAAGTCGTCCTACACCCTTGGCGAGCTCGAGGCGCTGGCCGCGCGCGAGCCCGAGCGGTTCTCGCCGAACGTGCTCCTCCGACCCGTCGTCGAGAGCGCGCTCCTCCCCACGGTGGCGTATCTGGGCGGCCCCGGGGAGCTCCGGTATCTCGCGCTCACGCCGCCGCTCTACGCGCGGCTCGGCGTCACACCGCAGCGGCCGCTGCCACGGTGGTCGGGCGTGCTGGTCGAGCCGCGGGTGACCCGCGTCCTGGAAAAATTCGGCGTGTCGCTCGCCGAGCTGATGCAGCCGCCCGGGCCGCTCGAGACGCGCCTGGTGCGCTCGCAGCTGCCCACCGACGCGCTGGCGGCGCTCGAGTCGTTGCGCGCCGCCATCGATGCGACCTATGAGGCGGTGGCACGTCGCGCCGCCGAGATCGATCCGACGCTGGCCCAGCCGGTGCAGGGCATCCGCCATCAGGCACTGGCCGGCACTCACGACATCGAGAAGAAGCTGGTCCAGCACCTCAAGAAGCGGGAAGAGACCGAGCTGGCGCAGCTTGCGCGGGCCCGCACGGCGGTGTGGCCCCAGGGGAAGCCGCAGGAGCGCCTCCTCACGCTGGCGCCATTCCTGGCGCGCCACGGCCCGGCGCTGCTCGGCGACCTCCTGGGCGCCATTCGGGAGTGGTACGCTGAAGCCCTTGAGGCCGCTCCGGCACCGGCATAGACTCGACGCATGTCCGTGATCGCGCTGATCCTGCTGGTGGCCCTGCTGATCCCGATCATCGGCATCGTGATCGATTCGCCCATCGGACGCGCACTCGCCCGCCGGCTCGAGGGCCCGGAGCAGGCGCCGCTCGCGCTGGGCGAGCTCGCGAAGAAGGTGGAGCTGCTCGAGGCCGAGATGGACGACCTCACCCGCAGCGTGCACAATCTGGAAGAGGAAAGCCAGTTCCTGCAGCGGCTCCTGGCCGAGTCACCGCAGCGCTCCACCCTTCCACCGCCGCCAGCGCCCTGACCGCCCGGTCGGAGCGGTCCGCCCGTCCCGCGTCGCTGGTCGCCGCGGGCATCCTGCTGAGCCGCCTCGTCGGGCTCGTCCGCACCCGGGTGATGGCGCACTATCTCGCCACGTCCGACGCGGCCGATGCGTTCGCGGCGGCGTTCCGCATCCCCAACTTTCTGCAGAATTTGTTCGGCGAGGGCGCGCTCTCGGCGTCGTTCATCCCGGTGTATGCCGCTCTGCTCGCGCGCGAAGACCGCGAGGAAGCGGATCGGATGGCCGGCGCCGTCGGCGCGCTGCTCGCGCTCGCGGTGTCCGTCCTCGTGCTCGCGGGTGTGCTGCTGGCCCCGATCCTGGTCGACCTGGTCACCCCCGGGTTCGACGGGCCCAAGCGCGACCTGACGGTGCGGCTGGTGCGCATCCTCTACCCCGGCGCCGGGCTCCTCGTGCTCTCGGCGTGGTGCCTGGGGATCCTCAACAGTCACGGCCGTTTCTTTCTCTCGTACGCCGCGCCCGTCATCTGGAATCTCGCCATCATCGGCGCCCTGATTCTCGGCGGGCAGGGTGCCGGCATGTTCCGGCTGGCCGAGATCGCCGCGTGGGGGTCGGTGGTCGGCAGCGCGCTTCAGTTCGCGATCCAGGTCCCGGTTGTGCTGGTGGTCGCGCGCCGCCTCCGGCCGTCGTTCGCAGCCGCCTCGGCGCACGTGCGCACGGTGGCCCGTAATTTCGGGCCGGCAGTGGTGAGCCGCGGGGTGGTCCAGGTGAGCTCGTACGTGGACGCCGTGCTCGCGAGCCTCCTGCCGAGCGGCGCGCTCGCGGCCCTCAGCTACGCGCAGATCCTGTACACGTTGCCCGTGAGCCTGTTCGGCATCGCGGTGTCCGCCGCCGAGCTGCCGGCAATGGCCGGGGTGACGGGCGACGAGGCGATGGTGGCGGACCACCTGCGCCGCCGCCTGGACGGCGGACTGCGGCGCATCGCCTTCCATGTGATTCCGTCGGCCGTCGCGCTCGGGGCGCTCGGGCACGTGCTCGCCGCCGCGATCTTCCAGTCGGGGCAGTTCACGGCCGCGGACAGCTACTACGTCTGGGGGATCCTGGCAGGCTCGTCGCTGGGGCTGCTGGCGGCCACGATGGCGCGACTCTACTCGTCGGCGTTCTACGCACTGCAGGACACCCGCACCCCGTTCCGTTTCGCCGCTACCCGGGTGGCGCTGGGCACGGTGCTCGGCGCCGCCGGCGCGTTGCTCCTGCCCGGTGTTCTCCGCGTGGAGCCGCGATGGGGCGCGGCCGGCCTGACGCTCGCGGCGAGCCTCGCCGGGTGGGTGGAGCTGGTGCTGCTCCGGCGCGCGCTGGAGCGGCGGATCGGCAGCGTCGGGCTGGATACCGGGTACGCCGTCCGGTGCTGGATCGCCGCCATCACAGCCGCGGCGGCAGGCGTGGCGGTCTGGCTGACGGTACCGCTCAGGCACCCCGTCCCCGCTGCGATCGCAGCCGTAGGGGTCTACGGGCTCGTCTACTTTGGCGTCGCCGCTGGGCTCGGCGTGGATCGCGCCCGACGGGCGCTCCGGCTCTCCTGAACAACGAATTCACACGGAGGCGCGGAGGACGCGGAGGGCTGCTTCGTGTAGTCGCAAAGTCGGGTTCTGGATGCCCTGGACATGAGACCACCGCGACAGCAGTTCTCCGCGTCCTCCGCGCCTCCGTGTGAAAGAGCCGTTGCCGATCCCCGCCCCACGACACGTATAGTTTTCCGGTCGAGATGACGGCCCCCACGAACGACGCGCTCGCCCGCAAGCTGGAGACCCTGCCCGACGGACCCGGTGTCTACCTCTGGAAGGACACCCGGGGCGACGTGCTGTACGTCGGCAAGGCCAAGCGGCTCAAGTCGCGGGTCCGCAGCTACTTCGCCGACGAATTCCCGCTCAGCCCCAAGCATCACCTCCTGCAGCGGCTGATCGCCGATGTGGACACGATCGTCGTGCGGAGCGAGGCCGAGTCGCTCCTGCTCGAAAACAATCTGATCAAGGAATACCGGCCCCGCTTCAACGTCCGGCTCAAGGACGACAAGAGCTATCCCTCGATCGCCGTCACGGTGGCGGAGCCGTTCCCCCGCGTGCTCGTCACCCGCCGGCGCGACCTCCCCGGGGCGCGCTACTTCGGGCCATATACCGACGTCACGCAGCTCAGGAAGACGCTGGCGATCATCCGCCGCCTCTACACCGTGCGGAGCTGTCCGGACGATCTGCCGCGGGAGCGGCGGGAGCGTCCGTGCCTCGACTATCACATCGGACGGTGCCGGGCCCCCTGCGTAGGATGGCAAAGCGAGGAGGACTATCGGCGCATGGTGGGCGACGTACTCGCGTTTCTCGAGGGGCGCACGCAGGACGTGCGGCAACGCGTGCGCGAGGCGATGGCCGACGCGAGCGCGCGCGAGGACTACGAGCGCGCGGCGCAGCTCCGGGATGCGCTCCGGTGGCTGGAGCGAATGGAGGAGCCGTCGCGGGTCGAGCTGATCGGCACCGGCGACGCCGACGTCGTGGGATACGCGCGCGACGGCGACGATGCCGTGGGGGTGCTGCTCCGGGTGCGCGAGGGGCGGGTGGTGGCACGCGACCACCGCTTCCTCGAGGGCGTGGAGGAGGAGGCGGACGACGCCATTCTGGGCGCGTTCCTGGTCCGCTACTACGTGCCCGTGGAGTCGCGGGTGCGTCGCGTGGTGCTGCCGTTTCCCCCCGCCGAGATGGATGCGCTTCGCGAGATTCTGCCGGACGCCGACTGGACGGTGCCGCAGCGGGGTACAGCGGCGCGGTGGCGCGATCTTGCGGACGAGAACGCCCGCCACCTGCTCGAGAGCCTCCGCATCGAGTCGTTCGAGACCGAGGAGCGCGCGGAGGATCCGGTGTATGCCCTGGGCCGCGACCTCGGGCTGAGCGAGGTGCCGCGGGGCCTCGTGTGCGTGGACATCTCGCACAACCAGGGGCGCGACATCGTGGGATCGCTCGTCTGGTTCGAGGGCGGGCGTCCGAAGAAGAGCGAATACCGCAAGTTCAGGCTCAAGGGGCTCGCGCAGCAGGACGATTTCGCGGCCATCCACGAGGTCGTCACCCGTTACCTCGCGCGCCGCCGCGACGAGTCGCTGCCGCTGCCCGATCTGATGGTGATCGACGGCGGGAAAGGGCAGCTCGGCGCGGCGCTCCACGCGGCCGGCGCGCTTGGCCTCGCGGCGTTGCCCATGGTGAGCCTCGCCAAGCGGGACGAAGAAGTGTTCCTGCCCAACCGGCCCGAGCCGCTCCGGCTTTCGCGGCGAAGCCCGTCGCTGCGTCTGCTGCAGCGCGCGCGCGACGAGGCGCACCGGTTCGGGCTGGCCTACAACCGGCAGCGGCGGCGGGAGCGGACCATTACGTCGGAGTTGCTCAACGTTCCCGGCATTGGCCCGACCCGGCGGCGGCTCCTCCTGGAGCGGTTTGGCAGCTTGGCGGGAGTCAAATCCGCCACGGCAGCCGAGTTGGCCTCATTGCCCGGGATGTCGGCGGCGCTGGCCGATCGCATCCTCACCCACCTCAAGAGCAGCGGCGGTTAGGGAGGCGGGCGAGGCCGGCGGCGAGTATATATTCCTGTGCCATGGGGGATACGCGCTTCGCCATCCTGGACCCTGCCGCCGGCGTCAGCGGCGACATGCTGCTGGGCGCACTCGTCGCGGCGGGCGCGTCGGAAACGTGGCTCCGAGGGCTCCCCGGCCGCCTCGGCGTGCCGGATGTCCGGGTCGAGGTCGAGCCGGTGGACCGGTGCGGCATCCGGGCGCTCAAGGTGAACGTCCGACTTCCCGGCGGCGAGATGGAGCTTCCGTCGGAGCCCCATGCCCACTCGTTTGTGCCCCCCCACTCACACTCGCACTTGCACTCGCACTCGCACTCTCCCCACCGGCACGTCGGAGAGCTCATCGCGCTCGTGCAGCGGGCACCGCTGTCCCCGTGGGTTCGCGAGCGCGCCACTCGGGCGTTCCAGCTCCTGGCCGAAGCGGAAGGCCGCGTGCATGGAGTGGCGCCCGACGACGTCGCCTTGCACGAGGTCGGCGCCATGGATGCGCTGGTGGACATCGTTGCCGCCATCGAGGGTTTCGAGCAGCTGGGGATCCGGCAGGTGTACCACCGGCCGGTCGCGGTGGGGAGCGGGTGGGTCCGGGCGGCCCACGGGGTGATCCCGGTGCCCGCGCCGGCGACGGCCGTGCTGCTCGAAGGGCTCGAGATCGCGCCGAACGGGCCGGTCTCGGGCGAGGCCACGACCCCGACTGGTGCGGCGCTGCTGCGGGTTCTGTCCTCGGGCCCGCCACCCGACCGGTGGCGGGCTATCTCGGCGGGGAGCTGGGGAGCCGGCGGGCGCAATCCGGGCGAGTACCCCAACGCGCTGCGACTCATCGTCGCGGAGCCGGTCCAGGAGGCCGGCGAGATCGTACTCCTGTCCACCGATCTGGACGATCTCAGCCCGGAGTTTCTCGACCCGCTGCGGGACTCGTTGTTCGCCGCGGGTGCCGTCGACGTGCAGGTCTGGGCGACACAGATGAAGAAGGGACGCACCGGGTTTCGGATCGAGGCGCTGACGTCGCCCGCGGATGCCGAACGGGTGACGGAGGCGTTCTTCCGGAACAGCACGACCGCAGGCGTGCGGCGCCTGCACGCGGAGCGCACCACGCTCCCGCGGCGGGAGCTTCGGCTCGATGTCGCCGGGGGGACGGTCCGGGTGAAGGTGCTCGACGGGCCGGGCGGGCCGCGCGCCAAGCCGGAGTACGACGACGTGGCGGCGGCGGCGCGGCGGTCGGGCCAGCCCATTCACGAGCTGGCAAGGGACTTGCAAAATCGCGCGCTCGACCTCGTGGCGGCGGATGCGCCGCGCGGGCCGGACCCATCGCTCAAGGAGTGAGAGTGACCAGGATCACACTGACGCTCGCGGCGGCTGCGGCGTTCCTGCCGGTGGGGAGCGCGGTTGCGCAGGGCAACGACCGCGTCGCGCGCGAGCTTGCGAAGCAGACCCAGTTCCTGCCACCCGCATGCAGTGCCGCAGTCGGGGACTCGAAGGCCAACGATGCGGCCAACGCGCTCAAGAACGCCATCAGCGAATCCGACACGACCAAGCGAAAGGGTGAGCTGGCCGAGGCGCAGAAGAAGGCACGTGTAGCCGTCACGCAGGGCACGGGCGCGGCGGGCTGGATCTATCTCGGCCGAGCCTACCTCTACAGCGGCGATCTGGCTGGTGCGGACACCGCGTTCGCGCGCGGGGAGAAGCTCGCGGCCGACTGCAAGGAAGACACGGGACGCTACCGTGAGGCGGCCTGGGTCCCCCTGGTGAATGCAGGCATCGACTTCGTCAACGCCAACAACCCCGATTCCGCCCTCGCGCTGTTCCGCCAGGCCAACTCCATCTACCGTGACAAGCCAAACGCCTTCGCCGGCGTCGGTACGATCTACGCCAATCAGGGCAACAACGACAGCGCGATCGTCTACCTCCAGAAGGCCACGGAGGTGGCGGCGGCGGTGAAGCAGGACGAAGATCGCAACGTGGCGGCGTACAACCTCGGCTTGGTGCAGACCCGGGCCAAGCGCTACGATGACGCCATCAAGACGCTCGAGCAGTATCGCACGTGGGCGCCGAACGACGTACAGGGCGCGAAGGCGCTCGCCGTGGCGTACCGCGGCGCGGGGCAGGCGGACAAGGCGGCCGCGCTCGAGAAGGAGGCCGGTATCCCCCCGGGCGAGGTGCCCGGCGCTGGTGCCCAGGCCGGGGAGCTGTTCCAGCAGGGCGTGGCGGCCTTCGACGCTGGCAAGTTCGCGGAGGCGGGCGAGCTGTTCGGCCAGGTCTACGCAGCGCAGCCGTACAACCATGATGCGCTGGTGAACCAGGCGACGGCCTACTACAAGGCCAAGGACACCGCGAAACTCCTGGACGCCGCGTTCAAGCTGGTCGCGGTGGAGCCGCTGAACGACATCGGACAGCAGCTCCTGCTCGAAGGCTACCGGACGTCGAAGCAGGCGGACAAGCAGATCGAAACCGCCGGGCTGCGGCTCTCCATGCCCCTCAAGCTCGAGGCGAAAGGCGTCAAGCTCAGTCCAACGGACGTCGAGCTCACGCTGACGGCGACCGGGCGGGCGGCCAAGAACGCGAGCGGGGCAGCCATTCCCGCCAAGCCCACCGCGTTGGTGTTCGAGCTCCTGGGAAGCGGCGAGGCGGTCCTTGCCACCCAGGAGGTTACCGTGCCGCCGCTCAAGCCCGATGCCACCCATGAGGTGAAGGTGGCAGCCCAGGCCAACGGGATCACCGGCTGGCGCTACAAGGTCGCCTCGTAGCGAAGGAGCGAGACATGTCGGGACTCGGAACCGAGGCCAGCGCTGGGGTGGGGCTCACGACCACCCAGGCCCCGTTCATCGAACAGGCCCAGCGCGAGGGACGCCTGTACATCTCCCAGCCCTACGAGCTCTACAGCGAGGGGAACCACGACGCGTGGCGCCGGTTGTATCACCGGCTGGTCCCACGCTGGCGCCAATATGCCAACCCGCGGTTTCTTCAGGGTATCGACAACCTTTGTCTCGACGCGGAGCGGGTGCCCCGCCTCGACGACGTCAACCGATTTCTGAGCCCGCTTACCGGCTTCAAGGCCAAGCCGGTGAGCGGGCACATCCCATCGTTTCTGTTCTTCGATTGTCTGCGCAACCGCGAGTTTCCCACCACCATCACCATCCGCGACGGTCGCACGCTCGATTACCTGCCCGAGCCCGACATCTTCCACGACATCGCGGGGCACGTGCCGATGCATACGGACCGTGCCTTCGCCGACACGCTGGTGCGGTTCGGCGATTGCGCGCACACCGCCGCGGAGCTGACCGCCGCAGTCGCCGACGAGGACGAACGGATCCGGCGGGCCACGAGCATCATCAAGGCGATGGCCCGGTTCTTCTGGTTCACCGTCGAGTTCGGGCTCATGCGGGGCACCGACGGGCTCAAGGCGTACGGCAGCGGGCTGCTGAGCTCGTTTGGCGAGCTGGCGTACGCGATCGACTCGCCGGCGGCACAGCGCTACCCGATCCAGCTCGAGTGGGTGATCAACCAGTACTTCGAGATCCACCATTATCAGCCGCTCTACTTCATCGTGGACTCGTTCGACCATCTGTACGACCTGGTGGGACAGCTCGAGCGCTGGATGAAGGCCGGCCGGCTGGACAACGTCGCCCCCGGTGAGCCGCTCATCAGCGAGCCGGATCTCCGGAGCTTCCTCGAGGCGACCGTTCGAGCCTGAGCGGCCGGACAACAGAGGCCGCGAATCAACGCGAATGGACGCGAATCAACAGCACGAATTCGCGTGGATTCGCGTTCATTCGCGGCTCCTTTCTAGATCGGCTCAGCTCGTCTTCAGCTTGACCCGAATGACCCCCGACGCGAACCGCGGCCCATACTGGATCTGGGCGTCGGGGCTGGACAGGTACCGCATCTCCGCGATCTGATCGCTCGTGATCCGTTCGAGCTCGCAGACGCTTCCCATCTCGTTGCCGTCCACGAAGACGACCAGGGATCCCGCCTGCATGCCCATCGCCGGGTCGGCGTTGGTCGACCGAGCCACCGCGCTGGCTGCTGATCGACCGTTGCAGCCGCATCGGGCGGCCCTCCCGCGAGGCTGCCCTAGCTTAGTCCCGAATCAGATGGTCCGAAATCCGGGGAGCAGACCAACCCGCCCGTCCGGAGGGTCACCTGAGGCGCTGTCATATGCGCTCGGAGTCGGGCCGGGGAGCGGGGAATCACTTCAGGATTCGGGAGGCCACATACCTCGCGAGAATCGCGTTTGCGGCGGAGTCAGGGTGGCCGTCTTCCGGGCTCAGGCGGTACTTGGAGCCCCGGATGTAATACTCGAAGCCCGGGAGGATGTCCGGGACGCGATGCACCGGTATCCGAAGGCGCGCAAGACCGTCGGCGATCCGCTGGTCGAGGTCGCTGCCATCCCCCCATAGCAGTACCTCGAAGCGGATACCGGGATATTTGGCCGTGAGGATGTCCCTGCTTCGCGACACAATCCCCAGGTACAAGTGCAGGTTAGTGTCCATGAAGCCCCCGCGTCGATGAACCTGGTAGGCCCAGAAGTGGTAGAGCGCCGCCTTTTCAAACTGCTTATGGACGCGCCCTAGCCAGTGCACGGGGCGATCATCGAAATGGCCCGCGAAATACGCGCTGCCGTCGCTGGCTAGCCGGTAGCGAGGGGCGTGCCTCTGAAACGGCACCTGCCCAACCGCGCGCAGAACGTGGTCCGGGATAGCTACGTAAACGGCGTAGCGGACCGAGTCGCGGCCGACCACTCTCTCAACCAGGCCGTGCTCCAGCGCGGAGAGCATCTGGTGCGGGCCGTAACCCCCGCCACCGAAGTTCACGATTCGATACGAGGTGTCGGATGCCACGCCTACCTGATGGGGAAGCGTCGCATCGTCGTTCAATCCTTCGCCGTAAGCGTACGAGCAGCCGAAGAAGAGTACCGTGCCTTTCGAATGCTCCGCCGGCGCGGGTGGCGCTAGCCGCAGTCCAAAGGAGTCGTTGGTGTACCGGACGTCAAAGACCAGCTTGTCGCCAGCGGTTTGCCAGGCGTGAATCACTGTCGAGGGTCTGGCAGCCATTCCGAGCCAGTCGTGCCTGACCGGCGGGCCTCCTTCGTAGTGGCGCGTGCTGTCGGCTACCCGATTCTGATGAAGCAGGATGAGCTCGCAGAGTCCGCCGCCGAGTGCGATGATGGCGGCGTTCACGCAGAAGCGTCGGACGGCCACGTTACGGCTGAACAGTGCCCAATAGGTGAAACAGGCTACCCAACAGGGCGCGATCCACCCGAACGGGTGAGCCGAATACTTGAGCGCGGCCAGCGAAAGGATCAGCGCCAGAACAGCCGCAAGAAGCAGCGGAACAGGCGGTGCCGAGCCGTTCGCAGCCGGGAGGTCTTGCTCATCCAAGACGACGCTCATACCAACGCTTTATGTGACGGTTGGGGATGGGCCATGATTCCGCACCAATGGAACCGCTGCACGCCGCACATCGCCGCCGCGGCGGGCGGCGGGATGAACAAGTATCTCCGGAGTCCCTCAGCCGCGCCAACAGCCGCTTCCCGCTTCCAGGAGGGTCGCCTATTGCTGACCCCGCCTTGGGTCCATACCGATTTGTTGCTATGACGGTCAAGGGAAAGGACCCTTGCCGAACGGGGCAAGCTTGTATTCCCGATGTCGCAGGGCGGTCGCCCGCCGTTTCGATTGCCTGGCGGGAGCCCTCCCCGTATGTTTCCGGGCGAGATCTCGGGTGGCCAACGCTGCAATTTTCGAGCGCGCACGGCACTGGTCAGCGGTTCGGAAGTGTGCAATAGGACCGAAGCGCTCGAGCAAGCTGCGAAGCGGGACGCTAGGATATTGCCACAGTAGCACCGGCGGGAGTAGCTCAGTTGGTAGAGCGTCAGCTTCCCAAGCTGAATGTCGCGGGTTCGAGCCCCGTCTCCCGCTCTGTGTCGGAATCGCCACAGATGTGACCGCCCGAAGCGTCGAGCCCCCTGCACCACAGTCTGGTGCAGGGGGCTCGGTGCTTGTTCGCGAGGGCTGGGTGCTCACCTGCCGGATCTCGATTCGAATCGAGTTGCACGCCTCACCATGACGACGTCCGACGACAGCGTCATGGCACCCCCGCACCTCGAAACCACTTGAACCGAGCGAGGGGGCGGAGAGGGCCGCCGTCGGGCCGGCGGAAGCCGCCCTTCGATTCTACCTGAAGGGCGCTTAGCAAAGCTGCGGTGGCGCTTGCATTTAGGGTGCGACCTCGCCATCTTGGCCACCCATGATCAGGGTGACGACAATCGAGCCGGATTCGATCGCTGCGGAGCTCGGGCTCCAGCCCGGCACCGAGTTGGTGAGCGTCAACGGGAAGGATCTGGAGGATTTCCTCGACTGGGAGTTCCTGACGGCCGAGGAAGAGTTCCTCCTGCACGTCCGCCAGCCCGACGGCGAGGAGATCGAGTTCGAGATCGAGCGGCCGCTGGGGGAGCCGATCGGCCTGTCGCTCGAGCCGCCGCGAATTCGCCGCTGCGCCAACCGCTGCGACTTCTGCTTCGTCGAGGGCAACCCCGCGGGCCTGCGTGAGGCGCTCTACATCCGCGACGACGACTACCGGCTCTCGTTCCGCTACGGCAACTTCGCCACGCTCACCAACCTCAAGCCGCAGGACGCCGAGCGGATCATCGCGTACCGGCTTTCACCCCTCTACGTCTCGGTGCACGCCACCGATCCGGTGATCCGTCGCTGGCTGCTCCGCAATCCGCTGGCACCCGAGGTGATCCCGCAGCTCCGCTCCTTCGCGGAGCACGGCATCGAGTTCCACACCCAGATCGTGATGCAGCCCGGCGTGAACGACGGCGACGTGCTGCGACGCTCGCTCGCGGATCTCTACGCGCTGGACTCGGCGGTGCTGAGCTGCTCGGTGGTGCCGGTCGGGCTGACGGAGTACAGCGGCCATCACAAGGTGCGCGAGCCGACTCCCGACGAGTGCCGCGCGGCGATCGTGCTGGTGGAGGAGCGTGCCGGCGTGGCCGTCCGCGAGCGCGGCCACCACTGGGTGTTCGGCGCCGACGAGCTGTATCTCCGCGCCGAGGTCGAGCTGCCCCCGGCCGAGGTGTACGACACGTTCGATCAGGTCGAGAACGGCGTCGGCTCGGTGCGCTGGCTCCAACGACGGATCCACGACGAAGCGCATACCCTTCACGGATGGGCGGGGCGGCGGATCGGGGTGGTGACCGGCGCGGCGATGGCGCGACTGATGCCGAGCGTGCTCGCCCCGCTCGCGGAGGCGACGGGCGCGACGCTCGAGCTCATCCCGGTCGAGAACACCCTGTTCGGCGCCCGGGTCACCACGGCCGGGCTCGTGCCCGGCGCCGCCATCGCGGCCGCACTCACCGGCCGCGGCGATCTCGATCTCGCGCTCCTCCCCGGCGAAGCGGTGAACGACGACGGGCTCTTCATCGACAATCTCGACCTCCAAGAGCTCGCCCGCTCGCTGCCGGTCGAGATCCGTCTGTCGAAGGACTTCGCCGACGCCCTCGGCGAGCCGCTCGCGGCGTGAGCAAGCCCACCGTCGCGATCGTGGGACGGCCGAACGTCGGCAAGTCCACGCTCTTCAACCGCATTCTGGGCGGGCGGCGCGCCATCGTGTCGGAGCACGCCGGCACCACGCGCGACCGCCACTTCGGTGACGCCGAGTGGAACGGGCGCCGCTTCTGGATCGTGGACACCGGCGGCCTGGTACCCGACTCCAACGAGGCGATGGACAAGGCGATCCGTCGCCAGGTGGAGTTCGCGCTCGCCGAGTCCGACCTCGTGCTGTTTCTGGTGGACGGCCCGGAAGGGCTGACGCCGTTGGACCGCGCCATCGCCGAGCGGCTCCGGCGCGCGGACCGCGCGGTGCTCCTCGCGGTGAACAAGCTCGACGACCTGGAGCGCAGCACCGCGCAGTACGACTTCTACCAGCTCGGCTTCGGCGACCCGCTCGGCGTCTCGGCGGCCGTGGGCAAAGGCAGCGGCGATCTGCTAGACGCGGTCGTCGCACACCTCCCGCCGCGGCAGCCCGGGGAGGACAGCGACGCGATCAACGTCGCCGTCGTCGGCCGCCCCAACGTCGGCAAGTCGTCGCTGGTGAACCGGTTGCTGGGCGAGGAGCGCCACGTCGTGACGCCTGACGCCGGCACGACACGCGACGCCATCGACTCGGTCTTGCGGTTCAGTGGAAAGACGCTCAACTTCATTGATACCGCAGGTTTACGCAAACGATCTAAAGTAGAAGATGACGTGGAGTTCTACTCGACGCTCCGCACCGAGCGCGCGGTGGAGCGGGCCGATGTCTGCGTGCTGGTGGTGGATGCGTCGCTGGGGCTGCACGCGCAGGACCTCCGGATCGCGAGCGACGCATGGGAGCGCGGACGCGGCCTGATCGTGGTCGTGAACAAATGGGACCTGGTCGACGAGAAGGACGCCAACACCGCTCGACGGGGGCAGGAGCAGATCACCGAGCGGGTGCCGTTCCTCCGATACGTGCCGTTCCTGTACGCGTCCGCGCTCACGGGACAACGGGTGCGGAAGCTCCTCGAGCTGATTCTCGAGGTAGCCGCGCAGCGGCAGGCGCGCGTGCCGACCGCCGAGGTGAACCGCGTGCTCGAGAGCCTTGTCGAGCGCACCGCGCCGCCGCAGCAGCCGGGTGCGGAGGTCAAGCTGCTCTACGCCTCGCAGATCGGCACGGCGCCGCCCACATTCGCGATCGTGACGAACCGTCCCGATGACGTGCCCGAGTCCTATCAGCGCTACCTCGTGCACGGCTTCCGCAGCGCGTGGCCGTTCACCGGTTCTCCCGTGCGGCTCAAGCTCACCCGCCGCGGGTCACGGCGGTCATGACGGCCGCGATCGGGTGGCTCGCGCTCTCGTATCTCATTGGCGCCTTCCCCACGGGCTGGCTCGCGGCGCGCCTCTTCCGCGGCATCGATCTCCGCGAGCACGGCAGCCGGAACCTCGGCGCCACCAATGTCTACCGTGTGTTGGGATGGAAGTACGCCATCCCGGTGGGGGTCGTCGACATTCTCAAGGGCGCGACGCCGGTATGGCTGTTCGGCCCGCGCGCGCCGGACATCCCGCTGTTTCCGCTCCTCTGCGGACTGGCGGCCGTCATCGGGCACGTGTTCTCGCTGTTCGTGGGGTTCAAGGGCGGCAAGGGCGTAGCGACGTCGGCGGGCGTGGTGCTCGCGCTCGCCCCGTGGGCGCTGCTCGCGGTGACCGTCGTCTGGGCGCTGCTCGTCCGGCTCACCGGCTACGTCTCGCTCGCCAGCATCGTCTCGGCGGCGCTGTTCCCGCTGGCCGCCTGGCTCCTGCACGACGCGCGGGGCGCGGTGCTCGCCGCCGACATCGGCCTCGCGGCGTTCATCGTGTGGAAGCACCGCTCCAATCTCCGACGGCTGATGCGGGGAACTGAGAACCGCTTCGGAAAGGGGCGGGAGAGGGCGGGAGAGGGCGGGAGCGGGCGGGAGGCCGCACGGTGACCCGCGTCGCAGTGCTCGGAGCCGGCAGTTGGGGCACGACGCTCGCCGATCTGCTCGCGCGGAAGGGCGACGAGGTCCGGCTCTGGGCCTACGAGCCTGAAGTGGCGGAGTCGGTGAACCGCGCGCGCGAGAACACCCTTTTCCTCCCCGGCGTCGTGCTCGACGAGGGCGTGCGGGCGTACGCGGATGCGGTCGAGGCTGTGGCGGACGCCGAGGTGCTCGTATCTGCGGCCCCGAGCCATGCGGTTCGCGCGGTCGTGGGGCGCGTGAGCGAATGCGTTCCCGCCGGGACGCTCGTGGTGAGCGTCACCAAAGGGTTCGAGGTGGAGACGCTCGAGCGCATGTCCACCGTGATCGGTGAAGCGCTGCCCGGTGCGCGCGTGGTGGTGCTGAGCGGGCCAAGCTTCGCGAAGGAAGTGTGCGAGGGGCAGCCCACCTTGGTGGTGGCCGCCGCGGTCGATCCGGCTGACGCACTCGACGCACAGCGCATTTTCGCCACGCCGTCATTCCGCGTGTATTCACACGCCGACGTCGTGGGCGTCGAGCTCGCGGGAGCGCTCAAGAACGTGATCGCGATCGCCGCGGGCATCCTCGAGGGCCTGGGGCTCGGGCACAACCCGCGCGCGGCGTTGCTCACCCGCGGGCTCGCCGAGATCAGCCGGCTCGGCGTCGCGCTGGGCGCGGACCCGCTTACGTTCGCGGGGCTCGCCGGCATGGGCGACCTGATTCTCACCGCGTGCGGCCAACTCAGCCGGAACCGCGCGCTCGGCGTGGCGCTGGCGCAGGGGCAGTCGTTCGAGGCGTATCGGGCCGCGCACCGTAGCGTGGCCGAGGGCGCCAACGCCTCCCGCGCCGGCGCGGCGCTCGCGGCGCAGGCGGGCGTGGAGCTGCCGATCACCGCGAAGGTATGCGAGGTGCTGTTCGAGGGCCGGCCGGCCCGGGATGGGGTGGCCGAGCTCATGGGGCGCGAGCTCAAGCCGGAGCTGTGGACATGACGACGACGACCGCGCGACCGATCCAGGAGTTCTACTCGATCGGCGAGGTGTGCGGGCTGACCGATCTCAAGCCGCACGTCCTGCGCTACTGGGAAAGCCAGTTCCGCTTCCTCAATCCGGCCAAGAACCGGTCGGGCAACCGCGTGTACAAGGCGCGGGAGGTCGAGCTTATCATGCTGGTGAAGCACCTGCTGTACACCGAGAAGTACACGATCGAGGGCGCCCGCCAGCGGATCGACCAGTACCGCCGGAGCGGGGAGCTCAAGCCGGCCGCTCGGGCCGCGCTCGAGGCGCAGATCCTCCAGGAGGTGGCGGAGGAGCTGGCGCGGCTGGAGGCCATTCTCGACGGGCGGGAACAAGCGGGAACGGGCGGGAGCGGGCGGGAGGGGTAGGCCCCGCCTGCCGCCGCTATCTTCCCCGGCTATGCAGATTCTGGTTTCCAACGACGACGGCGTCCTCGCCCCCGGCCTCGCGCTTCTCGCGGATGCGTGCCGGGGAGTCGGACGGGTCACCGTCGTCGCACCCGACCGCGAGCAGAGCGGCACCTCGCATTCGCTCACCCTCCATCGTCCGCTCCGGGCCACCCGTCGACCCGACGGCGCGTTCCAGGTGGACGGCACCCCCACCGATTGCGTGATGCTGGCGCTCGAGGCGCTGATGCCCGAGCCACCCGAGTTCGTCTTTTCCGGCGTGAATCACGGCCCGAACATGGGCGAGGACGTGCTGTACTCCGGCACCGTGGCGGCGGCGATGGAGGCCGTCATGCTCGGCGTGCCGGGCATCGCGATCTCGTTCACCGGCGGCCACGTCGAGACGATGCTGACCTATCGAGAGTGGCTCGCGCTCCTGGTGCAGCGGATCACCACCAGCGGCGACTTTCCTCCGCACACGCTGCTCAACATCAACCTGCCCCCGATTCCTGCCGACGAGGTCAAAGGGGTGCGCGTCACCCGGCTGGGCAACCGGGTGTTCTCGGAATCGCTCACCCGCATGAAGGATCCGTGGGGCCGGGAGATCTTCTGGATCGGCGGCGGGACGATCACCTGGACCGGCGGGGAGGACTCCGACCACCAGGCGGTGGCCCAGGGCTTTATCGCGGTGACGCCGCTGCATCTCGACCTCACCAACTATTCGTTGCTGGAGACCGTACGCGGATGGCGCCTGGAGGGGTAGGGGAAGGCGACAGCTACGGCGGCTATCGGGCCGGTCTAGTCGAGACGCTGCGCGGCAAGGGGATCCGCGACCTCGCCGTGCTCCGCGCCGTGGCCCAGGTGCCGCGCCACCGGTTCGTGCCGGAGAGCCTCCGCCACCGGGCGTACGACGACGCAGCGCTCCCGATCGGCAGCGGCCAGACGATCTCGCAGCCCTGGGTGCAGGCGCGCTACCTGGAGGCGATCGGCCTCACCGGCCGCGAGCGGGTGCTCGAGATCGGCACGGGGTCGGGCTATCAGACCGCCCTGCTCGCGCTTCTAACCGACGCCGTGTTCAGCGTCGAGCGGGTGCCGGCGCTCGCCCAGAGCGCGCGCATGGCGCTCGAGGCGGCGGGCATCCGGAACGTGACGGTGCTGGTGGGGGACGGCACGCTTGGCTGGCGTCCGTTTGCGCCGTACGACGCGATCCTGGTATCGGCCGCGTCTCCGGAGGTGCCTGCTCCGCTGGTGGAGCAGCTCGCGCCGAGTGGGCGGATGGTGATCCCCATCGGCGACCGGGACACCCAGACGCTTACGCTGATCACGCGCGAGCCCGGCGGGCTGCGGTCGAGCACGCTGGCCGACGTACGCTTCGTGCCGCTGGTGGGGGAGCACGGATTTCAAACCGACGGGCAGATCGACTGATGGTCGGATAGCCAGATGGACCGTGCGCCCCACCGCGCCCCTGACCATCTGACCATCCGGCCATCCAGCACACTCTGGCGAGGACTCATGGACTTCATCCGCACCGCCATCGACTTCTTCCTGCATCTCGACCAGCACCTCGCCGAGATCATCGCGCGGTATGGCGTCTGGACCAACCTCATCCTGTTTCTCATCGTCTTTGCGGAGACCGGGTTGGTGGTGACCCCCTTTCTGCCGGGGGACTCCTTGTTGTTCGCGGCCGGGACGTTTGCCGCGCTCGGCTCGTTGGACCCCGGGCTCCTCGTCCTGCTGCTCAGCGCGGCGGCGATCCTCGGCGACACGGTGAATTACTGGGTCGGCGCGTACGTCGGCCCGCGCGCGTTCACCGGCGAGATCCGCTGGCTCCGGAAGGAGTACCTGGACCGCACCCATGCCTTCTACGAGAAGCACGGCGGCAAGACGATCATCCTGGCGCGCTTCATCCCGATCATCCGCACGTTCGCGCCGTTCGTCGCCGGTGTCGGGGCGATGACGTACTCCCGGTTCCTGGCGTACAACATCGTGGGCGGCATCGTCTGGGTCACGCTCTTCGTGCTCGCCGGCTATTTCTTCGGCAACCTCCCGGCGGTGCGGCAGAACTTCACCTACGTGATCCTGGCGATCATCGCGCTGTCGGTGCTGCCGATCGTGTTCGAGTATCTGAAGGCAAGGCGCCGGGCCAGCGCGTGACCCGGCGCTACCTCGTGTCCGGCCGGGTGCAGGGCGTGGGGTTCCGGTGGTTCGTGCTCCGGCAGGCAGAACGGGACGGGCTCACCGGCTTCGCGCGGAACCTGCCCGACGGCAGAGTGGAGGTCGTGGCGACCGGAGACGCCGGCGCACACGCGCGGCTGGCGGCGGCGCTCCGGGCCGGCCCGGGTCATGCCAGCGTGGACGATGTCACCATCAGCGACGAGCCGGCGGCGCCGGTCACGTCACGTTTCGAGATCCGCTGACGAGGATGCTGCCGATGACCGACGGCCTCGCCGGGACGGTGTTGAAGACGCTACGTTCCATTCCCGACTATCCCAAGCCGGGCATCCTGTTCCAGGACATCACGCCGGTGCTGCAGGACGGGCCGCTCTTTCGGCGCGTGGTCGAGGCGATGGCCTCGCCGTTCGCCGGTGCCGGCGTCACGCACGTGGTTGGCATCGAGGCTCGCGGGTTCATCCTCGGTGGCGCGGTGGCCACGGAGCTGGGGGCGGGATTCATTCCGGCGAGAAAACCGGGCAAGCTGCCCTGGGAGTGCGTGCGTGAGTCCTACGAGCTGGAGTACGGCACCGACGCGCTCGAGGCCCACCGCGACGCGCTGCCGCCCGGGGCGCGCGTACTCGTGGTGGACGACGTGCTCGCCACAGGCGGCACGGCCCGCGCCGCGGGGCGGCTCGCCCGCTCGCTCGGGGGGCACCTCGTGGGGTGGTCGCTCCTGCTCGAAATCGGGGTCCTCGGCGGCCGGCGGCAGCTCACCGACGCCGAGTGCCGGGTGCTGGTCGCCGTGTGAGCCGGAACATCCTGCTTCGCCCGCTGGGCGGCCGGCGCTGGGACCTGATCTTGCGCGCCACCGGCGCGGCGGGTCTCGCCGGTATCGCGCTGATCCTGCTGGTACCCGAATCGGCGGTGCTGGTCTGGTTCGCGGTGATGTCGCTGCCGGCCAACGGCCCACTCAGCCCGCTCATTCCCGCGGCGTTCGAGCCGCTGATCATGGAGGCGGCGAAGTACGAGCATCCGCTCTCGGTATCGGCGGTCGGGCTCGGCGCCTACATGTTCACCGAGTACGTCAACTGGCACCTCTACGCCTGGGCGCTCAGCCGGGAGCGCCTGGCCGGGGTCGGGGCCAACCGGTGGGTGCGGTGGGGCATGAATCGCTTCACGCGCGCGCCGTTCACCACGATTATCGTGTTCGCCTTCACGCCGCTCCCGTTCTGGGTCGCGCGCTGTCTGGCGATCCTCGACCGCTATCCGGTCGGGAAGTTCATGCTGGCGACCGCCGCGGGACGGTTTCCGCGGATCCTGATCTATGCCTGGCTGGGCGCGGTGCTCCAGGTGCCGTCCGTGGTGCTGGCGGCGGTGCTGGTGGGAAGCCTGCTCCTGGCGATTCCGTGGCGCCCGCGGCGGGCCGCGGACCCCGGCGCTACGCGCGCCGAGCCCGCTCCCAGTTCCACGGGAGCGCACGGCTGAAAATGGGCAGGTTGTCGCCGAAGAACTCGCGGGGCGTCTTCTCGGTAGCGGCGCGGGTGCTGATGTAGCAGCGGGTGCAGGTGTTGGCGCAGGAGAACTCGCGCTGCATGGTTCGATGGTCGTCGTAGTAGGCCATGACCATGGCGCAGGGCGTGAGCCGCCCGTCGGGATTGATCACGAGGAACTTGTTGCCCGCCTGACAATTCGGAAACTCGACGCCGCACAGGAAGTCGTAGAACCGCCACAGCAGCCGTTCCGCGGTGTACACCGGCTTGCCGGCACGCTTGAGCGCCACCAGCTCCTCGAACACCACCCGGAGGTCGCGCCGCATATGCTCGTCCTGCACCAGGCCGCGCGTATCGTCGGTGCGGAGCGGGGTGTAGGCGGAGAAGTTGACGCTCACGCCCCACTGCTCGGCCAGCCGGACGATGTCGGGCGCCGAGCGAAAGTTCCACGACGTGATGCAGCAGTTGAGCACCACGCCGCCCTGGTCGGCCAGGCGGGCGCACTCGGGGATCACCTGCGACATGCGGTCGAACAGACCGGGAATGCGCCGGAACTCGCTGTGGCGGTCGTCGGGGAAGTCGATCGAGATGGAGAGCTGATCCATGCCGGCGGCCTGGAGGCGGAGGAAGCGCTCGGGTGTGAGCTGCGACGCGTTGCTCACCACCACCATGAACGGGAGCCGGCCCGGCCGCGCCATCGCCCGGATGATGTCGTCCACGTCACCCCGCGCGAGCGGCTCGCCGCCGGAGATGTGGGAGACGACGGGATCAAGCTCGCGGCAGATGGCCGCGTAACCCTCGGGCCCGAGGCGCGTCTCCTTGATGGGCCCGCCCCAATTGCAATGCCAGCAGTTCGCCGTGCACGCGTGGGTGACCTCGAACGACACGGACAGCGGACGCTTGCGCAGCGCGTTCCATGCGCCGTGGGCGAGCATCCGGAGTGCCATGCTGCGCTTGATGTTCATGAGTCGTCCGTGTCGGGGATCGGTTCGGAGCGGCCGGGGCCTCCACCGTAGGCCGGCCCTGGAGTAGGATACTTGGGCCCAGCAGCGGCGCAACCTGGCGTCTGGGAGGATGCACGGTGCGACATTGTCCGTCCTGTGGTACCGAGCTCGAGGCGTTCGCCGTGCGCTGCGCGTGCGGCGCGGTGCTGCCCGAGGCCAAGGACCTCCGCTCCGACCCCGACCACCCGGCGTGCGGGGTCTGCGGTGCCGCCATGGCCCTGATGACCGAGGCCTGCCCGGCGTGCGGCGCGCGGGGGTACCCGGCGCTTCGGGCCCGCCGGAGCAGCAAGAGCCTGGGCCCGCCCGACGAGCAGTCTTGAGGTCCAGGCCGCTATGTTTCAGGGCCCATTCATCCGGTACCTTCCGACGCTGGAGCTCCGATGTCGTGTAGACCCTTCCTCCTAGCGCTCGCCGTCTGCGCCCTGCCCGTCGCGCCCGCTGTCCTCAGCGCGCAGGGCTTCGAGGGCACCGTCACCTACGCCATGAATCCCAGCTCCGGCAAGCCGGGGCAGCTCGTCTATCAGGTGAAGGGGACCAGGATCCGCGCCGACATCACCGGGGCGACGGGCGGCCCGCCGGGTGGCATGTACATGCTGATGGATGCGACGTCGGGCAAGATGATGAGCGTGATGCCGGCGCAGAAGGTGTACATGACGATGGATCTGCAGGCGATGGGCGAACAGATGAAGCAGCAGCACGGCGGGCACAAGAAGCACGCCGCGAAGGCCGGGAAGATCACGAAAACCGGAAAGACCGAGACCATCGCCGGCCACAAGTGCGAGCATTACCTGATGGGCGAACAGCAGGACTCCGATGTCTGCGCGGCCAAGGGGCTCGGCATGTTCATGGGCGGGAACGCAGCCGGGGGCATGGGGCGGGCCTTCACCCTGCCGGCCGGCTACGAGGAGTACGCGGAGTTCGCCAAGGACGGCTTTCTGCCGCTCAAGGTGAGCGCCATCCGGAACGGCAAGGAGGAGGTCGTCATGGAGGCGACCAGGGTCGAGAAGAAGTCGCTCGATGCCTCGCTGTTCGCGGTGCCGACCGGGTATCAGGAGATGGACATGGGGAAGATGATGCAGCAGATGCAGAAGCAGCAGAAACAGCCGGGTGGCCGGTGAGCCCTCAAGCCCGCCTCTCAGTCGGCCGGCGGTCTCCCTCGGGTCGCGCCGCTCGACGCAGTACCGGCAGACCCAGGTTCAGCGCCGATGCGACCTCGTGCGGCCGAGGGTACCGCGGCTGACCGGAGCGGCGGTCCCTCCGGCATCCATCGGGGCACCGCAGACCCGCCACTCCCTTTCCTTTCAACATCATAGAGCCCCTTCAACACCGTACGCCCCGCGCGTCGACCGCCTGGGGGTTCGGGACGGGTGTGGCGAAACCGGGCCGGGTGATGCGCCCTCGCCGCCCGTGGGCTGCGGGCGACGACAACGGCCGCGGCCTTCCCCCAGGGCGAGCGCTAGGCGCCGCCCCGACCGGTCGGCTAGATTCTTGCAACCAGCGGCGGGCTACCCCAAAGGTTGGCCACTCGTGATGCGACCGGGGGGGGGGAAGGGTGAACGGCTCCCCCTGGTGCCCGTGGAGACGCGGGTGCCGCCGTAGCGCGGCGTCGGGACTTTGATGGGACTACAGCATGACCATTTGAAGGCGGGCGGCGGTACCGTGTCCACTGATCTGGCGGCCGAGTCGGCAACCCCAAGTTCGATCCGGGGAGGGGCTGTGGGGAGTGAACAACGGCGGGTCCTCGTGGTGGCGCCTCAGCCTCTGGGCGAGCACCGTGGAACGCCGATCGCCGTCGGCAACGTTCTCGAGGCATTGAGCGAACTGCAGTACGAAGTCGACGTGCTCACATACGCGGTCGGGCACCCGCTCGACATCCCAGGGGTCCGCGTTCTTCGAGCACCCAATCCGTTTCAGATTCGGCAGGTACCCGTCGGCTTGTCGCTGCGCAAGCTCCTGCTCGACGCGACTTTGGTGCCAGCGCTTTGGCGCCAACTCCGCCGCCGGCGATACACCTGCATCCACGCGGTGGAGGAGGCCGCGTTCCCGGCCGTGGTGTTGGGTCGCCGCTACGGGGTGCCGGTGATCTATGACATGCAGTCGAGCTTACCGGAGCAGATGGTGAAGCACCGGGCGTTCCGGGGTCGACGAGCGCAGGCGACCTTGCGCCGGTGCGAGGCGTGGCTGCTCCGGCACGCCGATGCGGTGGTCAGCAGCGCCGGGCTTATGTACAAGGTCTCCGAATCGGCGCCGGGCAAGCTGGCACGGGAGTGGCACTTTCCGATCTCGATGCCGACGCCGTCGATCGGGACGGACGCCGCGCTGAGGGCCGAGCTCGACATTGCACCCGACGCCCCCGTCGTGGTCTACGCGGGAACGTTCGAGCCCTATCAGGGCCTGTCGCTGCTTCTTGGCGCAGCCCGGCGCGTCATCGACGAGGTGCCTGATGCGGTATTCGTGCTGGTGGGAGGGGAGGGCGCGCCAGCCGAGGAGATCCGTCGCGAAGTGGTTCGGCTCAAACTGAACGGTGCGATTCGTCTGCTCGGACGGAAACCTCGAGCCGAGATCCCGGCATACCTTGCCATGGCGGATCTGCTCGTCTCTCCTCGAAGCTACGGCGATAACCTGCCATTGAAGGTGTTCGACTATCTCGCGGCGGGACGCCCAATCGTTGCCACCGACCTCCCGGCGCATCGGGCGCTGCTCGACGAGAGCCGCGCGCTGCTCACCGAGCCTACGGCGGCGGGGCTGGCCGCCGCGATTATCGAGCTGTTGCGAGCCCCATCCCGTGCTGCGCAGCTCGCCAGCTTTGCCCGCGACTTTGCGGCCACCAACCTCGGCTGGCCGCGCTTCGTGGCGACCGTAGAGGCGGTGTACGACGAAGTGGCTACCCGGGCTCGCGTTTCCGCGACCGGGTAAGATGGCCGAGCCCCGCCGAATCTCCGTCATCATCCCGGCTCGCAACGAAGCGACCTTTATTCCCCGCGTCGTGCAGGCGGTGCTTGCACAGCAGCCAGCAGGAGCGGAGCTCGAGGTGGTTGTGGTCGACGACGGCTCGACCGACGGAACGCCGCAGGCCGCGCGAGCGGCGGGCGCGAAGGTGCTCGAGCTCACGGGGCCGGGCGGCAATCCCGCCGCCGCGCGGAATCGTGGCGCGGCGGCAGCGACCGGCGATCCGTTGATCTTCCTCGACGCCGACTGCATTCCAGGTCCCGGCTGGCTCGCTGCAATCCTTGCCGCCCACGACCACGGCGCTACGGTCGTGGGTGGCGCGGTCGACCTCCCGCCCGGCCTCCCGGCGAGTGCCCGCTGCGACTACTACTGCGGCTGGTATCTGGTCCATTCCCGGCGCCCGGCGGGCCTCGTGCCGCATCACCCGCCGCCCAACCTGAGCGTCCGTCGTGCGGCCTTCCTCAACACGGTGGGCTTCACCGAGCGCGAGCCGTTCTCCTATACCAATGAGGAACGGGAGTGGCAGGCGGAGCTGCTGCGCGCCGGCCACCGGATGTACTTCGAGCCCAAGGCGGTGGCCTACCACTACAACCGACCGGGTTTCGCCAACCTGCTCCGGCGGAACTACCGCTGGGCCTACACGGCCATCGAGAGCAAGTCGCTGACGGGGGCCACCCGGTATCCCTGGCTCTTCCGCCATCCCCGGGTGCTGATCGCCGCAAGCCTCCCGCTGGCGCTGGTGCACACCGCGTTCATCCTGGGCTGCTGGGTACGGGCGGGCCGATTCGAGCCGGTTCTCATGGCCCCGGCCGTCCTGGCATCGCGCCTCGCCTACTCCGCGGGGATGGCCGCAGGCGGCGTGCGGTGGCTGCGGCGCCGCGAAACTCCGGCCACGTACCAGCCCCGGTGGCGGTGACGCCGGCTCACGCCCAGCCGGTGCGGCGCCCCGCGACATCATCCAAGTTGCTTGTGCCCCAGACGTGAGAGTAGCTTCCGCGCGCCCACGGAGAGAGCCCCGGACACGATGAAGCGCGCCTGAATCCGGCTCAACAGGTGAGCCAAAAGCGGCAGCTACGCGATCGGGAAGATGACGAGCAGCGCGCCGAACGGAAACACCAGGCCCGGTGGAGGCAGCCGCGGAAATGCTAAGCACTCTGGTGCATATGCCGCAGCATGGCGAGCTGAGCGCGGAGCAGGGCCGCGAGCAGCAACCGGTGGGACGAGTACCAGGTGGGAAGGTTTTGCTCGGGGCAGGAGCTGAACAGGCGCACGAGCGGAGGATCGCCCCGTGAAGCTCTCGCCCAACGGGCGTGCACTTCTCGGCGCCGGGGCCGTGCTGGGCGCCGTGCTTGCTCTGCTCTTCTGGCGCGCCCTGTTCCAGGATCGGGTGCTCGCGCCGTCCGACATAATCTTCAATACGCCCTTCTTCGCGGACGTCGCGCCGGCCGGGTTCTCCCGGCCGGCCAACCCGCTCCTCTTCGATCAAGCCTACCAGTTCGCGCCCTGGAAGCGATTCGCGCGGGAGTCGCTGCTGGCTGGCCAGCTCCCACTCTGGAATCCGCACAGTCTCGCGGGCACCCCATTCATCGCGACCCAGCAGTCCGCGGTGTTCTACCCGATCAATCTGCTCCTGCTGGCCGTGCCCTTCGAGCGCACGTTTGTGTGGAGCGCCTTACTGCGGCTCTTCACCGCGGGCATGCTGACCTTTCTGCTCGCACGCCGCGTCGGACTGGCGCCGCTGCCGGGCCTGATCGCCGCGTTTGCCTTCATGCTGAGCGGCTTTCTGGTGGTCGGGATCGGGCACCCCCACACCGGCGTCGCCATCTGGCTCCCCGGCATTGCGCTCGCGGTGGAGGTCGTGCTCGCTGCTCACACCCGTGCCGCAATGCTCCGCGCCCTCGCGCTTATGGCGTTGCTGGTCGGGGTACAGTTCACCGGCGGACACATTGAAACGTCGGCGGACATTCTCTTTGGCACCACCCTGTATGCGCTCATCCGCTGGCGCCAGCTCGGATGGTCTCGGGCGGGTTCCCTCGGCGCCAGCCTCCGCCCGCTGCTCGTCTTCGGCGCGGGCGTCGCACTCGGGGCTGGGCTCGCCGCGATGCAACTGCTTCCCTTCCTCGAGTGGCTGCCTCTGAGCGAGGAAGCGGGAGGCCGCGCCGCCGGCGCGTCGTTCGCGCTATTCGACCCGAGCTTCTGGAAGAACTTGCTGCTGCTGCCGCTGTTCGTCTTTCCCAACGTCTACAATAATCCAACCTGGGATCACCCGTACTTCAACTTTGTCCCCTGGGGCCGCAACTATCACTCGGACATGCTGTATGTCGGCGTTCTGCCGTTCCTGCTCGCGATCGTCGCCCTGGTCCGCTGCTGGCGCACGGCCCCGGTCGTGCGGGCCTGGGGAATCGTCGGACTAGTGTCGCTGGGGCGGGCACTACATCTCCCGGTGCTCGATTGGCTCAATCAGCTTCCGCTCATCGAGCTGGGCAAGCCGCACATGCTCCGGCTGATCGGCTCCTTCAGCGTGTGCATGCTGGCCGGATGTGGCGTCCAGGCGCTCTTCTTGGACGGAAAGCGCAGCGAGGCACGCACTGGCAGCCTGTGGCGGCGCCTCTGCGCTGGCGTGGTGGTCGCAGGCGTGGCGTTGATGCTGATCGGCAAGTTGGGGCTGCCGGCCGTCCGTGACCGGTTGATCGCGATCGATCTGGCGTTGGCCGAAAACTTCCACCGAAGCATTGGAGGCGAGCCCCGTCCCCGGGAGTATTTCGAGCGCGAGGCGCGCCGCATGGCACGGAACACGATCGTGGCCTTCCGCCTGCGCAATGTCGCCATGTATACGCCGGCCGCGATCGCCGGCGGGGCGCTGCTCATCGGCTGGCTCGCGCGGCGGCGGGGGTGGTCTGCGGGGCTCCGCGGGGCCATCCTGGTGCTCGCGGTGGGGGACCTGGTGGGATACGCCTGGGGATACAACCCAACGATCTCCCGCAGCGATTTTTACCCCCCACCGCCGATTCTTGGCACACTGGCGCGCGATACGACACTGTTCCGGTTCTCCGCCACCCGCCGCGACCTCACGGCCGATGCCCATATGATGTTCGGACTCTCCGATATCCGCGGCCTGGACTTCCCGACGCGGTGGTACGCGACGTATGCTGGGCTTGCCCCCGAGCACGTTCACTGGAGGAAGATCACTTTCGACGGATTCGACTCGCCGCTGCTCCGGGTGCTCAACGTCAAGTATGTGTTTGCGAGGGCAGAGCGAGTGCCACTCTCCCCGAACCGGGTGGCGCGTGTGATCCCCGCCGGTCGGGGCCGGCTCTGGCAGGTCCGGGACCCGCAGCCGCGGAGCTTCATGGTGTATCAGGCGCGCGCAGTGCAAACCGATGAAGAGGTTGCCGGGCTGCTGCGCCAGGAGCCGGAGGCCGTCTTCTCGCGCGTGCTGCTCTCGGCCGATCAGAGCGAGCTGCTGGGCGAGGCGCCGGACACCGCCGACGGCCGCGGGGCAGGGGAGGTGAGCGCGATCGAATACGGTCCGGTGCGCTCGGCTTGGCGGGTGCGAACCGACCGCGCCGGCTATCTCTTCACCAGCGACGCCTATTACCCGGGGTGGAAGGCGGAGCTCGACGGGCAGCCCACGAGGCTATACCGCGCGAATCTCGCGTTTCGCGCCGTCCGCGTGCCTCCCGGCGAGCACGTGGTCGTTCATCGCTTCGAGCCACGCTCCGTCCGGATCGGCCTCACGGTCGCGGCCGTCTCGCTCGTCGTCGTGGCATCGCTGCTGATCGCGGCCTGGGCCAGAAGTGGCGAGCGACGGGCCAGATCGGCGCCGGAGTAGCCGTGAAGATCCTCGTGGCAACGCCGCTCCTGCCCCAGCCCCGCAGTGGCGACCGGCGACTCGCGACTACTGCTGCGGCTGGCATCTGGTCCATCCCAGGGCGGTGGCGTACCACTACAACCGGCGGGGTTTTGTGAACCTGCTCCGGCGGAATGACGGCTGGGCCTACACGGCCATCGAGAGCAAGTCGCTGACGGGGGCCACCCGGTATCCCTGGCCCTTCCGCCATCCCCGGGTGCTGATCGCCGCAAGCCTCCCGCTGGCGGTGGCGCACACCGCGTACATCCTCGGCTGCGGGGGGCGCGCGAACCGGCTCGAGCCGGAGCTGATGGCGCCCGCCGTCCTCGCGTCGCGCCTGGGATGTTCTCCGGGCATGGCCGCAGGCGGCCTGCGCTGGCTGCGCCCCCGCGGCACGGTGGCCGCGTACCAGCCCCGCTGGCAGTGAAGCCCGACCACCTCACCGCGACCGGCCCGGTCTCGCCGCCAATCGTCCACATCGGGCCCCCCGCCCATAGTTGGCGAGCGCTCGGCTTGCGCCAGATCGTCACGTACCACGAGTTGCTCTACTTCCTCGTGCTCCGGACGGTCAAGCTTCGGTACAAGCAGACCGTCTTCGGCGCAGGGTGGGCGGTGCTGCAGCCGCTGCTCGCGATGGCGGCGTTCACCCTCGTGTTCGGGCGGCTCGCCCGCCTGCCGTCGGACGGGTTCCCCTACGCGGTGTTCGCCTATACCGCGCTCGTGCCGTGGACCTACTTCGCGAACACGCTCAACCAGGCGAGCAACAGTCTGGTGGACAACGAGCGCATGCTCACCAAGGTGTACTTCCCGCGCGCTCTCCTCCCGCTCGCATCGGTAATCGCGGGACTGCTCGACCTCGCGATCGGCGTCGTGGTGTTGTTTGGGCTGCTCGCCGTGTACGGGGTGACACCGTCGGCGAACATCTGGGCGCTGCCGGCGTTCGTCATGCTCGGGGCGCTCACCGCGTTCGCAGTGGGGCTCTGGCTCTCCGCGCTCAACGTACGGTACCGCGATGTGCGCCACGCCGTGCCGTTCCTGGTGCAGTTCTGGCTTTTCGTGACACCGGTTGCCTACGCGAGCAGCTTGGTGCCGCCTCGCTGGCGCGCGTGGTACGGGCTCAACCCCATGGTAGGCGTGGTGGACGGATTCCGCTGGGCGCTGCTCGGCCGGCCAGACCTGTCGGTACCGGCAGCCGTGTCCGTCCTGGTTGTGCTCGCGCTCCTGCTGGGCGGCCTCAGCTATTTCCGCCGTACTGAGCGCACTTTCGCGGACATCATCTGAGCATGAGCGACGCTGCAGTCCGGGTCGACCGGCTGAGCAAGCAGTACCACCTCATGCAGCCCGCGCCATACGGCTCGCTTCGGGAATCGCTGACCGAAGGCGCGCGATCGGCGTGGCGGCGCTTGCGAGGCGGTCGGCTGAGCTTCGCATCCTCGGAGCGTGTGTTCTGGGCGCTCCGTGACGTCTCGTTCGAGGTGGGGGCGGGCGAGGTCGTTGGAATAATCGGGCGGAATGGTGCCGGCAAGAGCACCTTGCTCAAGATCCTCTCGCGCATCACGGAGCCGACCTCGGGACGGGCGGAGATCCGGGGCCGTGTCGGATCGCTGCTCGAGGTCGGGACCGGCTTTCACCCGGAGCTCAGCGGGCGAGAGAATATTTACATGAACGGCGCGGTGCTCGGGATGCGTAAGGCGGAGATCGTCCGCAGGTTCGACGAGATTGTCGCGTTCGCCGACATCGGCCCGTTTCTGGACACGCCGGTGAAGCGGTACTCGAGCGGCATGCAAGTGCGGCTCGCGTTCGCCGTCGCCGCGCATCTCGAACCCGAGGTGCTCATCGTCGACGAGGTGCTGGCAGTGGGGGACGCAGAATTCCAGAAGAAGTGTCTCGGCAAGATGCGGGACGTGTCGCGGGGCCACGGGCGCACGGTGCTCTTCGTGAGCCACAGCATGGATGCGGTGCAGCGACTCTGCGCCCGGACGGTGCTGCTCGAGCGGGGGCGAACGGTTGCGATTGGCGACACCCGTTCGGTCGTGGCGGAATATCTGCTCCGGGCCCAGTCGCCTTCGTCACCCGGCGCATGGATCGATGTGTCCCAGGCGGAACGGTCGGGCACCGGAATGGCGCGCTTCGTCGCGGTGCAATACCGAAGTGATTTGGATGAGGCAGGCGGGCAGCCGTATCCAGACGGACCGCTTACGATCGGCGTCGCTATTGAGGCATCGAGCGCGTGCACGGTGGCGAGCTTGGCAGTGACGCTGTACGACGTGCACGGCACTAAGCTCGTGAACGCCGACACCATTTCGCTGGGGCGAACGCTCCGACTCGAGCCGGGCGAGCACCGGTTCACGCTGCGCATCCCTGAGCTGCATCTCAACTCGGGGGTATACGTGCTTGGTCTCTGGCTTGCCGGACCGCTCGAGGCGATACTCGATCACGTGCCCGCGGCGTTCGAAGTCGAGGTCGTCGCCCAGCAGCGAGGCCGCGGTCTTGGCAGGACGCCGAGCTATGATGGGGTCGTGACGTGCGATCTCGAACTGCTCGATGCGGACTGAGCTCCCGGCGCAGTCGCGGCAGCCCTCGCCGAAGGTGATGATCGCCAGCCGCGGCGGGAGCGTTCCCCGCCCGGCGAGTGCTCACGCAGCCGCCCGCGTCACCCAGATGTCCTGCGTACCATCGCCCGGGCGATGCTCGAGGATCGACAGCCCGCGGAGCAGGTGTGAGCGGACGAACGTCGGCGGGTGGAACGCGGCGAACAGCTTCCGCCCCTCCGCCCCCAACGCGCGCACCACCAGCTCGCCGGCGTCGAACCGGGCGCGTTCCTGTGCCGTGAGCCGCGGCCGATAGGCATCGCCGTGGGTGGTGAGGATCACGATGCCACCCGTCCGCACGGCCCGGCGCAGCTCGGCGATCCACCGGTCGTGCATCTCGGCCGACAGATGGGTGAACACCGAGCGGCAGAAGACGAGGTCGAAGAAGCCGTCGGCCACCGGAAATGGCGGCGCGAGGTCGTTCTCGAGGAAGGTGACGCCCAGCAGGTGCGCGCGGCACCATGCGATTGACGCGCGATTGTAGTCGCTCCCGTAGAACTCCACCGGCAAGCCAGCGGCGAGCGCGGGCAGATGCCGGATGATGCGCCCGGGTCCGCAGCCCCACTCGCAGACCCGTGCCGGATGCGAGGACGCGGAATCGAGGTGCGGTTGGATCAGCCCCCAGTAGAGGGCTGCGGCCTCCTCCCCCGAGCGCTTGTACTCGGCGAGATCGGTGGTGGCCTGGGCATCCCAGAGAATGGGAAGCGGCGGCGTCGCGAACCCCGGATGCGCGGCACGGAAGGCGCGGTTCGAGCGCGCGGTGAGCGCCAACCGGCGCCAGTAGGCGAGGCGGTCGATCACGTCGAAGGCACGGCGCGCGCCGAGATCGATCAGTAGGTTCGAGATGCGTCGCCTCATCGGCGCAGCTCCTCCCGCCACAGCGCGAGGAAGAGGCTCCGCTCCAGGCTCGTGACAGGGGGCGGCCCGCCGGCGTCGGCCGCGAAGCGGCGGTAATCCGAGCGCGTGTGGATGAGCCAGGTGAGGAGGTGGAGCCCGCGCACGTGCCCGGCGTCGAGCCCGACTCGCGCCGCGTAGCGCGCCATGCAGTCGCGATGCACCCCGCCGGTGAACGTGCCCGGATTCCGCGCCCGCCGGTACGACTCGGGGCAGCGACCCCGGTTGATCGCTCGATCGTAAAAGAATGCGAGATACGCGAGGAAGTACACCAGATCGGTGAGCGGGAGCCCCGCGGGTTCCGCCGATTCCCAGTCGTAGGCAACCAGCCCGCCGTCGGGCGCCACGTGTACGTTCCACGGCGAGAAGTCGCGGTGCTCGAGCACGCTTGGCAGATCGGCGAGCGGTGCCACGAGCCGTTCGGTCGCCCGGAGCTCGGCCGGATCCGCCACGGGGCCGAACGCCGCCGCGAAGTCGCGCAAGGCGGCCTCGACGACCGCCCCCGCCGCGCCCGCGGTACGGCCCGCGAGCGGCCCCGCGAGGTCGGCCAGCCAATCGACCCCACGGAACGCGAGATCGCGGTAGCTCTCCGCCGTGAGCAGCGAGAAGAGCGGCTGCCCCGCGAGGGCGGTCTCGCCAAGCGCGAGGCCGCCGCTTCGCTCGTCGCAGAAGAGCACGCGCGGCGCGCCCCGGAGCCCGCCGGGCACCCGGGCGTGCACCGCGTCAAGCGCGGCGGCTTCGCGGCGGAGCGCGTCGTGCATCTCCGGGACGCGGGGCAGCTTTACGGCCACCCGCGGCGCGGGATCGGGCTCGGCGAACACCAGCCCGACCACCTTGTTGATGCTGCGAGAACCGCGGGTGAGGAGCATCCAGGTGAGGCGCTCGGGCCGGGAGCCGAGGCCCCAGGCGGCCCACTCACGCGCGATGCGCCCGAGCAGCTCCTCGGCCGGCGGCGGCGAGCCGGGGGTTCGTGCGGCGGCGCAGATCGGCCAGAGCCGCTCCCGCGCGGCGGCCCAGCGCCACAGTGCGCGGAGCGGGCGGTCGACTGCGCGGCGGACCGAGCTGCGGGCCGGGAGACGGGTCGCGCGGACGTACTCGGCAGCCGCCTCGCTGCTCAGCGGGAGCCAGAACCATGGACGCCGGAGACCGGGGCACGGCCAGTAGAGCCCCACCTCCTCGAAGCCCGCCGACTCCAGCTGCACGCGGAGCGCCTTGCCCCCACCGAGCACCGGACGGCGCCACTCGCAGTAAACGCCGCGCCCGGCCCCGGCGCGCGCGGCAGCTCGAAGTGCTGCCGGGCCCGGGTCTACGACCCGCTCCAGGGTCATTCCCGGACGCAGGAACCGCCAGTCGAGCCGGCGGAGCTCGCGGTCGCGCGCAGCCTCGGGGGCGGCGAGTGCGGCGGCTGGAGCCGTCATGGGTCGAGGAGCTCCTCGTACGCCGCGGTGACGCCATCGACCATGGCCCGCGCGGTGAAGCGAGCGCGGACCCGGTCCCGCCCGGCCTCACCCGAACGGCGCGCCCGCTCAGGGTCGGCGAGGAAGGTGTGGATCGCGGCGGCAAGCGCACCGGGATCGCCCGGCGGCACCAGGATGCCGGTCTTGCCGTCCACCACCGCCTCGTCGGTCCCGCCGATCCGGGTCGCGACCACCGGCTTCGCCGCGGCCATCGCCTCGAGCACGGAAAGCGGCAGCCCCTCGACGAGCGAGGGCAGCACGAAGAGGTCGCAGGCCGCCAGCAGCTCGGCCACGTCGTGCCGCGCGCCCAGGAGCCGCACCCGCTCCGTGATGCCGAGCGCCGCGGCGCGCGCCTCGAGCGCGGCACGCTCCGGACCCTCACCCGCTATGACGAAAACGGCCTCCGGCACGAGCGCCGCAGCCGAGAGGAGCACGTCGAGCGCTTTCTGGGAACTGAGGCGGGCCGCGGTGAACACGACCGGCCGGTCCGGGCTGCCCGCGAGCCCGGTGCGAAGCATCGGGTCGGCCGGCTGCGTGAACGGCGCCGGGTCGATTCCGTTCGGCACGACCCGGAGCTTCCTCTCCGGCAGCCCGATGGCGGCGAGCCGATCGCGCACATGCCGCGAGACAGTAAGGTACCGGTGTACCCCCGCGCCAACCGCCCGCACCTGGAGCCTCACGTTCCGGTTCATCAAACCCTCGACGAAGAGGTGCACGGTCGCGACAACGGCCGGCACTCGGCGGAGCGCCGCCGCGACCAGCCCGAACTTGCAGGCGAGCGGCCAGTTGAGGTGGGCATGGAAGACCGCTGGCCGCTCGGCGCCAACGGCGCGCACCAGGCCCGGAAGGCGCACCAGCAGGTTCGCGTCCGTCACTCTCGGCGCGGCGTACGCCGGCACGTCTACCGCCCGCGCCCCCTCGATCAGGCGGTCGAGCGCCAGCTCGGGATGGTGCAGCAGCACGGGACGCCATCTTGCGCGGTCGAGCCCCGAGAGCAGGTGGAGCAGTACCTGCTCACTGCCGCCGAAGACGTCGCTGTCCACGTACTGCACGACGGTCCGGGTCACCCGCCGCTCCGCTCGGCCGCCGGATGGCGCTTGGAGGTCGGAATTGCGAGGCTCGGGACCGGATGGTCACTCACGCGTCGAGCCCGAGCTCGCGGTAGATGACCGCGAGCCGCGCAGCGAAGCCAGGCCACGAGTGATGCTCCGCGACGAACTCGCGCGCGCGCTGGCCGAGCATGCGACGTGCCCCGGCGTCGGCGAGGAGTGCGGAAACGGCCTCGGCAATTTCGGGTGAGGAATCCGCCATCAGGAGCGGAGCGTCGGCCGCCAGCCCTTCGGCGCCGAGCCGCGTGGTGACGACCGCCTTTCCGCGCGCGAGCGCCTGCAGCAGCTTCACGCGCATGCCGCTCCCGGTCCGGAGCGGCGCGACCACGACCGCCGCGCGATCGAGAAACGGCGCCACGTCCGGAACGAATCCGGTGACCGTCACGCAGTCCGACGCGAGCACACGCACGGTCCGCGGCGGGTCCGCGCCCACAATCGAGAGATGCACGCCTTCGCGATGCGCACGGACCAGGGGGAGGATCTCGCGCGCGAGCCAGCAGGCGGCGTCCACGTTGGGGGGGTGCCGGAACCCGCCGACGAACACGAGCTCGTCCTCGCGCTCGGCCGCCGCATCCGGTGCGGGGCCGAGCGTCACCCCGAAAGGGTTCACCCGGACGCGTCCGGCGAGATCGGGTGCGAGGCGCCGGAGGCCGGCGGCGTCGCGCTCGGTGAAGACCTGCACTCGGTCGAATCGCCGCCAGACCGCGCGCTGGTAGCGGCGCCAGCGCGCCGCTTCGAGCGACCAACCCGGATCCGCGGCACGCAGCTCGTGCTCGGTGAACACGGAGGGGACGCCCGCCGGGTAGCGGTATTGGCCCATGGCACTGTCCTCGA
>JBOHSN010000017.1:0-50262 GCA_050733215.1 Gemmatimonadales bacterium
GGTCTCCTCCCCGCGTTCTGACGCGCCCCTCTGGAGCCCTCACCCCGGACGGTCGCGCTGCGTGCGTCCGCTGCGTGCGTCCGCTGCGTGCGTCCGCTGCGTGCGTCCGCTGCGTGCGCGCCCGCGCGTGGGCGTCAGGTCACCAGCACCGCGGCCCCGCGGAGCCGCCCGGACCTGAGCGCGTCGAGCCCCTCATTGGCCCGCTCGAGCGGGAGCGGCTCGACCGCGATCCGGAGCGGGATCTCGCCGGCAAGGCGAAAGAACTCCTCGCCGTCCCGGCGGGTGAGATTGGCGACCGAGCGCAGGGTGCGCTCGCCCCACAGGATCTCGTAGGGGAAGCCGGGAATCGGGCTCATGTGGATGCCGCCGCACACCACGATGCCGCCTTTCTCCACCGCGCGGAGCGCCGCGGGCACGAGCGCACCGACCGGCGCGAAGATGATCGCGGCCTCGAGCGGCTCGGGCGGGGGCTCGGAGGAGGGTCCGGCCCACTCGGCGCCGAGCTCCCGCGCGAACGCCTGGCCGGCCCGGTCGCCCTCGCGAGTGAACGCGAACACCCGCCGCCCCTGGTGCCGCGCGACCTGGGCCACGATGTGGGCGGCGGCCCCGAAGCCGTAGATGCCGAGCCGCCGGGCGTCGCCGGCGGCCGCGAGCGACCGATGCCCGATGAGACCCGCGCAGAGCAACGGCGCCGCGTGTACGTCGTCGTACGCCGCCGGAATCCGGAAGCAGAAGCGCTCGTCGGCCAGGGTGTGCTCCGCGTAGCCCCCGTCGAGCGTGTAGCCGGTGAAGCGGGCCCGGTCGCACAGGTTTTCCCGCCCCGACCGGCAGTAGCGGCACTCTCCGCAGGTCCATCCGAGCCAGGGGACCCCGACGCGGTCGCCGGGCGCGAATCGCTCGACGCCTTCGCCGACCTCGAGCACCGTCCCTACGATCTCGTGCCCGGGCACGAGCGGAAGCTTGGCATGGAGCAGCTCGCCGTCGGCCACGTGCAGGTCGGTCCGACAGATGGCGCACGCATGCACCCGGAGCAGCACCTGTCCGGATGCGGCCGTGGGGCGGGGAAGCTCCACGGGTCGGAGCGGGACGCCCGGGGCCTCGAGGACCATGGCGCGCATCGAGCGAACATAGGCGCTCGCGCAAGGAACTGCTGGCATAACGTGGGCGGGGGACGCAGATTCGAGCTTCCTGCCACCGCCGGTGCCAGACGTGTCTGCAGTCGCCCCGTCGCTCGCTCAGGCTCTGCGCTCCCGCTACACGCTCGTGCGGGAGCTCGGGCGGGGCGGTACGGCGACGGTTTATCTCGCTCGTGACCTGAAGCACGACCGGCAGGTTGCTCTCAAGGTCCTCCGACCCGAGGTGGCGGCGGAGCTCGGGGTGCAGCGCTTCCTCCGGGAGATCAAGGTCGCCGCGCAACTCCACCATCCCCACATCCTCCCGCTGTATGACTCGGGGACCGTCGCGGCTCGCGAGGCCACGCGCGAGGCGCCGGCCTGCGCCTACTACGTGATGCCATACGTCGAGGGGGAGTCGCTCCGCGAACGCCTCGTGCGGGAAGGGAAGCTTCCCGTGCCTGATGCGATCCGGCTTTCGCGGGAGATCGCCGAAGCACTGGACTACGCCCACCGTCACAACATCGTCCATCGCGACATCAAGCCGGAGAACGTCCTGCTGGAGGAAGGCCACGCGGTCGTGACCGACTTCGGCATCGCGCGCGCCATGATCGCAGCCGGGGAAGGAGGCCTGACCGGCGTGGGCCTGACCGTGGGTACGCCGGCCTACATGAGTCCGGAGCAGTCGATGGGGGAGGGTGAGCTCGACGGCCGGAGCGATGTGTACAGTCTCGGGTGCGTGTTGTTCGAGCTGCTCACCGGCGAGCCGCCGTTCACCGCGCGCAGCAGCATCGCCGTCATGGTGCGGCGCTGGAGCGAGCCGGCTCCGCGGGTCCGATCGCTCCGGGCGGACGTTCCCGAGGCGGTGGACGAGGCCGTCCATCGGGCGCTCGCCCAGGCGCCGGAGGACCGCTTCCCCACCGCGGCCGCGTTCGCCGAGGCGCTCACCGCGGCGAGCGCCGGGATCACCTCGGGGCCCTACGTCCATGTGGGCGGCCCGACCCGGCCGCCCGCCGACGAGCTCTCGATCGCGGTGCTCCCGTTCGCGAACCTGAGCGCGGACAAGGAGACCGAGTACTTCAGCGACGGGATGACCGAGGAGATCATCAACGCGCTCTCCCAGGTTCCCGGTCTCAGGGTCGTAGCGCGGACCTCGGCGTTCGCCTTCAAGGGGAAGGACATGGATGCCCGTGACATCGGCGGGCGGCTCAACGTGCGCACGCTGGTCGAGGGCAGCGTGCGAAAGGCGGGGGACCGGATCCGGATCACCGCGCAGCTCGTGAACACCGCCGACGGATACCACCTCTGGTCGAATACGTACGATCGGACGCTGGCGGACATTTTCGCGGTGCAGGACGAGCTGGCCCGGTCCATCGCCGGCGCGCTCCAGCGCAAGGTCGGCCGGGTCGAGGGCGGATCGCTGGTCGGGCGCCCGACCGACAGCCCCGCGGCCTACACGGTCCATCTCAGGGGCCAGTACTTCTTGAACAAGCGGACGCACGAGGGCTACCGAGCTGCGATCACGGAGTTCGAGCGCGCCGCCGCCCTCGATCCGCTGTTCGCCTTGCCGCACGCGGGGATCGCGTACTGCCACGCCATGCTGGGGTTCGACGAGGTCGGCGTCGTGCCGCCGTCGGAGGCGATGCCGAAGGCGCGGGCCGCGGCCGAGCGGGCGCTGGAGCTGGACCCGCTGCTGCCCCAGGCCCACGGCTCCCGCGCGGTGGTCGCGTTGCTCTACGAGTGGGACTGGGCGCTGGCCGACAGCGAGTTCGCGCGGGCGGCGAGCCTCGGTCCCGATACCACGGCCGTCAGCAACTGGCACGCGATGTTTCTGTCGCTGATGGGGCGCGATGAAGAGGCCATGGAGATCATCACCCGAGCCCAGGCGATCGATCCCCTCTCCCTGATCAATCAGTTGACGGTAGGGCGCTGCCACTATCTCGCGCATCGGTTCGACGAGGCAATCGCTCTGTTTCGCTCGTGCCTCGAGCTGGAGCCCCGGTTCTTTCTCGCCTATTCGGCCATCGCCCGGGCGTATCTTGCGAAGGGAATGTTTGCGGAGGCCTTGGCTGAGCAGGAGCGTGGCATGAGCCTGATGGGGCGCGTTCCGCTGCTCCTGACCTACGCGGGAAGGGCGCACGCGGCACTCGGCCGGCGCGACGAGGCGCTCGGCGTGCTGGACGAGCTTCGTGACGCCGCGGCCCACCAGTACGTGCCCTCCGCCTACCGTGCGCAGATCCTGGCGCAATTGGGTGAGGTGGACGAAGCGTTCGACCTGTACGACCTCGCCTACCGCCAGCGGTCCGGCTGGATGGTGTTCCTCCGGAGCGACCCGCAGTGGGATGTGTTGCGCCCGGACCCGAGGTTTCGCGAGCTCCTGAGGAAGATGCGGCTGGACTTCTGATCCGCCGGGCGAGCGTCGCTATCGGGCGACGCTCCCCGGCACCGCACGTGCCGGGGCGAATGGATCGCCGGCGAGCTGCCGGACGATCTCGTTCCACAACCGCTCCGCCGCCTCCCGGGATCGCTGGATCGCGATCACCTGAGTCTCCTCGACACTCTGGGCAACCATCTCGATCGACGGTCGCACACGCTGATATCTCATCGTTCCCTCCAATCCGGTGTTTGGTGTCTCGGTGCGGACACGACGGGCTGAAGGCAGCCTTGCCCGCCGTGTCACTGCCACGCCTCGAGTCGCGCGCTGCATCATCGGCCCAGGAGAGCGCGCTCGGCCGTCGAACCGACCCGCTCCGCGATCGACTGCACCGAGCTCCCCGGCCGATCACTCGGCCAGTCGAACCTTGCGAGCAGCGCCCGCTCCCCACCGGGGAACCCGGCATCCACGGCGCTCGCGTCGTACGTCGCGAACATCCGAGCGGGCTCGACCGCCGGGGTGTGACCCAGAAGAGCGCGCGCGCCATCGATCGGGTCGCCGGTTCCGCCCATCTGTGCGTGCGCGAGCGCCGGCATCAGCATCCACGCCGCGGCGAGCGCGGCCCGGGTCAGGTTCTGGAATTGCGTTCTCATTGCAGGACCTCCGTTTCGAAGTTGGTTCGCGGCGGCCCCAGCTTGCACCGCACGGAACGTGGTCCTACTATATGTCCTTGACTCACATAGGCTTCAGTTAATCCTCAGCCGCCGCTCAGACGGCCCCGATGCTGCGATTCAGAGCCTTCGGCGGTGCGGTTCTCGAGGCGCCAAGCGGTCCGATGAGCGGAGCGGCGGCGCACCGGAAGTCCCTTGCCCTGCTGGCGTTGCTCTCGCCCGGCGAGCGAGGGATGAGCCGCGACAAGATCCTCGCCTATGTCTGGCCCGACGCCGACGCGGCGAGGGCCAGCCACCGGCTGACTCAGCTGCTCTACGCGCTCCGCCGTGACCTCGACGCCGACAGCCTCTTCCTGGGCTCGAGCGATCTCCGGCTCAATCCCGACCTGATCTCCACCGATGTGCGCGAGTTCGCTCTGGCGCGGCAGTCAGGGGACCTGGAGCGCGCGGTCGCGCTCTATGCCGGCCCGTTTCTCGACGGGTTCTTCCTGAGCGACGCCTCCGAATTCGAGCGGTGGATGGAGAACGAGCGGGCGGGCTACGTGCGCGAGTGCGCCGAGGCGCTCGAGACGCTGGCGGCGAAGGCGGGGGCGAACGGCGATCACCGCCAGGCTTCGGCGTGGTGGCAGCGGCTGGCGGAGCAGGACCCACTCAGCTCGCGCGTGACCGTACACCTGATGTCGGCGCTCGCGGCCGGCGGCAGCCGGTCCGATGCCCTCGAGCAGGCCCGCGCCTACCAGGAGCTCATCCGGCGCGAGCTCGATGCCGAGCCGAATCCGGCGGTTCTCGCACTCGCGGAACAGCTGCGCCGTAGTCCGCACCGGGCTGCCTTCGGAGCTGGACCCGGCCAACCGGGAGGAGTCTCGATTGCGGTGCTGCCGTTCGTGAACCTGAGTCCCGTGGCGACGAACGACTACTTCGCCGAAGGGCTGACCGAGGAGCTGATGAGCGCGCTCGCCCGGCTGACCGGTGTCCGGGTCGCCGCCCGGAGCTCGGTGAACGCGTTCAGGCACACCGACCTGGACGCACGCGAGCTGGGTCGCCGGTTGGGTGTGAGCGGCCTAATCGAGGGCAGCATCCGCCAGGCGGGCGAACGGATCCGTCTCACCGCGCACCTCGTGAACGTCGCGGACGGGTGCCAACTCTGGTCGGAGCGGTACGAACGATCGGCGGAGGAGCCGTTCGCGGTGCAGGACGAGCTGGCCGGGCTGATCGTGAAGGCGGTTGAAGCGCGGCTGGCGCCGGGATAGCCGGTCCGGTCCCACCCTGGCCACTCGCGCGGAACCGGCGGCTCAGACCCTGCCGCGCGACTCTCCCGAGACCAGAGCCCGCCCGATGAGATGCGCCACGCGCAGCGGCTCGGGCATGCGGGCCTTGCCGAGCGTGCTCTCTATCAGCACGGCAGCATCACCGTCGGTGATCCCCGCAGCCGAGACGTAGAGTCCGGCGCGCAGACGCCGCGCCGGCGGACAGCGCTCGAGCATGGGGAGGCGCGCTTCGAACCCCGCGGCTACGAGTGCCTGGCGCAGCTCCGACGCGCCCGGATCGTGGCGAGTCACCGCCAGCACCGGGCGGCGGAGCCGGGTCGCGAGCGCTTCGAGGTCCACCAGGCCGAGGCCGGCGATGGTGATCCCGCCGAGGACGACAGCCTGGACGCTGGGCCGGCAACGGAGCTCGCCGATCCAGCCGGCCAGGAAGCCCGTCGCGTCGTCGCCGTCCACCGGGAAGGTGGTCACCGCGACGGTTTCGACGAGGTCGGCGCCCTCCATCAGCACGCCGACGACCGGCACCGTCGCGTCGACTCGCTTGATGAAGGGCGCGTCGTCAACGCCCAGGACGTGAAAGCGAGAGACCGGCGGTACCATGCCCGTCAAACATACGCGGCTGGCGGAGGTGTGGACGCCGGACGCCGCCATGGCGGGGTTCGAGCGCCGCGCAGAAAAACCGCCGCCCGAAGGCGGCGGCGGTTAGGGTACGAACCGGAACGGTCAGGTCAGCTACACTCGGCGCTGTCCATCTTGAGGCTGGTGACGTTCAACGCGCCTTCGCCTGCCGCGCCGGTCTCCTCCTTCATGCCGGTGTCGTGCTTCATGCCTGGTTCGTGCTTCATGCCCGTGTCGGGCGCTATGCCCGTGTCCTTTGCCGCTGCCGCGCCGGTGTCCTTGACCGCTCCGGTCTCCACGCCTGCCGGCGTACCCGTCACCGTCACCTTGTGGCCGACATGCCCGTCCAGTTTGACGGAGGTGCTGGTCAACGAATACGACTTGTCGTCGGTCCCCTTGATGCTGAAGGTCCCCTCGGCCGCGCCCTTCGACAGGCAGCCGGTGACGGTCGTCGGTTCCTGGGCAGCGGCCGATGCGGGCGAGACCAACGCTCCCGCTCCCGCCAGAAGACTCGCCACTGCCGCCACCATCGCCTTGCTCGTGCCGAACATAGTCTCTCTCCTCCGCGCCCTCTCGAGATTCGTCAACCTGGCCGTGGGCGGGGGCGCTTGGCCGAACCACGACCGACCCGGAATCTAAGACAGGCGCCGCGGTCCGCTCGCGCGCGCGCGCCCGCGCGGCGAGCTACCGCCCCACCGACGCCATGCCCGCCTCGGGGTAGCGCGTCCCCGCGGCCACGTCCCTTGGGAAAGTCCGCCCCAGCCGTTCCAGGTCCGCGCGGGTGAGCTCGACCTCGAGGGCCACCGCGTTCTCTTCCAGCCGCTGGATGCTCCGGGTGCCCGGGATCGGCACGATATGGTCGCCCTGGGCGATGACCCACGCGAGCGCGAGCTGCGCGGTGGTCACGCGCTTCTCCCGGGCCAGCTCCCCGATCGCGCGCACGAGGTCGAGGTTCTTCTGGAAGTTCTCGCCCTGGAAGCGCGGGTTGTTCCGGCGCCAGTCGTCGTCCGCGAGGTCGTCGGGGCTCTTGATCGCGCCGGTGAGGAAGCCGCGGCCGAGCGGACTGTAGGCCACAAAGGTGATGCCGAGGTCCCGGGTGAGGGCGAGCAGCTCGTCCTCGGGATCGCGCGACCAGAGCGAGTACTCGGTCTGGAGCGCCGCGATCGGGTGCACGGCATGCGCGCGGCGGATGGTGGCGGCCCCCGCCTCGGAGAGACCCAGGTACCGCACCTTGCCTTCCTTCACCAGGTCGGCCATGGCGCCGACGGTGTCCTCGATGGGGGTGTTCGGGTCCACCCGGTGCTGGTAGTACAGATCGATGGTCTCGATGCCGAGCCGGCGGAGGCTCGCCTCGGCGGCGCGCTTCACGTAGTCCGACTTGCCGTTGACGCCGAGCCACGAGCCGTCGTTGCCGCGGACGTTGCCGAACTTGGTGGCGAGCACGGCCTGACCGCGCCGCCCCTTCAGCGCGCGGCCGACCAGCGCCTCGTTCGCGCCCATGCCGTAGACGTCGGCGGTGTCGAGGAAGTTGATGCCGATCTCCAGCGCGCGGTGGATCACCGCGATGGAACGGGCGTCTTCCGCGGGGCCGTAGAACTCACTCATGCCCATGAGCCCGAGGCCGACAGCGGAGATCTCGGGGCCGTTCGAGCCAAGTCTCTTCGTCTTCACGTGTTCCACTCCTTGCCCTTCGGGGTTCGTCCGCCCGGCGCTTCCATACGCCAGGCCGTGTCTGACCAGCCAACGGGTCGCGCGGCACCCGTCTCCGGGGAACCGTTGGAACGCCGCCCCGGTTTCCCGACGCGCTCCAACGCGCCGCTCCGGAACCCACATCCCGCTGCTACGCGCGGCGAGGGCAGGCGGCGGCCGAGGGGCGACATGGGCCACCTGGGTGCGACACGGCGTGATGTCTCGGGGGTCGGTTCTACACTTACGGGCGGTACGCGGGCTTCCAAGCGATGCTCAGCCTGCAGCCGCCGTCCTGCTCACTCTTCCGAGAGGGGTTCGAAAAAGATCCCGGCCCGGCCAGGCGTTTCCACGAAGTGATACCGAACCCAGGCGATCTGCAGGTGGGTGATCTGACGTGCGGCGCATCTCACGCTGGAGGAAAACCGCGGGGCGAGCAGAAAGAGCCTGGGTTGCAGGGAGAAGTTGATCGCCTGCCCTCGAAACATGCGTCGAACGTTCGACACGTTCCGAACGACCCAGTCGACGTGACCGAGCCCTCGAATCAGGAGCTCGTCGCTCGAAGTGGTATCGAAGTCGATAATCGCGAGCTGGTTTGCTCGATCGATCGCGAGGAGGTCGATCTCGCCACAGGGCGCACAGGGAATTTCGGCGCCGATCTCCCTCAGCCCTTCCTCGAGCGCCCCTTCGAATTCTTTCAGGGCCGCCGCGACCTGCTCCCGGGTGACGTGGGCCGCCGGCCGAAGCAAGACGGCGCTCGATGCGGACGCTTCGCGCGGGAGCGGTCGCCCCGCCGGCCGGCCGGCAGGGTCGATGCTCCCCCCGCCCGCCTGCTGCGACAGAAACACGTGCGAGACATCCTCGAGTCCCCGGCCAAGTGGCCGGTCGGATCGGCCGACACCCGGCCCGCTCGAGCCACTCGGCTTAGGCTGTTCCATCCTCATTCAGTCTGTGGAAGCAGCCACTCGGCGGTTTGTGGCTCGTCCAGCACCAGCAGAGAGTCGTCGCCGCCGAAGGGACCCGGTTCGACTGCCGCATTGCGCGGGTCGGTACGCCATTGTCCATCAATCACGTAGCGATACCGATAGCGACCTGGTGCCAGCTTCAACATCTTCTTCCAGATCCGGCCCACCGGTTCCATCTCGCCGCCGTCGGGCGCCCAGTTGTTGAAATCACCCACCACCTGAACGTGCGCCGCATCCGGCGCGTCGACGGTGAACATGACTCCGTCGGGCGTCACGGCGGGGGCCGTTGCGCTGCCCGCATCCTCCTGGCTCGCGATGGCGGCTTCCTGTTGCAGGATTTCGTTGGCCAGGGCCTGATAGTCCTCGAACCCTGCCGAGTGCTTCGCGTACCGGGTGACCGGCAGGCCGTGGCTGGCGGCCTCCGCGAGCTTGACGCTCTGACGAATGACCGTCTCGAAGTACCGGCCGGCGAGATGACGGTGCACCTCGTCGACGACAGCCTTCACGAAAGGTGTGCGGCCGGGATACAGCGTGACGAGCACCCGGCCCGAAATCCGGTGCCCCGTTTCTCGTTGCAGCACTTCGAAGGTCTCGAAGAGCTTCCCGATGCCGTGCAGCGAAAAGAAGCTGGGATCCATCGGGATGAGCGCTTCGGTGCAGGCCTTGAGCGCGTTGAACGTGAGCAGGCCGACGTTCGGCGGGCAATCGACGATGATGTAGTCGTAGCGGTCAGGGAGGTTGGCGAAGGCCCAGGCCAGGATGTTCTCCCGGCCGGTGACCCCCGCGAGAGCCTCGGGAACGGCGCTCAGGAGGATATCGGCGGGCGCCAGATCGAAGTTCTCGCCCACCGACCGCATGACATCGGCGATGGTGGTCTCGGATCCGCGCATTCCGCCCAGGAAGACGTCGTACATCGTTCGGGTGGGCGCGCCGTCGCCGACGGGCAGGCCCAAGGTGGAGTGACCTTGCGGGTCGAGGTCCACCAGCAGCACTCGTCGTCCCGCCATCGCCAGAAAGGCCGACAGGTTGATGGATGTGATCGTCTTTCCGCACCCGCCCTTCTGGTTGACGACCGCGATCGTACGCATGGCGCCCCCTTCCTCGGTCGGTGCTTGCGGGGGAGTTCGTTTGCGCTGGATTGCCAAGCTGTGTGACATAGTAGTAGCAAAGTCAACTCCAAATCGCAACTCTCGGCAGGGAGCGCGCATCGGTCCTAGCCGTCCCGCCAAGCCAACGGGACCGCGCTCCCAGCGGGATGAGAGCCCCGCTGGAGCCCCCACCCCGCTGGCTCGCGCGGCGCGGCTTGTCAGCCCTGAGTTCGCGGGGTGGCGGAGCGCGGGCGACGTGCAGGTCTAGGGACGAGGTGGGTTGCTACGAGCACCCGGAGGTGGGGCGGCTGTCGTTCGACTTCAGGGTGCTGGACGTGGCCGACGAGCGGCCGGCCGTGGTCCGGCCGATCACGTACGTGCCGGCACCCGCTCTGTTCGTCTCAGCGATTTTCAGAAGCTCCCACGCCGTCATCCGTAAGCCCCGGGCGAGACGCTCCAACGTCTCGAGGCTCGGGTTGGCGCGTCCCCGCTCGAGGCTTCCCATGAAGGTGCGATGAACCTTGACCAGCGCCGAGAAGCGCTCCTGGGAGAAGCCGGCGTCCGCTCGGAGCGCACGGACGATGTGCCCCAGCCGCGCACGGAGTGGCACCGTCGGCACCAGGCCTGATGGTTTGGCGATTCTCAGTCTCCTCTGGCTAGAACGGAACCTCGACCACGGTGGCGTAGCTGCGGGATGCGGGCGGCGCGGCGCCGGCGATTCGGAGTTGCTCGAGGTGGGCGGCGATGGCCGCACGCATCTGGTCCTCGACTACGTCCCGGCTCGCGGCGGAGGCAACGCAATGGGGTAAATCCGGCGCGTGGGCGGAGAAGCCGTCAGCCGTTTCCTCGACGACGACGAGAACCGAGACCGTCCGAGGGAGTCCCGCCGACGGTCGCAACGTGGGCTCTTTCGTGAGCCCGTTCGAGTCGGCGCGTGCCGATGGCTCCCGCTCGGCGCGCCGCGAATAGCTGGCTCTCGGCCCGCGCCACCCTCCGCGCATGGACCCCGGCGGGGGCGGAGGCGGGGCCGGGTCGTCTCCGGGCTCCTCGGGCGCGGCTTCGGCAGCCCGGATGATCTCCGAGGCAGGCATTCCGAAACCGGCAGCGATGAGCTCGAGTGTATCGATGCTCCAGTTCGTCTCGGCACGCTCGACCTCGCCCACGAAGCTGGGGTCCATTCCGATGCTGTTGGCGAACTTCTCCTGGGAGAGCCGAAGTCCCGTGTCCCGGAGCGCGCGGAGCGTCCGGCCCAGTCGCTGGCGTAGGCGTGCCATACGCCTTCAAGCGTGCCGGTCCGGGGCCTATAACTCCACAGGCTATAGACGGTCATTCTATTAACGGGCACTCCATGGAATGCCACTTTTGTCTGGTGGTTTGCCGGTCCCTGCAATGCGCATTATCTTATCCATATCATGCGCATACAGGGAATTTGATATGGCCAAGATCCCCAAGAATCTGTCGCTCGAGCCGGAGGCGATCGCTCGCGGCGAGCGCTATGGCCGGCGCCACGGGAAGAACCTCTCCCAACTGGTCAACGACTTTCTGCGCGGGCTTCCGCTCGACTCGCCGCCGGAGCGGGAGCTGTCGCCCCTCGTCCGTCGGCTGCGGGGGATCGCGGCCGGCGGTAAGACTGGCCGGGAGGAGTACCGGGAGGGACTGCACCGGAAATACGGTGGGCGCTGAACGGGGGCATCGGCGCAGGACACGATGGTCAAGCTCAAGCTCCTGATCGACACCAATGTGCTCCTCGATGTCGTGTTGGAGCGGAAACCGTGGGTCGAGGACGCAACGGCTCTGCTCGACGCCATCGCGAAGGGCAGGGCCGAGGGCTACGTCGCGGCCCACGCGGTCACGACCGTGTACTACGTGGTCGAGCGAGAGCGGGATCGAACGCTCGCCGCCACCGCGATCAGTGACCTTCTACAACTCCTCACCGTAGTGCCCCTCGGCAACGCCGATTTCCAGCGCGCCCTCGGCCTCGGGCTCCGCGACTTCGAGGACGCGAGCCAGGCCGCTGCGTGTCTCCAGGTCGGGGCGGATTGCCTGGTCACACGGAACCCCAAGGACCACAAGGGCGCTCCGGTTCCCCTGCGCTCCGCCGGTGAAGCGTTGGCGCTGCTCAGCGGGTGACCCGGCCGAGGCGGCTCAGCACGACACTGATGCCGAGCGCGCTCGACACCAGGTGTAAGACTCTCATGGTAGGATTGGTCGTGCCGCGCTCCAGATGGCCCATGTAGGTCCGATGGACCCCGACTGTAGCGCCGAATCGTTCCTGGGAGTAGGCGGCCTGCTTCCGGAGGCGGCGGATGGCCCGGCCGAGGCCGCCCTTAACCCGGCCTCACTCGGCTTCCTTCGAGCCGCGGCGAGTGCGCTCCGCCACCCGCTTCGCACCTCCCCGCTCGGAGCTGCGGTGAGCCTTGGTTGACGGTTGGGGTGTAATGTCGGGCGTGGCGTCCGCCTGGCCGGTCTCCACCGCCTCGAACAGTTTGGTCAAGGTGAGGTGCAGCCCGCGCGCAATGCGCGCGATCATATCCAGCGTGGGGTTGGCGTCGCCCCGCTCGAGCGTGCCCATGTAGGTCCGGTGCACGCCCAGAGCGTCGGCAAAGCCTTCCTGGGAGTAACCGGCGGCGGTCCGCAGCGCCCGTATGGTGCGGCCGAATTTGGCGTTGAGGGATGCCATGGGAGGAAGCCTGTAGCATCCCACCTCACTTCACTACAGCCCATACACTGCCATGTTATACCCCGCCACTCTTTACAATTCATTGGAATCGGCGTAGCGTAAGCCGTCGGTTGCTCGGTTTCTATCTCGTGTCGCCGCGATGCAGCCTTGCCGACCATGATCGCGGGTGGCATATACGGCTCATGGTCGGCTCGCCGCGCGCGGCAGGTGAGGCAGCATGGAGGGTCGCGAGCCAGAACGCGGCAAGGAGACCGGCGCGTCCGAGGACGGACCGAACGCGGGCGCGGCGGCCGCCTTCCGGCAGCTTTTCGAGCGGCACTTCGGCGAGCTGTACCGCTTCGTCTATCGCTACGTGCAGTCGGCCGAAGCGGCGAAGGATCTGGTGCACGATGCGTTCCTCCAGCTTTGGCAGCAGCGGGAGCAGGTCGATCTCGGCGGGGCGGGCGCGCGCAGCTTTCTCTACACCGTCGCCCGCTACCGGTCCCTGGACCATCTGCGGCGCCGGCGGGTCGAGCAGCGGTGGCAGGGGCAGTACTCCGACCCGCTGATGGAGGAAGGGGGAGCGGTCCCAGCGGCCGATCCCCACCAGGAGTTCGCCGCCAACGAGATCGCGGCCGCGATCCAGCGGGCGGTGGACGCGCTGCCGCGCCGCCAGCGCGAGGTGCTGGTGCTCCGCTGGCAGCGCCAGGCCAGCTATGATGAGATCGCGCAGACCCTGGGCATCTCCCCCAAGACGGTCGCCGTCCACGTCGGCCGCGCCATTCAACGCCTGCGCGAGCTGCTCGCCCAGGTCCGGTAGCTCAGTCCGGCGCTTCGGCGCAGGCCCTCCTCACGACGCACATCCCGCAGGCCCCGTCTCACCGTGTAGGTATTTCCCCGCCCTCGAACGATTCATGAGTGAGCAGGTCCACCGGACCCTCACCCGTCACGAGCGCACCGCCTGATGAGCGAGATCGATTGGGAGCTGCTGGATCGGTATTTGGCGGGAGAGGCGACCGCCGATGAGCGCGCGCGCGTCGAAGCGTGGCTGGCGGAAGATCCCGAGCACTGGGCCCAACTGGCCGCGCTGCGCGACGCGATCGCGCAGGCGGCGCTGACGGAACCGGCAGTGGAGCAGGCCAAGCAAGAGGTATGGGCGCGCCTTCAAGGCGAGCTGGGCGGGGCGGGGGAGGCAGCGGGAAAGCGGCCCCCTCGCACGGGGGCGCGGGCGTTTGCGGTGGCATCCCGGCGTCCCTGGTCCACGGCGGCGCAAATCGCGGCGGCGCTGGTCCTCAGCGTGGCCGGCGCGCTCGCGGTGGGTGCGCTCCTGTTCCACGGGCGCCCGCCGGCGCCGGCCGCCGTCGAGCGGGTCGCCACCACGGCGCGCGGCGAGCGGGCGATGTTCCGGCTGCCCGACGGAACGCGGGTGGTGCTGGGCGTGGCGAGTACGCTCCGGTACCCGGCCGATTTCGCCGCCGGGCCGCGCGGGGTGTCGCTCGAAGGCGAGGCGTACTTCGAGGTGGTCCATGACGAGCGGCGGCCGTTCGTGGTGCGCGCCGGCGAGCTGGTCGCGACCGATCTCGGGACCGAGTTCACGGTGCGCGCGTACCCGGAGGATGCCGGCGCGCGGGTCGTGGTCCGGGAGGGTCGGGTCGCGATCCGCGCGGCGGCATCGGCTGGTGCGCCGGAGCGGGTGGTCGCGCCCGGGCAGCTCGGCCGATTGGGGACGGGCGCAGAGCCGGCGGTCGAGCCGGCGGACACCGCCGCCTACTTCGCGTGGACCGAGGGGCGTCTGGTGTTCGACGGCACGCCGCTGCGTGACGCGCTCCCCCAGTTGAGCCGCTGGTTCGACCTCGAGTTTCGCCTCGCCGACAGCACGCTGGGTGACGTCCCGCTCACCGCGACTCTCAAGACCCAGCCCACTCCGGACGTGTTGGACAACCTGGCTGCGTCGCTCGGCATGCGACAGCGACGACTCGGCCGGACCGTGACGCTCTCTTCGGCCGAGCCCGGCCGGTAGCCGCCGCCCTTTGACCGCGATCCGAACACCCTGCGGGGGAGGACCCGTCATGTCCCGTCGGCTCACATTCTCGTTTCTCCTCGTGCTGGCCTCGTCGGTCGAAACGGCTGGGTCGAGCGCGGGTGCGCAGCAGCTCCAGGTCGCGTCCCGGGGGCCGCGATTCATCGTCGCGGGGGCCTCGTCGGGGGCGGAGCGGGACGCGAGCGGCGCCGTCGTACTGCACCGGCGGGTAACCCTCGACCTGAACGGCGTCACCACGGACGAGGCGCTCAAGGAGATCACCCGGCAGGCCGATCTCGAGATCACCTACAGTCCGCGAGTGGTGGCTCTGGAGCGGCGGGTCTCGCTGCACGCGCGAGAGATCACCGTCGCCGCGGCGCTGACGGAGGTTCTACTCGAGGCGGGGGTGGACGTGTCGGTCACGGCCGGTGGGCATTTGGCGCTGGTCAAGCGGGCGCTCCGCCCGGCGCCGCCGGTAGCGGCGGTGGACACCGGGGCGGTGGCGGGGCGGGTGACCGATGCCGAGAGCGGCTCGTCGCTGGTCGGGGCCACGGTGACGATCGAGGGCACCCGCCGCAGCGCGACGACCGATGCGGAAGGGCGGTACCGGATCGGCGGGCTCGCGCCCGGCGGCTACACGCTGCGTGCGCGGTACATCGGCTACACGCCTGCGGCCGTGTCGGTCATGGTCGGGGCAGGGGAAGAGGCGACGGCGGATTTCGCGCTGGCGCGGTCACCGCACGAGCTGGACCAGGTGGTGGTGACGGGGACGATCGTGCCGACGGAGTTGAAGGCGGTGCCGACTCCGGTCAGCGTGATCACGGAGGAGGATATCGAGCGGCTGCGGCCCCGCAACGTGCAGGAGCTGCTGCGGCAAGAGGTTCCTACTGCCGTGAGCTGGAATCAACCGAACGCTCCTTATTACACCGCCTTTGCAGTGCGCGGGGCGAGCACGCTTGCTGGTCAGGTTGGACAAATGAAGATCTTCCTCGACGGCGTCGAGGCCGGATCTCCCAGTCTCGCGGCGATCGACCCGAGCAGCATCGCCCGCATCGAGGTAGTGCGGGGCCCCCAGGCAGCCGCAATCTACGGCTCCGACGCTATCGGCGGCGTGATTCAGGTGTTCACCAAGCGAGGATACCCAGGTCTGTCCGGCCCGCAGCTCAATGCCGAAGCGGCGCTCGGCGCGCTGCAAACACCGTACGACGGCCGCGGCGCGGTCCTGCGTCAGGAGTACAAGGCGTCGGTTCGAGGCGGCGACTCGGTCGTGAGCTACAACCTGGGTGGCGGCTACTCGCGCACCGGTGACTTTCTACCCAACGATGACGAGTCTCGGCAGTCTAGCCCCGGAGTCTACGGCGGGGTGCGCTACCAGCGCGGGATCATCGCGATCGATTTATCGGGCCGGTACTACGCTCAGAACACTCCGGTGGCCAGCAACCCGGAGCTGTCCCAGACCGGAGTGGTCTCATTTTCCAGGCCAGCCTACCGCCCTCAGCAAATCCAGAATCAGACCATCGGTGCCCAGTTCCAGGTGAGCCCGACGACATGGTGGCACGCCAACGCCAAGGTGGGACTCGACCGCGTTAGAATCGACGCGGCGCAATCGCGACGGCGGCTGAGGACTCCCACGGACACACTGTTCTTCGTCTCCGAGCAGAGCTGGACCAAGACATCGATCGGCCTCAACACCGCGGTCCAAGGGGCTTTAAGTCCACACGTTTCAGGATCGCTGACGGTTGGGTTCGACCACTACAGCTGGCCGATCAGCGAATTCTCCACTTCCAGCGCGCTCAGCACGACTGGGGCAATCGTGACCGCCCCAGACCGACCCATTGCGGCCAGTCGATCAGTGACCAACAACACCGGCTACTTCGCGCAGGCGCAGTGGAGCTTCCGGGAGACGCTGTTCTTGACTGCCGGCCTTCGTGCCGAGCAGAACACGAACTTCGGCGATAGCCTGGGCACTCCGGTGTCGCCGCGGGTTGGCCTCTCGTACGTACAACCTGTCGGCGGTGCCACGGTCAAGTTCCGCGGGGCCTACGGTCGAGCAGTCCGGGCCCCGGCACCGGGGCAAGAGCTGGGGCAGGTGTCGTCGGGAGGCGTGGTGCTCGCGAATCCGGAACTCGGACCCGAGCGCCAGCAAGGATGGGACGTGGGGATCGATGCATTGCTTGGGGACGGTGTCTCCCTCAGCGCGACCTACTACGACCAGACCGCTAAAGGCCTGATTCAGCCGGTCCAGTTGCCGTCGGAATCGGAACTCACGTTTCAGAATCAGAACGTAGGCCGCGTCAGGAATACCGGCGTCGAGATAGAGGGGACGATGTCCGTCGGTCCGCTGCGTCTGGGCGCACAGTACGGGTACGCGAGGGCACGAATCGAGGAGTTGGCACCCGGGTACGCAGGGGAACTGCTGGTCGGTGACCAGACGCCGGGAACCCCCAAGCACACGGCAGGTGCCTCACTCACCATTATTCCGTATGCCGGAATCACCGTAGGGGCGGGCCTGGCGTACGTCGGGAGCTGGAACGCCACCGACTTCGTGGGGCTGTTCCGTTGCTTCGGCGGCACAAGTCCGTGCCAGCCGACCGCCCGAGATTACATCATCGCCTACCCTGGTTTCGCCAAGCTGAGCGCCAATGCCGGGTATCAGCTCACAGCCCAGCTGTCGGCATTCATCGCGGTCGACAACCTGACCAACAATCACGCATTTGAGCTCGACAACGCCGCCCCCGTAACGGGACGTCTTACCACCGTGGGGGCCCGGCTTCGGTACTGAAGCCTGCGCGGTTGGGTCTTCGATGAGGAGCCGCAATAGCGTGCGCCGGTTCGACCGCTGGCCGCGCCGCCTGACGGTGGCGGCAAGCCTCGTGGTGTTTGCACCGCGTGTGCTCGCTACCGGGGATGGTGCGGCCAACGGCGTTGAGGCAGCAGAATCCGGCGCGTTACGGCTGGAAGCGCCGCGATCGGTGAGGTTCCGCGTCTCAGGGGGGACGTGGATGTCGCTCGATGTCTCGCCGGACGGCCAAACGATTTTATTCGATCTGTTGGGCGCCCTGTACACGCTCCCCATCGCCGGCGGCACTGCCACGCGGATCACTCACGGACCGGCCGTCAATCGTCAGCCACGCTACTCGCCGGACGGCCGTTACATCGCGTTCATAAGCGACGCCAACGGAAACGACAACCTGTGGATGGCTGATCGCGACGGTCAGGGTGCGCGAGAGCTTTCCAGCCTGGACGGTGACGTGCTCGGGGCTGTGAGCTCGCCCGCGTGGTCGCCCGATGGTCGCACGATCGTCGCCTCGCAGCGGCTTCGTCCCAGCCGCCCCGGGGTTCTTAGCGTGGGCCAGGCGACACGTTGGCTGCTCGTGGCCTACGACGTCCAGACCCGCAGCATGCGGTGGGTGAGCGACACAGCGCCTGACAGGGTGCGTTCGGTCATCGGCGCGACGTTCGGTGTCGATCACCGAACCGTCTACGCGGCGGTCGGCGCTCCTGTTCCGGAAGTCAATGATTTCGAGGATTGGCAGATTGCTCGCGTCGATCTGGCAACGGGACGCATCAGGCCAGAGCTTTGGCTTGGGTCAGGTCGGGTCAGCATGCGCCCGGCGGTGAGTCGAGACGGCAGGTGGCTCGCGTACGTGTCGATCGCTGGAACCCATCCCGGACTGAGGGTGCGGGATCTCCAGACAGACCGGGAACATTGGGTCGTACGCGAAGCATTGGACGATCCGCCGGTTGCGCAGTCCAACCTCTCCGGCGATTTGATACCCGGATACGCCTTCACGCCCGATTCAAGAGCGATCATCATGGGATACGGCGGGAAGATCCGCCGGCTCGACATCGTGAGCGGTCGCGTAACCGTGATCCCGTTCGTGGCCGATGTCGAGCGTGAGCTCGGGCCGCTCACCATCCAGCAGTTCTCGCTTCCCGACACCGCCGTGCGCACGCGCAGCATCATGCAGCCGGCGCTCTCACCCGACGGGACGCATGTCGCCTTCAGCGCGCTCGACCGCATCTGGGTGATGGAGCTCCCTCACGATGGAGTGCCTGCAGGACAGCCCCGGCGCCTGACGGTCGATTCCGTCGGAGAGTTCTATCCCTCGTGGTCACCTGATGGCCGCTGGATCGCATACAGCACTTGGCAGGACGGCGAAGGAGGTACGGTTCGCCGCGTGGCCGTGGGCCGCTCCCCGGCACCGTCATCGAGACTTACGGCAGACACGGCGCTCTACTTCCATACAGCCGTAGCGCCCGACGGAACGCGCATCGTCGCAGTTCGGGCGTCGGTCTCGCCGGACCGGATGCTCACGCCGCGGATTCACACCGACGAACACGGGTGGCCGATTGCGGCACTCGATCCGAGGCTGGTCTGGCTACCCGTGTCCGGGGGCAAGCCTCGTGCGATCGCATCGTTGACGGACCAGCAGCACGCCGCACCCCGCTATCCGGTTGATCAACTGTACTTCACCTCCGATCCGAACCGGATCTACGTGGGGCTGACATCGTGGAGCTGGGATGGCACCAATCGGCGCGCCTCCCTGACCGCTTCCGCCGACCACAGTACGGAGAATACCTGGGAGCGCGCTGATTTCGTCGGCGTGCTTGCGTCCGACCAGCGGCGCTGCCTCGTTAAGTACCTGTCGACCCTTATCGAGTTGAGCTTGCCGGCACTACCAGTCCGACGGTCTCCAGCGCCGGACACCTTCGACCTGGGCCGGGCGCTGACCGCAAACTTCGGCGCGAGTGATGGATCAGCTCGTGCATGGGGTCCGGCGCTCGAGCCCTGGATCTCCTGGTCGCGTGACGGGCGGCGGGTCAGCTTCGGGCAAGGCGGAACGCTCTTCCTCGGCGACGTGCGACCCGACGCGTGGATTGCGTTCACGCCGGTCGACGTACTGCTGATGGTCCCCGTGGACGTCGCACCGGGTTCGCTGCTGCTACGCGGAGCGCGGCTGATCACGATGCGAGGCACCGAAGTGATCGAGGGCGGCGACCTACTGGTGCAGAACAGCCGTATCGCCGCCGTGGGGCCCCGCGGCAGGGTGCCGATCCCGGCCGATACGGAAGTGCTCGATGTGACCGACGCCACGATTCTCCCCGGCTACGTCGACCTACACGATCACCTCCCGCTACCGAGAGGTGTGCACGGGACTCAATGTTGGGCGTGCCTCGCTACGCTTGCCTACGGCGTGACAGCAATCCGCAATCCGAATTCGCTGGGAGCCGACATATTCGCCTATCGAGAGCGAGAACGTACCGGCGATCTGCTCGCTCCGCGGCTCTTCTCCACGGGCACGGCGTGGTACGGAAATGGTCCGCCAATCCACACGTTGGACGACGCGCGCAACATCGTGCGGCCGTACGCCCAATACTTGGACTCCGAATCCTTCAAGGTCTATCCGGTCTCGGCCGGCCGCGCCACGCGACAAATGCTGGCGATAGCCCTTAGAGAGTCGAAGCTCAATGCAACGGTGCACGCGGAGCTCCAGCTGGCGCTGACGGTAGCGATCGATGGATTCGCCGGGAACGAGCATACCCACACGATCCGCCTGTACGATGATGTCGCTGCCTTCTTCGCCTCCAGCGGTACGACCTATACCCAGACCTATGGAGCCGATATCGGCGGTGCGTGGGACTACCTGTTCCGCCGGCACGGCGGGATTTGGGAAAACGCAAAGATGCGCCGCTTCGTACCCGCGTCGGCACGGGCCTCGATCGAACCAGAGGCATCGGGAACCATGGACGTGGACAACTTGATTCCAGTGCTGAGCGGAAGCGCGCGGATCGCGGCGAAGGGCGGGCGTGTGGGCATGGGCTCGCACGGCAACATTCCAGGTCTGGGGTACCACTATGAGATGTGGCTTCATGCGCTTGGTGGGATGTCCAACCACGACATCCTCCGCTCTGCAACGAGCGTCGGCGCGGCGGCGATCGGGCATGTTCGGGATTTCGGCAGTCTGGAGCCCGGCAAGCTTGCGGATCTTCAGATACTCGACCGGAACCCACTGGAAGACATTCACCAGACCGTCAGCATCCGTTACGTCATGAAGAACGGCCGGCTCTTCCTGGCGGACGATCTCACCGAGGTCTGGCCGCGACACAGGGCCGTTGACTCGGCCTATGTTCGGCAGGACTCCGAGCCTCACACGCCACCAGCCTCCGCACCGAGAGTAAGCCGCCCGTCGAAGTGAGCGGCTCCCAGATAGAAGGCAAGCAGCCAGAGAGCGAGGCACGGTAGTCGGATCCGTCCCTCGCTCTGCGATCTGATCGGTGGCTGCGCTAGGCCGCGCCTTCAGCTACAGATAAAAGCCAACACTGCCTTCGGCGAGAGGCCGCTTCACGTCCTCGGCGCCGGAATTGATGCCGCCCATCGTTTCGCGCACGGCGCTGCCATTGGCAACGAGGGTCGGAGCTGCGTAGGTCTTCTTCATACGTTCCTCCTTGAGGTTCCCTTAGATCGAGGGGCAGATTGTCGCCGATTCGGGACTACCGATGTGGCCCTCGCGCGGCCACCGACCAGATCGAATCTGGAGCCACGCCTCGGTGATGAGCGTCGGGTGTATGGCGGCGTGTTGCTCATCTCTCCGGTGCGGCTGGTAAGGCAAGTCGTTGAATGCGGTACGGAGTTTTGCGGGATCGACCACGCCGAGATCACCGAGGATGGGCTCGCGGGCGAGGGGCTCGAGGAGCCGCCGATGCGTGATCAAACCCGAGGCATACAGCTCTGCGGGTGTGCTCTTGCCGACGCGGGTGCGCACGGCTTCCGGCAGGATGCCTTGCATTGCCTCCCGAAGAACCCACTTTCGTGCGTACGGTCTTGCGCACAACTCGGGTGAAAGGCGCAGGGCGAACTCGACGAGGGGACGGTACAGGAACGGGTGCCGGACCTCCAAGATGTCCTCGATGACGCCGTACTCGAGAACGCTGCCCAAGGCCACCAGGTGTGTGACGACGGTATCCTGGTGCTTGCGGCCGAATCGCCCGGCGTAGGAGGCAACCGCAAACGTCCTGGGGCCAAGGTCGTACTTCCGCGCTGTTGCTCGCGGCACCCAGCATGGAAGCTGGCCTTGTTCTCGTACCAGATGCTGCTGCACGGACGGTGGGAACAGCGGTAGGATCGCGTTGCGATAGGCGAGCTCCCAGAACGATACCCGGCCGATAGCGGCGCGGCGCAACATTTCACGCACGGCCGGCCAGACGTGACCCCGGGCGAGCCAATCGGCGAAGAAGAACATGGTGCCGGTAAACAGCTCGTCGCCGCCGACTCCCGTCAGCAGCACGCGCCCCCCTGCACGGCGCACGATGTCGCATAGCCGCCGCTCCCGGGGGTAGAACAAGAGATTCGCCCGCGGCTGGTCGGTGCGCGGTAGTGCATAGTTGGGGTCGTGCCAGATCGGTGGATCGATGATGCTCTCGTTGCGGACTCCCCATCGCGTGACGACGGCATCGGCGTATTCTCGCTCGTCCGTGCCGGTGCCCTGGCGGTCGACGTACGTCACCGTCCCTCCGAGACCCGCAGGTAGGAGGCCGCTTTGAGCCATCCACTGCGCCGTGCTCACCAAGGACGAGGAGTCCATGCCTCCCGAGAGCTGTGCCCACGTGCCCCCATCGGCCGTGACGCGCGTCCGGAGAGCGTCCACGAGCAATCGGCGGCAACTCTCGGTAAGCTCCGACGCAGGCTGCTCGCGGTGCGGTTCGGGCTCGAAATCGCCAGCCGACCAGTATCGGCGGGTCGTGAGCTTGGCACGCTCGAGAGTCGCCATGGTGCCCGATGGGAGAGCCCTCACTCCCGCATAGACGGTGAGTCCACTGCTGGGGGTGCAGTTGGCGACCAGCTCGGCCAGATACTGCACCTCGTATCGATCGTTCAGGGCAAGGCCTTCCGCGCGGGATGAAAAAGCAAAGAATCCGTTCCGCTCGCTGTAGTACAGCTTCTTGATCGCGAAGGCATCACACGCCGCCACGCCCACCCGGCTGGAAGCGTTCCACAGGACGAAGGCAAAGTCCCCCAAGAACTCACGTATGCACTTGGAGCCGCGCTGTGCCACGGTACGAAGCACCAGCTCCAAGTCGGTGGCGGCGGTCCAGCCGGGGAACCCGCACCGCTCGAATTCCGATCGGTTGTCCAACCGCACTATTCCGACCGCCAGGCGATCACCGTCTGTCACCACCAACGGATCACCGCAGTCGTCGTCCCCGCCGGTGAGCACTGACACTCCGTCGAACACGTTCCAAACAAACGCGATCCCGCGCGACCGCGGCAGCAACTCGTGGGCCCGATGCGTGCTAGCGGGTATGCCCAACCCTTCCGGATCTATCACGCAGGTGAACATCCTCATGGCAGCAGGTCCGGCAGGCGGGCGAACAGCTTGACGTGCTCCCCGACATCGTTGATCGGCTCGCCGCGGTATTCGATCCATGCATGGCCTTCGAATGGATAGGGCTGGACACCCTGACAGTACCGGACCGCCACCCCCTGCCGTCGGAGCAGGTAGTACAGCACCAGCGACTGCTCCAGACACAGCGCGCGGCCAGGATAGAGGGCTCCAGCCATCGCGACAGCATGCTCCGCGGCCTTCACAACGTCCGCGTCGGCCGATGCGTCAGCCGGCACACCCCGTACTTCTCTCTGAATCCACCGAATGGTCCGGCCATAACCTCGAATCTTGAGTGACATCTTGACCGCGAAGATCGTGAATCCGGAGCGGAGGACCGATGGGACCTTGACCGACCGTCCCTGTACCGGCGCGGAGACGGCTCTTGTAGCCACTTCAGCTCCCATAACCGGATCCCTCCATCGCGCAGGCCACCGTGACAGGGGTGACATTGTCCCTCTTGTCCTCGAGGAGTTTGCCCGCCGCGCAGTGCTGGGTGTGATACAACCGCCAGTACCGCCCCTCACGCGCGAGGAGCATCTCGTGATTCCCTCGCTCGACAATGGTTCCGGCTTCAATCACCAGGATCTGATCCGCACTCCGGATCGTCGACAGCCGATGCGCGATCACGAACGTCGTCCGCCCCCGGCAGAGCGTCCGGAGGGCGTCCTGGATCAGGACCTCACTCTCGGAATCCAGGCTCGACGTCGCCTCATCGAGGATCAGGATTCGCGGGTCGGCCAGGATCGCACGGGCAATGGCCACCCGCTGCCGCTGGCCGGCTGAGAGCCGCACTCCCCGTTCGCCCACAAGCGTGGCATAGCCGTCTGGGCACCGTTGAACGAATTCGTCGCAGTGCGCGCGACGCCCCGCCGCATAGACGTTAGAGAGTGCGGCTCCCGGCCAACCGTAGCGGATGTTGTCGGCGATAGTGCCGTCGAAGAGCACGTCCTCCTGGAGCACCACGCCGAGATGGGCCCGATAGTCGCAGCGGCGGAGCGTCGCTACGTCGCGCCCATCGACCAAGATTCTGCCGCTCGTGGGGCGGTCGAAGGCGAGGAGCAGCCGGCAAAGGGTACTCTTCCCGGAGCCGCTGGGCCCCACGAGCGCGGTGGTGGAGCCGGGGGGTGCATGCAGGCTCACGTCTCTGAGGACGAGCCGCCCGGGCACGTAGGCGTAGCTCACCGCCTCGAAATCCACCGTCCCCACCACGCTCGCGATACGACCACGCGGGCGGTCCTCCTCAGCCTCGGTCGCGAGCGCCCGCAGCTCGGCGATCCGGCCCAGTCCGACAGCTGCCTTCCCCAGTTCCTGCGCGGTTGCAGCGATCTGAACGATGGGCGCAGCAAGCAGGCCAACCAGGAAGACGTACATCGCCATGTCGCCCAGGGTCATCGTGCCCGCTGCCACCGCTCGGCTACCGACGATCAGGAGCACAACCCCGACGATGCCCGTGGCCGCGGTGCTCGCCGCCGTGAGGGCAGAGACACCGGTACGCGCCCGAATGGAGTGTCGGAGGAGCCGGTGCGACTCGAGCGTGAAGCGGTACGCTTCCCGCCGCTCGGCCACATAGGTCTTGACGACCCGGATCCCGCCCAGCACCTCGGCGAGCTGCCCGGTGATCTCCGCCGTGAGATGACTCAGTGCGTGAAACACCGGATAGAGCCAGCCGAAGGCTCGCGTCAGTCCGATGGCGAACCCGAGAAGAAGCGCGAGCACCAGGGCGGTGAGCGACGGATTGAGATAGAAGAGCAGGCCGACGGCCAACATCGCGGTGAGGAGCCCGCTGGCGAGTTGCATCAGCCCATTGCCGACCACATGCCGAACCTGCTCGGGGTCGGTCATGATGCGGCTGACGAGCGTCCCGCTCTGCGTGGCCTCGAATGCCGCGATCGGCAGGCCCAGCACCCGCGCCTGGAGACCGCGGCGCAGCTCGGTGATGGTGCGGTGGGCCGCCAGGCCGATAATCTGCGAGGCCCCGAACGCAGTCGCCGCTTCGACCGCTACCGCGGCGCACGCCACCAGCGCGATAGGCGCGAGCAGGTCGGTTCGCTGACGCCCGATCACCTCGTCGACCACGTGCTTCGAGGCGGCCGGAAGGGCCAGCGCGGCTACCCGGTTTGCCACGACGAGAATGAGGGCCGCCGTCAGCCGGCCCCGTTGGCGCCGAAGCAGGGCGCGCGCCTCCCGCCACGCCCCGGAGGAGGTCCCCCGCCTCATACGGTCACCCGGTCGATCAGCGCCGATCCGAGCAGCCGCTCGAGCAGCGCTTCGACATCGGCCTCCAGCGTCTCCGCCGAGGCGTCGTATTCCTCGCCCAGGCAGCGGAGGACCTCGAGCAGGGGCTCCCCCGCCACCAGCAGATCCCAGGCGCGGCCGGCCACCTCGTTCAGGGTGTAGTACTGCCCCGCGTCCGCATCCAGCAGAACGGTCGTGTCCGCATGGCGGGCCCAGACGACGTGCCGCCGCGCCCGGAAGCGGTCGGACAGGAGATGGTTCCGGAGCATGTCGTCCGGGATGGCGGATGCCATGGGTCGCCTCCTCGCCTTCGCGCCCGTGTGGAGGATGGGGCTGACAGACTAGGAAACGCCGCGGCCGCTCGCCATAAGCGAAACTCCGCCAACTCTTGCTCCGCCGCGACAGCGCAGGCGCGGGCCGGCGGTTCAGCCGGCTTTGCGACCGCCCAGGAGTGTCGTCTCGAACCGGTAGAGGAGCTCCTGAAAGCCGCCCTCGTCCTCGAGCGACTTGACGGAGCAATCGAAGTAGCGCTGGAGGACGCGAGTGACTGCGCTGGCGTGCGAGAAGCCCATCTCGGCGACGATCTGCTTCGCCGACCAACCCTGCACGTCGAGCCACCACGCGGCATGGAGTGCGGTGCAGGAGCCGAGCACTGTCCCCGCGCCGGGCAGGCGGGCGTGGTGCAGCGATCGCTCGAGCGTACGCCGCGAGATGCCGCTCCAGGTCGCGGCGGTACCGACGTGGAGCCGCGGCGATGCCTTGAGCGCGCTCACCAGGAAGAAGGAGCGGAAGGGAACCGGGACCAGCGGCACGACGTGCCGCGCGAGCGTTTCCGCCGCGCTCGGCACCCGCGGCGGCCGGAGCAGCGGGCGCAGCGCGAGGCCGAGGTGCTCGTAGTTGCGGAGCACGACGTGCAGGCCCCGGCCGGCCGCGATGATGTCAGGGATTTCCCGCAGCGCTGCCGGCGTGGGTGCGAAGTACAGGATCAGCGGAAGGGTGGCCGACTGCCGCCGGAGCGCCCCGAGCACAGGGAAGGTGCTGGCCCCGGAGACGTCCCACAGGTCGACCACGACCGCATCCACCCCGTCCGCCACCAGGCGCGCGAGCGCGTCGATGGTCTCGCAGAAGTGGGTTGTCGCGAGCGCGCCGATCTGCTCGCCGGCGAGCCGCTGTGCCGCGGGTCCGATGACCATCGCCGCGACCGTGGGCATTCGATAACTCCTCCGGCCTGCACGTATAGCAGGTATACCTGAAAATCGGAGTGGGGTCCAATCTTCCCTCGGGACGGGCGCGTCGAGGCGGTGCGGCGTTAGCTTCTACCCCATCCCGCACGCGACCGGAGCCCAACCATGGCGCTGGCCCTGCTCGTCGTTCTCGCCCTCGTCGCGTTCGGCGTCATCGCCACCTACAACTCCCTCGCGCGGCTCCGCCTCCTCGCTTCCAACGCCTGGGCCGACATCGACGTCCAGCTCAAACGCCGGCATGACCTCATACCGACACTCGTGGCCGCGGTGAAGGGACACGCAGGCTACGAGAAGGGAACCCTCGGGGCGGTGGTGGAGGCGCGGAATCGCGCCGTCGGCGCCGGCGGACCGGCCGCGGCGGGCGAGGCCGAGCGCATGCTTGCGGGATCGGTCCGGCAGCTCTTCGCCCTCGCCGAAGCGTATCCCGACCTCCGCGCCGCGGAGAGCTATCTCTCGCTGCAGCATGTCCTCACCGAGATCGAGGACCACATCCAGAACGCGCGGCGCTACTACAACGCCGTGGTCCGCGACCTAAACACCCGGATCGCGCAGTTCCCCTCGAGCCTCGTCGCGGGACCGCTCGGTTTCCGCCCCCGCGAGTTCTTCGGCCTGGCTGATGAATCCGAGCAAGCGCCGCCGCAAGTCAACCTCGGAGCCGGCGCGTGACCCGCGCGCTCCTCCTCCTCGCCCTCGCCGCCGCGGCGACCCCCGCCGCCGCCCAGCGCTCGCTCGCGATCAAGCGCTTCGACGCCACGATCGTGGTGAATCCAGACGGGAGCGTCGACGTCGCCGAATCGATCACGGCCGAGTTCACCGGCTCCTGGAACGGGATCTACCGCAGCGTACCGGTCGAGTACCGCACCCCACAGGGTCTCAACTGGACCCTCCGACTCGATCTCCTGGGCGTCACCGACCAGAACGGGACGCCGCTCGAGGTCGAGAGCGGACGCGACCGGCACTACATCAAGTACAAGATCCGGGTGCCGGGCGCGGAGAACGCGACCCGAACCGTGGTGCTCCGCTACCGGGCCAAGAACGGACTCCGCTTCTTCGAGGACCACGACGAGCTCTACTGGAACGTGACCGGCGACGAATGGGATGTGCCGATCGAGGCCGCCACGGCTCGCATCGAGCTGCCGGCCGGGGCCACGGGGATTCGCGCCATCGCGTTCAATGGCGTCTACGGGTCCACCGCGCGGGATGCCGCGGTCGAGACCGAGGGCACAACCGTCCGCATCACCATGCTGCATCGGCTCGACTTCCACGAAGGGCTCACCGCGGTGGTCGGCTGGAACAAAGGTGTCGTCGCGGAGCCGACCAAGGCGGACCGGGCGCTCGGCTTCCTCGCGAGCAACTGGCCCCTCGCGATTCCGATCCCGGTCTTCCTCGGCATGTTCGCGATCTGGCGCCGGGTCGGGCGTGATCCCAAACGGCTGCCGATCGCGGTGCAATACGAGCCGCCTGAGTCCCTCACCCCGGCGGAAGCCGGTACCCTGATGGACTACTCGGCCGACATGCGGGACATCACGGCGACGGTGGTGGACCTCGCCGTGCGCGGGCACCTGCGGATCGAGGAACAGGACGAGCGCGCGCTGTTCGGGCTGGTCAATCGACGGGATTACGTCTTCCGCCGGTTGGAGCCAGCGCAGGGAGCGAACGCCCTCCAGCCTCACGAGCGGCGGGTCCTGGACGGGATCTTCGCCGGCGGGAAGACCGAGGTCGAGCTCTCCGACCTCGAGAACGACTTCTATCGGCACCTCCCGGGCATCAGGGACGACATCTTCGAGCGACTGGTCGGCCGCCGGCTCTACCGCTCGCGGCCCGACCAGGTCAAGGGCCGCTGGCTTTTCGGCGCCCTGCTGCTCGGCATGGCCATCATGGCGGTGGGCGCCGTACTGGGCGCGAAGCTCAGCCTCACGCCGGTGCCGTTCGTCGTGGCCGCCCTGGCGAGCGGTCTCATCGTGATGGCCTTCGGCCGGATCATGCCCGCCCGCACCGCCGCCGGCGCCCGAATGCTCGAGCGCGTGCTCGGGTTCGAGGAGTTCCTGGCGCGGGTGGAGAAGGACCGGCTCGAGCGGGTGGTGAAGACACCGGAGATGTTCGAGCGCTATCTGCCGTTCGCCATGGCGTTCGGCGTGGAGCGGAAGTGGGCCAGGGCGTTCCAGGACATCTACCGGGACCCACCCGAGTGGTACGTCGGCACCAATGCGGCCGCCTTCCACCTCGGCGGCTTCTCCAGCCGATTGGCCGATCTGTCGAACCGCGCGGAGAGTGCCATGACCTCCTCACCCCGCAGCTCGAACGGATCCGGTTTCAGCGGTGGGTCGTCCGGCGGTGGGTCCGGGGGCGGCGGAGGTGGCGGATGGTGAGCCCGCGCTCTTGCGGATTTGCGCTCCCGCCGAGGTGAGGGCTCCGCCGGGGCGCTGCAGACCGCGATGCTCGGAGCCCGGGGCAAACCGCGCCCCGGTCTCCTCACCGCGTTCTGATGCGCCCCTCTGGAGCCCTCACCTCGGACGGTCGCGCTTGGCGCGCACCGGGGGGCCCTACGTGATGTTTCCGGGCGGCCGGCTCGTCCCCGGTTCCGCGCCCAGCCCCGCCAGGCCTCGCAGCAACATGGTGATGACGGTGTCTCCGGTCTTGTCGACAGGGCCCTCGCCCGGATCGATCGCGCGGAACAGGTGCCGGCCGAGAGCCACGCCCAGGATCATCCAGGGCACGACCGTGGCTGCCCGCTCGATCGCCTCGCCGGCAACCGCTCCTTCCGGAATGCCGCGCTCGAGCGCTCGGCACAGCGTCTGCCGTCCGGGCTTCACGACCTCCTCGTACAGGTAGCGCCCCGCCTCGGGAACCTTGGCCAGCTCGTTGATCGCGAGGGTGGCCAGCTCGATCTGCCCCGGCTGCTGGAAATGCAGCCATTTCCGCTCCAGCAGCGACCGCAGAAGCTGGTCGCCGGGGCCGCCCGCGGTGGCCACCAACTCCTCTTCGGCCTGCACCGCGGAAGCCACGCGCTCGCGCAGCAACGCCACGAGGAGCTGCTCCTTGGACTCGAAATAGTGGTAGAGACAGCCCTTGGTGACGCCGACCCGGTCGGCCACGTCGTTGAGGGTCGCCTGCCGGTAGCCCAGTTCGGAGAAGACCGCGAGCGCGGCAGTCAGGATCTCGCCGCGTCGCTCGTCCGGCGGTAGCCGCCGCTGCCGGCGATCGGCGACGTCGGCGTTCTCCCGCTCATCGCGGGCTGGCTCCGTATCCATTTGTCCTCTCGGGTGATAGCCGCTGCCGCCTGCCGCCGGAACCTACCGGCGGACCCAGGTGTTTGTCTACCGACCGGCCGGTCAATAGCCAGTGCGGTTACCACGCAGTCGATCGAGATGTCAGAACCCGGTGGTTACTACAAAGGAAAGACCATGTCTACCAGTTCTACCTTCGCGGCGGCACTGCTCCTGTCGCTGCTCGCACCCGCGGCCGTTTCGGCCCAGGCTGCCCCGACCCCCACCCCCGCGTCCCAATCCTCATTCAGCAATCGGCCGACCCTGGTCTTCTTCGCCAACGGCGGCGGCAACTCGGCGCTCACCAACTTGAACGATGCAGGCACCGCCTCGCTCAATACCGGTTGGACCGCCGGTGGCGGCGTGGGCGTGCAGCTCAACCGCTTCGCCGCGCTGCGCGGCACCTTCGACTTTGCCCGGACCGAGGGCGAGGGCAGCGCCGTGGGCGCGCTGAACGGCCAGCGGCTGAACCGGTACTTCTACGGCGGCGACGTGCAGCTTCGCTATCCCACCGCGAGCGGGTTCGCGCCGTACCTGCTGCTGGGTGCCGGCGCCGCGACGATCGACTCGAAGGACGACGGCGCCTTCGAGAGCTTCACCAAGTTCGCCGGCAAGGGCGGGCTCGGGGTGGAATACCAGCTCCGCAACAACATCGGCCTCTTCGCGCAGGGCGCCACGTACGTGTACGACTACGACCGCGGGGGATTCGACAAGACGCAGTGGGACCTCTTGTGGACGGCGGGTCTGAGCTACCGCCTCCCCCGCTGACCGTGAGCACGCGCTACCTGGTCCCCGCTGGGCGGGTGCTGTTCGCCGGCATCTTCATCATGGCCGCGCTCGGCCACTTCTCCCAGGCGAGCATCGGCTACGCGGCGAAACAGGGCGTGCCGCTGGCGGGATTCCTGGTCCCCCTGTCGGGCGTGATCGCGCTCGCGGGGGGACTGAGCGTCGCGCTGGGCTACCACGCCAGGATCGGCGCCGGGTTGCTGGTGCTCTTTCTGGCTCCGGTCACGATCGCGATGCACAAGTTCTGGACCATCAGCGACCCCATGATGGCCAGGATGGACCAGGCCATGTTCCTCAGGAACCTCTCGATGCTGGGCGGGGCGCTGCTCATCTACCACTTCGGCGCGGGCCCGGTCAGCCTGGACGCGCGGCAGCGGGAGCAATAGGTGCGAGGAGCCCTCGCACGATCTGCTCGACGAGTTCGTCGATCGCGAGCGTGGCTCCGGAGCGAGGGTAGCCGGGATGATCAATAAGGAGCGCCACCATCCCGTGGAGCGAAGCCCACACAACTTCCGAGACCAGAAGCGGATCGCCCGAGCGAAACCGGCCGGTCGCCATCAGCGCGGCGACCTGTTCCTGGAGAATAGCGAATGAGCGCGTGGCGGCTTCGGGCTTCGCCAGCGGGCTCGACCGCCGCCCCGGTGAGGGCGGCCGAATGAACTTCGCCATGAACGCGAGCCGGTACTCGTCAGGTCGCGCGGCGCCGAACTCGACATACGTGCGCAGGCTCGTGCGGAAGGCTTCCAGGAGGTCGGTGGAGGAAGCTCGCGCGCGCTCGAGCTCAGCGATCAATTCCACGAAGGTTTCCTGGCCGATCGCGGCGAGGATGCTCTCCTTGGTCGGAAAGTAGATGTAGACGCCCGTGGTGGTGAGCCCGACGGCCTCGGCGATCTTACGCATGGTGGCTGCCTCGTACCCCGGCTCGATGAACAGCTGCTTGGCGGCGGCGAGAATCTCGCCGTGACGTTCTACGCCTTGGCCGCGGGCCTTCCTGCGCATCCTTCCTCGTGGCGGGTTCAGGCCGCCGCATCCGATCTCGACCGCGCGGCGCCGCGGTCCTGGCGTTGCTCCCACCAGCTCACGACATCCCTCAGCGTTTCGTCGACCGGGCGGAACGTCACACCGAGTTCGCGCTCGCTCTTTGCATTGCTGAACCGGGTGCGGTCTTGCTCCCGCGTCATCAGGCGCACCGCGGCGAGGCTGATCAAGACCGGCTTGCCGGTCAGTCGAGCCGAGAGCTCGAAGAAGCCGGCCATGGCGTACAGCAACGCCGCAGGGATGGAGCGCGTCGGCGCCTTTACGCCGCTGGCCCGCTCGAGGAGCGGCAGCAGCTCGCGCATCGTCAGGTGACGGCCGGACGCGATATAGCGTTCGCCACGCCGCCCCCGATCGACGGCTGCGATCATGGCGGCAGCTACGTCGCGCGCATCGACGACTGAAAAGCTCCCCGGAGGCACGCCCGGCAGCTTCTGCGCGAGAAAATCCTGAACCAGCTGCCCGGACGAGGTCGGTCCGAGATCGCCGGGCCCGAACATCCAGCCCGGAAGCACAAAGCAGCCCCACAGGTCCGGATGCTGGTCGAGGAACTTACGTACCTCGTTGTCTGAGAGAATCTTGCTCCGATAGTAATCGTCGCCGTCGGCTTCCAGCCGCGTCATGGTCTCATCGATCAGCGCGCCGCGGGGACCGTTCAGCACGGCGACAGAACTGGTGTGCACCATACGCCGAATGCCGGCGCCGTAGGCGGCCGTCATGAGACGCGCGGTGCCCTCGACATTGATCCGATAGAGCTCATTCCAGTGATGGCCGCCCTGGTAGCTGTCACGGAAATGCGCCGCGGTGTGGAAGAGGACGTCGCAGCCGGCGAGATGCGACCGAAAACGGTCGACGTCGGTCATCTCGCCTTCGACAATCTCCAGCCGATCGGCCGGCAGATCACTGAACTGGACTCGGGCCTTCGACGCCGAGCGTACGAGGGCCCGGACGCTGACACCTCGAGCGACCAGCGCCCGAACCAGATTATTGCCCAGCAGGCCGGTTGCCCCGGTCACAAATGCCGTCTTGATCATCGTCCCTGTCCCCGAGCACGGGTTTCGTGTGAGCTGAACATTTACATTGTCAAGGTTACATTGTCAACCTCGGAATGTCAAGTCAGTCACCAGCGGTTGCGCTCCGGCTAGCCGGGGTGCGGGCGCCCGCTGTTCCGCTGACAGTGGAGGGCCTGCGTGAGCATTCCGAGTCCAGCTCGAATTCGGCGCCAGCCTGGAGAGCGCAGACCCGCCGGGGCCCCTTGTCGCCAGATCCTGGCCGCGAGGGGTCGAAGTTGACCAAATTGGTCAGGCTGTTGAGATTGGTGGTGGGAGGAGCCATGGGCCGAAAGCGGGTGGTCAGGGAAACGGTCAGTCTGTATCACGCCAAGACGCACCTGTCGCGGCTGGTCGACCGGGCGGCTGCCGGCGAGGAAATCGTCATCGCCAAGTCGGGGCGCGCACGGGCGCGGCTTGTGCCGCTGGAGGATCAGCGCGGGCTTCGCGTACCCGGCAAAGGCCGGGGGAAGTGGCGGGTCGGGCGGAACTTCGACGCCGCCTTGCCGGACGATCTGTTGCAGACGTTCGAAGCCGAGGCGTGAACCTTCTGCTCGACACCCACGTCCTCATCTGGTGGGATGAGGGCCGGCGGCTTTCCTCGGAGGCGCGCCGGGCGATCCGCGAGGCCGAGGATGTGTACGTGAGCGCGGCGTCGGCGTGGGAGGTCGCGATCAAGACCGGGCTCGGACGGCTGAAGCCGAGCCGCACGGTAGAACAGGCGGCAGCCGAGTCCGGCTTCCTCGAGCTGCCGGTGACATTCCGGCACGCAGCCCGGGTCGCCAGTCTCCCGCCCCATCACCGCGACCCGTTCGATCGGCTCCTGCTCGCCCAGGCGGCCGAAGAGGGGCTCGCGTTGGTGAGTCGAGATCCGGCGTTCGGGCCGTACGGGGTTACGGTCGTGCCAGCCTAGGCTGTGTCTGGCAGGCTCCGGGAAGAGCGCTCCCACCCGGGCGGCTCGCGCCCCGTCGCCCGCACCCTCCCAGAGCACCGGCCCCACCTCGGCCTGCACCCGCTCGCGGGCATCGGTGCCCGATAAGCGTGAGGTCGGTAGTTCAGCCCCACTGCTCCCTGGTCAGTGGGGCGTTGCGCTGTGGTGTTCCCCGCCTGCTTGCCCTCATTGCCCGGGAGGGGATTGTTGCTGCACGCCCCCCTCACCACCCTGGCGGAGGGCTTTATCGAGGCACTCGGCGATGTGGTTGGCGTGCTCGAACGCCAGCCTGCCAGCCAGTGCCACCTCACCCTTCTCGACCGCGTCGAGGATCGGCCCGTGTTGCGCCGCCGCTCGCCTCAGATCGACGATGCCGGAGCGGAGGACCACGAGGGCACGGGTGGCGACCAGGAGCAACTCCCAGTGATGAAGCAGCACCGGGTTATCCGCCCGCTCCACCAGGGTGCGATGGAAGGCCTCGTCGTGCCGCACGTACGCGCGCAGGTCTCGCGTGGCGGCCGCCTTCACGATTCCGCTCACCGTCGCGCGGAGCTGCCGCCAGTCGGCGCTCGGCCCCTGCGCCGCCGCCTCGGCGGCTACCCGCTCGAGCGCGGCGCGGACGCGGTACGCGTCGCGCATTTCGGTGGGGGCCACCGTCCGCACGCGCGTCCCGCGGTGGGGCAGGGATTCGACATCCTGCAGCGCCTCGAGCTCGCGCAGCGCTTCGCGGGCCGGCGCTTGGCTGCTCTCGAACTCCTCGGCGAGCTGGAGCTCGAGCAGGCGCTCGCCCGGAGGGTAGGTGCCGTCGACCTGCTGCACCGGGCATGATCGTGGGGAGTCGAGAGAGGGGAGCCGGCCGGCTCGGGATGATGGTCTCCATCATCGACCCGCCCTGTCTGAGCTCGCTGCTCACCGGCGCGGACCACGTCGATGTGAAGACCGCCGAGGGCGAGGTGACCCTGCGCGAGTTCGTCTCCGGCGGGATGGGGCGGCAACCCGGCTGGATGAGGGGGCTCTTCCGTGCGCGGGCGGTGCTCGCCCGAGTGCTTCGCCTGCGCCACCCCGAGATCCTGGCGGGCCCGCGCCTGGGTCCCGAGGGGATCCCGTTCGTTCCCGGCGGCAGGGTCGGGTTTTTCACCGTCGTCGATGCGGCCGAGGACCAGTACATCGTGCTCGAGGCGTCCGACACCCACCTGACCGGCTACCTCGCCATCGTCGTCGAACCCGCGGCGCACGGCCGGAACCGATTCCGCGTCGCCACCATCGTCAAGTATCACCGATGGACAGGCCCGCTGTACTTCAACGTCATCCGCCCCTTTCACCACCTGGTGGTTCGCGGCATGGTCAACGCCGGCGCGCGCGGCGGGTGAGTGAACCGGAGCGCGTCGCCATGGCGGCTCCTCGGCTCACACCGCCGCGGTGATGCCGTGTTCGACGCGCGTGCCGAGGAGCTCGAGCAACTTGGCCAACGATGCTGGATGGGCCGGCCACGCCGGCGCCGTCACCAAGACCCCATCCGCGATCGCCTGGTCGCCGCGCGCACGCAGTGCACCCGATTTCGGCGCTTCAGAGCGAGTACTCCCTCTGGGAGCGCAGCCTCGAGTATCGGATCGTCCCGGTCCTGCACGAGCTCGGCATCGGGCTGGTGCCGTTCAGCCCGCTCGGCCGTGGCTTCCTGACCGGGACGGCGAAGCGGGCGGAGGAGTATCCGGAAGGCGATTACCGGCGGGGCGATCCCCGGTTCCAGGGGGGGCCAATTTCGACGCCAACACTCGCGCGGCCTCCGTCGTTCGCGAGCTGGCGACGCGGCTGGACGCGACGCCGGGGCAGGTCGCACTCGCGTGGTTGCTCCACAAGGGCGATGACGTCGTGCCGATACCGGGCACCAAGCGGCGGCGCTACCTGGAGGAAAACGTCGCCGCAGCTCGACGCGGCGCTTCCCCCGGAGGTGGTGGCCGGGCCGCGCTACGACGAGCGGATGATGGCGTTCATCGACCGGTAGGCCGTGTTCGGCAGGCTGTCCGGCGCGCGAGCCGTCCAGGGTGAGGCCTCCAGAGGGGCGCGTTAGAACGCGGGGAGGAGACCGGGGCGGCTCTTTCAGCCCGCTGCCGCGGGGTGCAACAATATCGCCGCCCCGGGCTCCGATCGTCGCGTTCTTCAGCGCCCCGGCGGAGGCCTCACCTTGGCGGGAGCGCGCAATCCGCCTGCCGAGAACGGCCTAGCGGTGCGGTCCGAACCAGAGGCCCAGGCGGGCCCCCCGACCGTAGCCCTAACCCCACCAGCCGAGCCCCGCGTAGGGGTAGGGGTAGAGCCTGCGAGCATACTGCTCCGACACGACGTAGGTCTCGACGTCGTAGTCGAAATGATCGTCGGGCGCTTTCATCCGCCGGATGAGGTCGATGAGCCCGGCTTCGGGGTCGTCGCGCACCGATGTGTCGGACAGCGCCCGCAAGTCCCAGCGGCCCTCCTGAACGAACTCCTCGACCCGGAAGGGCGACTGAGCGATGGCGGCGAGCACCGTGCCGTGCCCGCTGGTGTCGTCCGCTATGAAGGCCTCCCGGCCCGCGCGACTCTTGAGCTCGTACTTCTTGCCCCCGGTGATCCGCTGATCGCCCTGAGGGTCGAGCGGAAACAGCACCCGGACCCGCCCGGCAGCGTCGGCGCGGAGCACGATGAGATAGCCGTCCGCTGCGGACTTGGCGTGCACCTTGGCCCGATCGCCCAGGGCATAGTTACCGTCGGAGTTGAACCAGACGCGCACCGGGGGATCCTTGCCTGGCGCGGCCGCCAGTGCGGGTGCGGCGGTCAGTGCGTGGGTAGCCAGCAGGAAAAGCGACAGCAACATACGACTTCCTCCATCAGTCATTTCGCATCGGCACGCCGAGCTCGCCATGTCCCGGTGCGTGCATAGACAGGATAGGCCGGCGGCCGTACCCCTACTATGGGCGAACCCGGACGGTCCGGGCTGGAGTTCCCGGCCGGGCACTGTCGGCCGGCGTCCGACCCCTGGCCAACAGCCGTGACCGACGCCTCGCAGTAGTTTCCACCCCTTCGGCCCTATGGAGGGACCCGATGAGTTGGTCGGCGAGCACGGTGCACTCGGCTGACGGCGTTCCCATCCGCTTCCAGGTCAACGGCAAGGGCGAGCCGACGCTGGTGCTGGTCCACGGCTGGGCCCTCGACCACCGGCTGTGGGACGGCCAGGTGCCGCGGCTCTCGGCACGGCATCGCGTGGTCACTCTCGACCTCGCCGGCCACGGCGAATCAGGTCGAGAGCGGGTTCAGTGGACGATGGCCGCCTTCGGTTGTGACGTGGAGGCGGTGGTCGACGCCGTGGGGGCGAAGCAGGTCGTACTGGTCGGCCACTCCATGAGCGGCCCGGTGGTGCTCGAGGCGGCGCGCCGGATGCCGGAGCGCGTGAAGGGGATTGTGCCGATCGACACGCTGCTCGACGTCGAGGAACATACGCCTCCGGACGAGGTCGAAGCCTTCGCCAAGCAGCTCGAGGCCGACTACAAGACGACGGTGACGCAGATGGCGATCGAGTACCTGTTCGCGCCGGCCACGCCGGCGGTGGTGCGCGAGCGGGTGCTCGGCCACGCGACCGCGCTGTCACCCGACAGCTCGATCGCGATGCTGCGCCAGTCCTGGACCTATGACCCGCTGCCCGCGCTGCGCGAGATCAACGCGCCGATCCGAGCGGTCAATGCCGACAAGTTCCCCACCAATCTCGAGGCCAACCGGCGCCACATGCCGGGATACGAGGCGAGCATCATCACGGGTACTGGCCACTACCCGATGCTGGAAGACCCCGCGCGGTTCGATCCCGCGCTCGATGCAGCGCTCGGCCGAGTCCTGGCCGCGAAGAGCAGTGAGAGGGCGCCGTGAACCTCGTCGACCAGTTGGAACGTCTCGGCGCTGCTCTCGGGGGCCGCTACGCCGTCGAGCGCGAGCTCGGCCGTGGCGGCATGGCGACGGTCTACCTGGCCGACGATCTGAAGCATGGCCGCAAGGTGGCGATCAAAGTCCTTCGGCCCGAACTGGGCTCCATCCTCGGGCCGGAACGATTCGGCCGCGAGATCCAGGCCGCCGCGGCGCTGAATCACCCTCATATCCTGCCCCTCCACGACTCGGGTGAAGCCGCCGGGCTCCTGTTCTACGTCATGCCTTACGTTCGGGGTGAATCGCTGCGGCAGAAACTTTCCCGCGAGAAGCAGCTCCCAGTCGACGAAGCGATCGGCATCGTGCGCCAGGTCGCCACGGCTCTGGATCACGCGCACGCCCACGGGCTGGTCCATCGGGACATCAAGCCGGAGAACATCCTGCTGCACGAAGGCGAGGCGATGGTTACCGACTTCGGGATCGCGGTAGCGGCCGGCGCGGCGCGATCGGCTCACCGGCACTGGGTTCATGCTCGGGACGCCCGCGTACATGAGTCCCGAACAGGCCGCCGGCGAGCGGACGCTCGATGGCCGGAGCGACGTGTACAGCCTCGCCTGCGTGCTCTACGAGCTGCTCGCGGGCGAGCCGCCGTACACCGGCCCGAGCGCCCAAGCGATCATCGCCAAGCGGTTCACCGATCCGGTGCCCGCCGTGCGTCGTCTCCGCCCCGCGGTGCCGCCGGCCGTCGACCAGGCACTTACGAAAGCCCTTGCAAGGGTCCCGGCCGACCGATTTGCCTCTGCGGGCGCCTTTGCGGCCGGGCTCACTGAATCCGCGAGCGGCGAGCTGCACGCTCCATCGGTCGCGGTGCTCCCGTTCCTGAGCCTGAGCGCGAACCCGGACAATGAGTTCTTCGCGGACGGCATCACGGAGGACGTCATCGCCCAGCTCTCGAAGATCCGCTCACTCAAGGTGATCTCGCGAACTTCGGTGATGCCGTTCAAGCGACGGGCGCAGAGCCTGCAGGAGATCGGTGCGACGCTGCAGGTCGCGACCCTGGTCGAGGGGAGTGTCCGGCGGGCGGACGATCGGGTGCGGATCGTGGCGCAGCTCATCGATGCCGAGACCGACCGACACCTATGGACCGAGACGCTTGACCGCCAGCTCACCGACATTTTCGCGATTCAGTCGGACGTGGCCCTGCAGATCGCCTCCGCGCTCAAGGCGGAGCTTTCGCCCGACGAGCGGACGCGGATCCGCCGGAAGCCGACGAGCGATGTTCATGCCTACCAGTTCTATCTCCAGGGGCGGCACTGCTACACCCGGTACACCGAGGAGGGCTTCCGGAAAGGCATCGAGTACTTCCGGCAGGCGATCGCGGCCGACCCAGACTATGCGCTAGCGCACGTCGGAGTGGCCCTGGCGTACGCGGAGCTCGCGGCCGGCCAGGGTGGCGGCCTGCTCGGGCCGGAACTGGCGTTCCAGGAAGCCCGGAAGGCGGTCACCAAGGCACTCGCGCTCGACAGCGGACTCGGGGAGGCGCATTCGGTGCTGGCCCTTCTCAAATGCGTCCATGACTTCGACTGGGCCGGCGCCGAGCAGGAATTCAAGCTGGCGCTCGAGCTCAGCCCGGGTGGGGCGGACATCTACGACCACTACGGCTGGCTCTGTTCCGCGCTCGAGCGCTACGAGGAGGCGCTTGCGCTGGTGAAGCGGGCGCAGGAGCTCGACCCCCTGACCCACCGGGCGGATGTCGCCTCCACACTCCTCCGGGCGGGACGGTACGAGGAGGGGCTGCAGTCGGCGTTACGATGCTTCGAGTTCGAGCCCGAGTACGCGAGGGGACGCTCCACGCTGGGGTGGGCCTACCTGAAAAACGGGATGCCGGACGAGGGTCTGGCCCAGCTGGAGCAGGCGGTGAGGCTTGCCCCCGGCAATACCCTTTACCTGGCCCAGCTCGGAGAGGCCTACGGTTTGGTGGGCAAGCCCGCGAAGGCCCGGGAGGTGCTGCGGCAACTGGATGAGCTGTCGGGGCAGCGATACGTCTCGCCTTACCACCTGGCCTATGTCTACACCGGCCTCGGCGAACAGGAGAGAGCGGTGGACCTCCTGGAGCGCGCGTACGAGGAGCGGGCAGGCAGCCTGTACGGTGTGAAGGGCTCCTTCCTGTTCACGACCCTGCGTTCGCATCCCCGGTTCAAGGCCCTGCTCAGGAAGCTGAATCTGGACTCCTAGTACCACGTCGTCGGTCCCATGATCTGCCGCGCCCGGACGTCAGATCGCGGCGGCTCGACTCAGCGCGCGACGCGTAAAGAGCGCGATGGGCACACCGATCAGCAATGCGTGCCCCACGATGCTGAGCCCGATCCACAGCGGGTCCTTCGATCCCGGGCCCGCCCGCGACAGCGGCACCACCAGGTGATTCATGATGACGTAGAGCAGCAGGCCGTACGCGGCGCCGGCGAGCACCGGCCGCTCGCGGAGCAGTGACCACCGCTGCGCGACGAGGTAGTACGTGAACGACATCGACGTCGCGATCAGGTAATGCAGCGCGACGCCGAGCGTCGCCGTCGCCACCCCGCCCTCGAAGCTGGCCTTGCCAAGCAGGCCCGCTGCCACCGACTGCAGGACGCGCTCAACCGGCACATCGCGCCTGAGCGCCCAGAACACGCAGGCGTAGACGATATCGAACGTTCCCGCGACGAGCCCGCCGGCCAGGACGAGCGTCGCCGGGTGCAGGCGGCGAACCGGAAGCGATGAGGTGGCCATGATCTCGCGTGTGTTGAAGGGACCGAGACAGGTGACGTCGGCCGCCCGCTCGCTCGCACCGGAGGGGGCGGTAGAGTCAAGGACGACGCACTACATTTCCGCAACGCGAGGAGGAGCAGTGACCCCGGAGCGAGAGCGTCTGGTCCGCGGCAGCTGGAGGCAGTTCGAGCCGATGGCTCAGCCGTTCGCGCGGGTGTTCTACGACCACCTGTTCGAGCTCGATCCCGACACGCAGCGGCTCTTCGCCTCCACCGACATGGAAGCGCAGGGCCGGAAGTTCTGGCAGATGGTCGCCGAGATCGTCCGGGTGCTTGATGAGCCCGACGAGCTGGTGAGCCAGGTGGCTGCGCTCGGCCGCCGGCATCTCGGCTACGGGGTCACCGATGACCAGTACGAGATCGTCGGCGCCGCTCTCCTCTGGACTCTCGAGCAGGCGCTCGGTCCTGCGTTCACACCCGAGGTACGGGATGCCTGGTCCGAGGCTTATCTCATCCTCGCGACCGTCATGCGCCGCTCCGCAGCCCGCAGCTCCGCTACTGCCATCCCGGCGCCGAGCGCTTCCGAGCCCCAGTCCTGATCACTCAGCGCGCCGGTACCAGATCGACCGTCCAGACGTCGCTCTGCCGCTGGCCGAGGCTGAAGTAGAGCCGCTTCCCGTCGGTGGCGAACTCGGGGCGGCTGGACGGTCGGGCGGGATCGTCGAAGCGCACGAGGGGCTTCGGCGCTCCGCCCTTCGCGGAGATGTTCCAGATACTGGACCGCCCGTCCGCGTTGAATGCCTTGTAGAAGATCGTTTCGCCGCCGGGGTCCCACTGCAGCAGCTCGGGCGCGGCGTACTGAGCGGAGTCTCCGGCGGGGACGAGCAGGCGGGGCCGCGCTCCCCCCGGAGTGGTGAGCCAGACAGCGCGTTGGTTGACGAAGGCGATCGTCCGGCCGTCCGGCGACCATCGGGGTGAAACGCCGCCGTCCGTGGTGACGCGGCGCGGAGTGTCCCAGCTCGAGTCCGCTCCTCGGCGCAGCACGTAGATCTGACTGGGGCGCTCGCCGTCAGCCGCGGAGAAGACCAGGCTCCGTCCATCGGGAGCCCAGGCCGGATTGCGCTGATTCGCCAGCGTGGGCGCGACCTCGCTGGGCGGGCCTCCTTCCGCGGACATCACGTACACCCGCCGGGTGCCCCTGCGATACGAGTAGAAAGCGAGCTCACGGCCGTCGGGGGACCAGGAGGACAAAAAATCCGGCTCGGGCGATCGGGTCAGCTGCTCAGGATCGCCGCCCGAGAGGGACAAGCGGTAGATCTCCTGACTGCCGTTCCGATTGGAGTCGAAGGCGAGCCATTTGCCATCGGGCGAAACGGCGATGCCCTCGATTGCCTGGCTGCCGCTGGTCACGGGCCGCGCGGCATCGAGCCCCGCCGTCGCACGTGCCGGAAGGTCCAGCGCCCAGACGTTCGCGGTGTAGGTGAAGACCGAGTACGCGCCGCGGCGCCCGTCGGCCGACAGGCTGATCGTCTGTGGGCTGAGGCCGGTGGTGAGGCGTACCGGATCGCTGGCGGGTTTCCCGGCGCGGTCGAGCGTCACCCGAAAGACGTCGCGACCGCCGAGACGGCTGGACACGAGCAGCAGGGTCCGGCTGTCTGGGAGCCAGGCCGGGCTGGTGTTGAGCGATGCGTCATCCGTCACCCGCACTGGTCGTCCGCCCTCGGAAGGCACCAGCCAGATCGAGCTCGGAGCCACGTTCCCGAGGTTGGTCGGGCTGCCCCAGGGCTGGGCGCCAAAGGTAAAGGCCGCGTTTCCGGAGGCCAATGCGATCCACTTACCGTCGGGCGACCACGCGAGCTCATGGGGAGCGTCGATCGCAGCGAGCCGCGTCGCCGAACCGCCTTCCACCGGGCGAACGAACACCGCCGAATTCTCGACGTACGAGATTCGCTTCCCGTCGGGAGACCAGGCGGGGTGCGCGACCCAGCTCGACGGAGCCGACGGCCGGACGAACGGACGCGGCGTGCCGCCGAGGGCCGAGACCAGGTAGATCGTCCCGGCGGACTGGAACGCGATCTGGCTTCCATCCGGGGACCAGCGCGGCGCGCGGTGATAGCCCGGCAAGGACTCGGTGAGCGACACCGCGGGGCCGCCGGCCACTTGTCGCAGGAAGATCCGCATCCGGCCCCCCGGATCCGCCGCATAAGCGACCACCTTGCCGTCGGGGGAGATCGCCGGGTCCATCTCCAGTCCACCCTCCACGGCCAAGGGGTGGGTGGGCCCGAATGCCACCTCGCGGGCTCGGGCCCGGAGCAGGACGATCGCGAGCCCCGCAAGGAGCAACCCGGCGGCCCCGGCGAGGAACCAGCCTCGCCAGCGAGTCGACCTGGCCGCTTCGGCTTTGGTTGGAGATCCCTTGAGCACTGCCACCCAGTCGGCAGTGGACTGGGCTTCGCTGACTTCCTGCCCTTCCAACGAGCGGAACGCCTTGACCAACGAGCCGGGCAGTGGCGGCGGCGGGTCACGGGTGACTGGTAGAGGCGGTGCGCTCGCGTCTGTGGTCCGTGCTGCGGGGACTGGCTTGCGGGGCGGCTCGCGGGGCGGCTCGCGGGGCGGCTCGCGCCGAAGCTGTTCCGCGTAGGCCACGACCTCCCGGTCGGGCGGCAGATCCAACTCCTGCTGGACCAATGCCTCGTAGACCCGCGCGTGCCGCAGCGCGCCGTTGCGATCGTCGGCCGCCACCAGCGCCTGCATCAGCCGCAGTGCAACCCGGGCGTTGAGCGGGTCCTGGGCTGCGGTTTTGCGCCACCACTCCACCGCCTCCAGCCAGTCTCCGCGCGCCTCCGCCCGGCGGGCCAGCTTGCCCAGCGACTCGGCGTAGCTTCCCGCCAGGCCCGCCCGCTCCTCTTCGACCCAGCGGTCGAAATCCGGGGCGCCCGGTAGACGGAAGCCGTCAAGGAACGGCCCGGTGTACCGTGTCGCTGCGTCTTCCAGTTTGCCTCGAGCCAACGCCTCCTCGAACTCTGCTACGTCGCTCGAGACCAGCTCCGGGTTGAGCCGGAGCTCCCGAGTGCCGAGAAAGACGTCATCGGAACCGAGATCCTGGCGCAGCGCGTAGAGGGCCTGATTGAGTACCGGCCGGGCCCGCTCTTCTTCGGTGTCGGGCCACAGATAGGCGAGCACTTTGTCGCGGGTGAGCCCCTGCTCGCCGGCGGAGGCGAGAAGGGCCAGGATGGCAAGCCGGCGCGGTTGCGCGGCCGAGCCGCTCACCAGCCCGGCCTCTCCCCGGACGTGCAGTCTCCCGAAAGTGTGGACCCGCAACACGGTGTGCTATAGTAGGCGCCGTCCACCCCGGCAGCAACCGAGCGCAAAGCGATAGCGGGTCCGTCATCAGGGCACTACTGCTGGATCACCGCCTTTGCGAGGATCGGGAGCGGGATCTGGTCTTGGGAGACGCGGCTCAAGCGCTTGCCCCGCCCAATGGGAGCAGGTCGGCCAGCCAACGGATGGACCGCAGCTCGAACTCCTTGGTCGTCTCTTCCGGCGCGCTGGGCATCGTCCCGATGAACTCACCGTGCCGCGAGACCGCCCACACCGGGCTCGTCTCGCTCCAGCTATCTCTCCCTCTAAAGGGCTCGAAGCAGAATTCGCGGTCTCGCCACCTGACCGTTCGGGGTCCCTGTCTCATGCTGCTTCGCGCTCCGGCTCCGAGTACAGGTCCTGCACCTCGGCTCTGAGCCGCCGGGCCAGCTTGAGGTGCTGGATCAGCGTCTCGGCGGCGTAGACAACAACAGTAGGCCTCATCGCGGGCTTCGCAACGGTGAGGGAGGGCTGCCAGCTGGGCCGTGATGCCGGGACTATGGCAGGCGCATGTCCGCACATGGGATATCTCCTCGTTTCGGTGGGTGAGCCGTGGTCGGCTCTCACCCGTGAATGAACCATTCGACTCGGCGCTCTCGAGTTGCCGGCCGGATTGACGAGGGGTACGATACGCCGTGCAGTCACGCTGGAATCACTTCGGAATCACCCCACGCAACCTGTTACGGTTCCACAGGTTGGGGAGGTCTCGACTTGGCCATGGACGATCCAGTCGCCGTTCTCCTTCTCGCCGCCGCCAGCGTCGGGGGGCTACTGCTGATCCCCCTCGGGCTCCCCGGGCTCTGGGTAATGGTGCTCGGCATCATCGCCTACGGCTGGCTCACCGACTTCCGCACCCTCACCGCGTGGCTGATCGGGCTGGCCCTTGGCCTGGCCCTGCTGGGCGAGCTGGTCGAGGCGTGGATCGGCTTCCGCTTCGCGCGGCGGTACGGCGGGTCGAGCCGAGCCGGCTGGGGCGCGCTGGCCGGCGGGCTGGTCGGCGCCGTCGTGGGCGTGCCATTGCCGCTCGTCGGGTCGGTGATCGGAGGTTTCGTAGGCGCATTTGCGGGGGCCGCGCTCTTCGAGTACACCCGGGCGCGGGCGTCGGGGGCAGCGACGAAGGCTGGATGGGGCGCGGTGCTCGGTCGCGCGGCCGCGGCGGGGTTGAAGATGGCGCTCGGCGTGGTGATGGCGGTCGGTGCGCTGTTCCTGGCGCTCTCGGGGTGAGGCTCCGCTCGCGCGTCACCTCACCGGCCCCAGATACCGGTCGAGCCAGTCGAGCGTCTCCTTGACCAACTGCGTGCGCGGGACGAAGTGGCCCCCCTCCGAGATGACCTGCCGCTTCCTGTGGGACGGCGTTCCCAGCAGGTGGAACATGGGGCGCTGGGAGGTCTCGACCGGGAAGTAGTGGTCGTACTGCCCGTTCAGCATGAGCACGGGGATCGTGATTCGCGGGAGGAAGTTGATGGGTTCCACCTCCGGCTGGCCGCGCTGGAACTCGAGCCCGGCGACGAGCAGGACGACCGCCTTGAACCGGGGCTCCACGGCCGGCATGACTCCACCCAGGTATCCACCCCAGCTGACGCCGTAATAGGCGACCTTCGTGGTGTCGATGTCGGGCCGGGTTTCGAGGTAGTCGATCGACCGCCGGAGATCCTTGGCCCAGGCGATCACATGTTCCTTGTAGAAGGTGGTCTGGTCGGCGTAGTCGCTGCGGAGGCTGTCCTGCCGCTCGTAGGTGCTCTTGTAGATCGGATGGATGACCGCGCGCCCGCTCCGGATGGCGAAATCGAACACGCGGGTGCTGATGCCCTTGCTCGATGAGCGATCGTGGATCGCGTTCGAGCCGGGAAAGAAAACGATGACCTGATACGGCGGCTTGCCTCGCTTGGGGAGATACAGATACGCAGCCATCCGCTCCCCGTTGTACGCGGCATCGAAGGCGATCTTCTCCCGCACCCAGTCGTCGGTCTCCTCACGACCGGTGTCGACGACGGCGTTCAGCTTCGTGCGGTCGTAGTCGTACATCCGGCGGTAGGCGGCGAACACCTGGTCCGACACCGGCCGCTCTCGGGTGAAGTCCCGGAACAGCCGGGCGATGGGTCGCCGGGCGATCGCCAGGTTCTCGTCCGCGAGGTACGTCACCACACGGAAGCCGTTGGTCGGCGACCGGTCGAACGGATCCTGGGCGTACGCGTCGTTGAAGGAGTAGGTCTGATCGTTCCAGCCGCCGCCCAGGATGTACCGCTCCGGCCCAGCCTCGTTCAGGCACCACTCGCGGGCGTTGCCGGCCATGTCGTGGGTCCCGAACGGGCCGGCGCCCTGGTACTGCCCGACGGGCGCCAGCCCCCGCCCGCCGAAGTTGCTCAGCGGCACGATGCCGGCGCCGCCCCAGGTGAACGCCGCCCGGCTCCAGTGATAGATCGTCGGCAGATCGGCACCGACGAACGCGGCATACGCCGCGGCCTCGAACCAGCTCACACCGGTGACCGGATGGTCCGCCTGTCCCTCGGGGTAGGTGCCGGCCTCCCACGCCGCGGGCCCGGGACGCCCGGTCCGGTCGGTGAAGCGCGCCATCGCGTCGCTCCACGACAGCTCGCGGCGCTGGCGCACGAAAGGATGCTTCCAAAGCTCCCGCCGCTCGTACCCACCGCTGTCCACGAACCGCTTGAACGCCCGGTTGGTGATCTCGTAGCGGCCGATGAGGTAGTCGCCCAGGCGGAGTGGCTCCAGATGGTCGAGTCCCGGCAGGTTGACGTCGGTCTCGCCGCCGGCGACCCGCACCATTCCGTCGGCAGCAGCGACGGTGTCGCTGTCGAGCACGAACGGAGCCCGCGGCGCGAACGATGGCCAAATGGCGACCTCGAGCGCGCGATACCCGGGCTTCTCCAGCCGGATCCTCGAGAGCCGGAACGGAATCCGGGCGGCGGGGACGGGCGTCGTGCCGATCGGGATGCCCGGAGCAGCCGCTTCGGCGTAGCGCTTCCAGTACACCTGTGCGCCTTCCGGCTCCGACCGGATCGTCACGGTGTCGGCGAAGCTCGGCCAGAGCGCCGCGAGCGTCGAATCGCCGGGGAGGACGACACTCGCGCGCGACGCCAGCACGTACGCCGAGTCCCAGCGGCCGCTGTCGGCGAGGAGGCGGATGGCGGGGATCGTCCGCCGCGCCCAGTCGATCTCCGCGGTCCGGGCGCGGCGGGCACGGTACGACGGCCAGGCGAAGGCCGCACCAACGCCGGCCAGGATCGCGATCGCGAACGCCGCCCGTGGCCACGGCGCGGTGCCGCGGACGACGACTCGCTCCGTGCCGGTGGCCGCCGCGGCGATCGCCTTCGCGAAGGCCGTCGCGGTGGGGAACCGATCGGCCGGGCTCCGGCTCAGCGCACGCGCCACCACCGCATCGAGCGACGCCGGGATGTCGCGGAGCGCCGCGACCGACGGCGCGGGCCCCGCGAACCGTTTGGCGATCACGGACTGCGGGGTCGTCCCGGTGAACGGCGGCTCGTTGGTCAGCATCTCGAAGAGGACGCAGCCGAGGCTGTACACGTCGGTCCGGGCATCCATCTCGGAAGCACCGGCAGCCTGCTCCGGGCTCATGTAGGCCGGCGTTCCCACGCTCATCCCGGTCGCGGTCAAATGCTCGCCCGGCTCGCCGCCGACGGCCCGGGCGATCCCGAAATCGGCCACCAAGGTGTTGCCGTCGCGAGTGAGCAGGATGTTCTCGGGCTTCACGTCCCGGTGGATGATGCCCTGCTCGTGGGCGTAGCCCAGGGCCTCGGCGGCTTCGCGTGCGATGCGAAGCGTGTCCTCCAGCGGGAGCTCCCGTTCGCGCCGGAGCCGGTCGCGAAGCGACTCGCCCTCGACGTATGGCATGGTGAACCAGAGCCGGCCCGCCGTCTCGCCCGAGTCGTAAACCGAGACGATGTGCGGGTGCTGGAGCCGGGCGGCGAACCGGATCTCGCGCTGGAAGCGCTCGGGGCCGAGCGTGGCGGCGAGCTCGGGGCGAAGAACCTTCAGCGCGACCAGGCGGTCGTGCTTGAGGTCGCGGGCGAGGTAGACGGTGGCCATGCCGCCCCGCCCGAGCTCGCGCTCGAGCAGGTAGCGGCCGCTCAGCCCCGCTTCGAGAAGCTCGCGTGGGTCGGTCACGGAATCGGGTCGGAGGAGAGATGCACCGGGGTCGAAGGAAGGATACGGCGCACCGGCGCGGGGGTCCAGCAAGGCGCACCTCTTGACGCCCGGGGGACCCTTCCTATACTGGGCCTCTCAGATGCAACGAAGCCCGGCGTAGCAATTCAGGTTGGTCGCCCAAGCGCCGGGTGGAGCGAATCGCGAAACCGGCTGAGCATCTCGTGCTCTGCCGGTTTCTTGTTGCTACCACTGGCCCGACCGCCCGTGCCGGCCGGCGAGCCGCGGAGAAAGGAGGCGAGCGGCGCGGCTCACACGCGATCACTACGATCGGACGCGATCACTACGAAGAAAACCGTTTCACTACCGGAGGAAGCGATGTACGCGACCATTCGGCGGTACACCCCCAAGACCGGGGCAGTCGACAAGAAGTCCCTCGACGACCTCAAGCGCCGGATCGAGGACGGATTCGTCCCCACCGTTCAGGAGATCCGGGGCTTTCACTGCTACTACGTGGTCAATGTAGGCAACAAGGAACTCGTCTCGATCGGACTGTTCGAGGACAAGACCGGGGCGACGGAGTCCACCCGCCGAGCTGCGGAGTTCGTCAAGAAGGATCCGATGAAGGATCAGCTCGGCAGCCCCGAAGTCCGCGAGGGCGAGCTCCTGGTGCAGAAGGAGGCAGCAGTCGCCGCCCACTAGTCCCACTCGGCGCGCGTGACCGGCAAGCTGGAGTGCGCGGGCGAGTCACCGGGTTTCGGGGAGGCCCATCGCCCGCAGGATCGCGGCGCCACGCGGGTGGCGCCGCATCGGCTCCATCAGCGGCTCGCTCACGAAGTTGTAGACCAGGAACGGATCGTGGGCCTCCCGCGCGCGATCGAGCCAGACGAACGTCTGGGCGGTGTCGCCCAACCCCGCGGTGAGCATGGCGATGCTCGCGGCGCTCACGTAGCCCTTGGACCGGCGGTCCAGCAGCTCGCGCAGGAGCGCTTCGGCATCCCCCCGCCGTCCCGCCTTGGCGTAGCCGAAGCCCAGGGTCGCCACGTCCACCGAGGCCCGGACCTTCGGATCGATCGCCCGTTCCAGGAGCGGCACCGCGTCCGCCGGGCGGCCCTGTAGCAGGTAGGTCTCTCCCAGCCACAGGTTCGCGAGGGTGAAGCCGGGGTCGAGTCTCAGGACGTCTCGGAGCAGGGCCGCCGCCTCGTCCAGGCGGCCGGCTCGAAAGAGGGACTGACCGTAGGCGGCGTTGAGGAGCACGCTGAGCGGGTCCAGCTCGCGGGCGCGCCGAGCCTCCTCCAGCGCCTCGCGCTCCCGGCCCACCGACATCAGGTAGTCGCCGTTGTACCAGTGGTGGGTGTTCGCGTTGTTGGGGTCGAGCGCCAAGGACCGGCGGAAGTTCCGCTCGGCCGCGGCCCAATCCCACTCGTACATCGCGTTGACATCGGCGAGCGCGGCGAACGGCTCGGCGAGCGTGCTGTCCAGCCGCAGCGCCTCGAGCGCCGCGGCCTTGGCGCGAGGATAGGTCTGGTCGGGTGGGAGGTCGCTCCACAGGGGCAGCACGGTGTAGACGTCGGCCAGCGCCGCGTGGGCCGGCGCGAACCCCGGGTCCAGCACGATCGCCTGCTCCAGCAGCTGGCGAGCCTGGTCGAGCCCGGCTGCCGTCCGCCGGTGCCAGGCGTGACGGCCCTGGAGGTAGACGTCGTAGGCGCCGAGGTCGCCGGTGGGGCGCTCCGACAGGTGGCGGCGCTGGCCGGCGGCGAGTGCGACGCCGAGCTCGCTGGCCACGCGCCCCGCGACGTCTCCCTGCACTTGGAACACGTCGGTGAGGGCCGCGTCGAAGGGCTGCTGCCAGCGGGTGGCGCCGCTCGCCGTCTGTACCAGCTCCGGGGTCACCCGCACCCGGCTCCGCTTCCCCTCCTGGTCCCACTGCACGGTGCCCGTGAGCAGGTAGTCCACCCCGAGCTCACGCCCGATCTGCTGCGGCGACTTCCTGGTCTCCCGGTACTGGTCGGAGCTGGTCCGCGCGACGACCTGGAGCCCCGGCACTGTCGCCAGCTTGCCGCGGATCTCGTCGGTGATACCGTCGGCGAAGTAGACCTTGTCCGGCCCGCCCAGGTTCTCGAAGGGAAGCACCGCCAGCCGTCGCACCGCCGAGTCCGACGCCCGCTCGGCGAAGTGGCTCCGGCTCCAGGCGAAGAGGACGCCGAGGCCGATCAGGAGGCCGAGCGCGAGGGCGAGAAGACCGCGGGGGGCGGATCGGATCCGTGCGGCGGGGGAGATGGAGAGCGGGACCGTCGCGGGCGGATGGTCTTCCAGCGCCCGCGCGAACTCGGCGGTCGAGGCGAACCGGTCCACCGGAACCCGCGACAGGGCGCGGGCGATCGCGCGCTCCACCTGCTCGGGCACGGACGGGCGCAGCACCCGGATCGGTGTCGGCTCGCTGTGGAAGCGTTTGGCGATCACCGCCTGCGTCGTGGGCCCGGTGAAGGGCGGCTCGCCGGCCAGCATCTCGTAGAGCACGGCGCCGAGCGCGTAGACGTCGGTCCGCGCGTCCACGGTCTCCCCGGCGGCCTGCTCCGGGCTCATGTACGCCGGGGTGCCCACGGTGAACCCCGTCTCGGTGATCCGCTCGCCAGGTCCTTCCGACATGAGCGCCTGGCTGATGCCGAAGTCGGCGATGAGCGCATGGCCCTCGGTGAGGAGGATGTTCTCGGGCTTTACGTCGCGGTGGACCACGCCGTGGCGGTGCGCGTAGTCGAG
>JBOHSN010000018.1:0-48552 GCA_050733215.1 Gemmatimonadales bacterium
GGTCTGCCGCGTGCCGCGCCGTCCGCGCCGCCCGCCCGCGGGCGCCCGGGACGGCGAACGCCAGCGCGTCGTCCAGCGACGCGAGGTATTCCTCCTCGAGGCGGTGCAGACGTTCCAGCGCCCGGGCGGGCTCGAACTTCGCGCCGAGCGCGGCGAAGAGCCGCCAGGCCGCCCCAAGGCTCGCCACCGCGTCCCGCCGCCGTCCCGCCTCCAGGTGCAGCTCGGCTAGCGCAAGCGTCGCCTCCGCATGGGTGAGCGTGTTGCCGGTGCTGGCGGCGAGCTCGAGGGCGGTGCGCAGCCGGGTCTCCGCCGCGCCCGGGCGCCCCAGCCGCCGGCTGGCGAGCCCGAGCGTCTTCCACGCATCCGCGAGGTCTACGGTGCTGCCGAGCTGCTCGAAGATGCGGAGCGATTCCTGCGCCCTGGTCTCGGCGACGTCCGGCTGGCCGAGAGCGAGCTTCACCTCCGCGCTGTTCAACAGCGCGAGCGCCTCGAGATGGGAATCGCCCGCCTCCCGCGCGAGCTCACGGGTCATCTCGAATTGCCGCTCGGCCTTGCGCCAGCGCGTACGGTCGGCGCTCAGCATGCCCAGGTTGTGGAGAGCGATCGCGCAGCCGTGCCGGTCGTGCGCGCGCCGGTAGGCCCTGAAGGAGCGGAGATAATGCCACCGGGCGAGCGAGCGATCGCCCCGGACATTCGCCAGGATGCCGAGGTTCTGCTCGATGCGGGCCCCGAGCTGCCAGTCATTGGCCGCGCAATCGAGCGCGTGAAGCAACGCGATCCGGGCCGCGTCCAGCCGGCCCGCCTCGAGCTGGAGCCCGCCCAGGACGTTGAGCGCTTCAGCCTCGAGCCGAGTGCTGCCGACCTCGACCGCCGCGAGGCGGCTCCGCTCGGCGAGCGCCCAGGCGCGCTCGGGTTCGTTCCGGTGGTGGTGGAGCACCGCCCGGAGCCGAAGCGCCTCCGCGGAGGTTGCGAGATCGCCCTCCCGCTCCGCCGCCAGGATCGCCGCGTCGTAGCCGCTCGCCGCGTCGTCAACGACCCCCTTCTCGGCGCGCTCGCGCGCGAGCTTCAGCAGCTCGCGCGCGAGGGGGACGCGGGACGCGGCCGTGACCGCGCTACCAGGCGATGGCGTACCGGGAAAAGTGCTCAAGATTGGTGCTCACCCGACGGGCCAGCGGCTCGTCGATGGAGAGAAGCCACTCGAGGATCTCGAGCAGATCGGTCGTGTAGACGATGCGCTTCGGGAGGAGCTGGCCTACCAGGGAGCAGTTCGCGTAGCTGAGCGTCAGTCGCGCCGGCTTGCCTGCCGCGAACGTGAGTCCGTGGGGGAGAAGCCGCACGGAGTTCACGCTGTCCGAGGGGGCTTCCGCCGTGATCAGCACCGGGGCACCCAGCGCACCGGCCGGGACGACGAGGCGATGCGGACCGACCGCGATCGTGCCACCCGCGGGACCGACCGTCTGCTCCGTGCGGGCGTACGGCAGCGGAGTGCAGGTGAGCAGGCCGTGCCCTAGGCCGGTGCCGAGGAGACCGCCGCCGCTGCCGAGCAGCAGCGAGGGTTCCGGAGCGTCGGGGGCCGTGGGGCCGTCGGTCGGGCCGCAACTCGAGAGACCGAACAGCGCGAGGACCAGGAGGAGCGATGTGAACAGGCGGCGGCCAATCATGGCGAGCTCCGACGTGAGTGGTTGTGCGACGATACCGCGGCGCGGATCATTCCGGCCGCCGCCCGACTGCGCCCTTGATGGCGCGGCCGTACGGTCGCGGGACACCGACAGCAGTCCGCTTGCTGGGGCAACGGCCATACCACCGGCGGTAGGAGACCGGCCGAGGGTGACGATCTATGCGACACCTGCAAGCGTCGCCTGAACCGGGACTTGAGCGATGTGCAATGCTTGGCGGTGTCAGGTTCGTTCACGGGGCCGCGGCGGCGGGGTCCGGTCGTCTGGCATTTTGCTCTGCAAGAACCCATCATCCGGCACCCTTCTCCGGTGCAAAACATGTATTCCACCCTGCTCTTCGATGTCGTGAACGGGATCGCCCGGGTGACGATCAATCGCCCGGACAAGCTCAACGCGCTGAACGTCACGGTCATCGCGGAGCTGGCCCAGGCGGCGGAGCGTGTGGAGACCGATCCGGCGGTGAGCGGGGTGATCCTGACCGGTGCCGGCCCCAAGGCGTTTGTGGCGGGGGCGGACATCTCCGAGCTGGCAGGCCAGGGTCCGTTCGAGGGGAAAGCGCGGGCGCTCGCGGGGCAGCAGATGATGCGCCGATTCGAGCGGTGCGGAAAACCGGTGATCGCCGCGGTGAACGGCTTCGCGCTCGGTGGCGGCTGCGAACTGGCGATGGCGTGCCACATCCGCATCGCGAGCGAGTCCGCCCGGTTCGGGCAGCCGGAGGTGAAGCTCGGCCTGGGACCGGGCTATGGCGGAACGGTCCGGCTCCCCCGGCTCGTAGGCAAGGGGCGCGCGCTGGAGCTGCTGCTCACCGGCGGGATGATCGATGCGCAGGAAGCTCAGCGGATCGGGCTGGTGAACCGGGTGGTGCCGGCGGAGCAGCTGCTGAGCGAAAGCGAGGCCCTGCTCCGGTCGATCCTGGAGCAGGGCCCCCTCGCCATCCGGTCGGTGCTCGAATGCGTGGAGACGGGTTTTGACCTGAGCGTGGACGAGGCGCTGCTCCTGGAGGCCAACCATTTCGGCCTGCTCTCCGCCACCGCCGACATGCGGGAGGGGACGGCGGCGTTTCTCGCCAAGCGGAAGCCTGCGTTCACCGGCCGGTAGCGCTCAGCCGGCTTCTTCGCGCAGAGGAGCTCCGCAACAGCTGTTCACACGGAGGCGCGGAGGACGCGGAGAGCTTCGTTTGATGTGGTCTCGTCACCGTGCATTGTGATGCCCGGACACGAGACCACCATTGAAGCAGTTCTCCGCGGCCTCCGCGCCTCCGTGTGAATAGCTGTTCTCGATGCCCGTTGCGGTTCAATTTGAGTGAGCGTACGGCTATTTTTCGGGGTTGAAATCATGGGGATCGGGTGCGGCTCCAACGACTGGTAGCGCGGGGGTTCCGCAACCTGGCAGATCTCGATTGCGAGCTCCCCGCCGAGGGGCTGGCACTGCTCGGTGCCAACGGACAAGGCAAGACCAATCTGCTCGAGGCCATCGCGTACCCCGTGCTGTTCCGGTCGTTTCGCGGGGCAGCGGACCAGGATGTCGCACGCCTCGGTGGTGACGGTTTTCACGTGGGGATCGCCGCGACCGCGGACGCGCCGGTGAGCGTCGCCGCCACCTGGACCACGGCGGCGCGGCGGAAGCGGATCGCCGTCGGTGGAGACGAGACGGCGCAGCTGACCGAAGCGATCGGGCGGTGGATCGCGGTGGCGTTCCTGCCCGAGGATGTCGCGCTGGGGAGCGGGCCCGCATCGGAGCGTCGGCGCTATCTCGACCGCCTCCTGTCGCTCAGGTCGCGGCCGTATCTCGCGGCGCTCGCACGATACCGCGCCGCTCTCGCCCAACGGAACGCGGCCCTTCGTCAGGGCCGGGAGGCGTTGGCACGGATGTTCGACGATCCGCTCGCCGACGCCGGCGCGCCGGTGGTGCGAGAGCGCCTCGAGTGGGCGGCGGCCGCCGGCGAGCGGTTCCGCGCCGAGCTCGCGACGCTGGGCGAGCGCGAGGCGCTCTGCCTCCGCTACCGCGGCAACCCGGATCTCTCGGAGCGCGACGCGTGGCCGGCCGCGCTCGAGGCCGCGGCGGCGCGCGACCGCGCGCAGAGCATGACCACCGTGGGGCCGCATCGGGACGATCTCGCGCTCGACCTGGGCGGCCGCCCGCTTCGGGCCACCGGTTCCACCGGCCAGCATCGCACGGTCGCCGTGGCGCTCAAGCTCCTCGAGCTCGGCTCGCTCGCGGAGGCGCGCGGCACCGAGCCGGTCCTGCTGCTCGACGACGTCTTCGCGGAGCTCGACAGCGAGCGGCAGCAACGGCTCGCCCACCGGCTCATGAACGGCCGCCCCCGGCAGGTGTTCGTGACGGCACCGCGCGACGACGAGTTGCCGCCCGGGCTGGGCGTGCCGGTGTGGCGCATCGCGGGCGGGCGCGTGGCATGAGCGCCGGCGAGCGGGCCCCGACGCCCATCGGCGAGGCGGTGGCGAGCTTCCTTCGCCAGGCCGGCATCACCCGGCGGGTGCAGCAGGCGGCGATCCTCGAAGAGTGGGCCGGGCTGGTGGGCCCGCAGATCGCCGCGGTCACCGCACCGCAGAGCATCACGCCGGACGGCGTGCTGCGGGTCCATGTGGCGACGGCGCCCTGGGCCACGGAACTGGGGCTGATGACCCCCCGCATCCTCGCGCGGATCAACCAGGGCCGCTCCGGGCGAGTGAAGGAAATCCGCTGGGTGCCCGGTCCGCTGGACCGGCCCCGACCCTGACGAAGACAGGACGGTATGGCCGGTATGGGCGGTAAAGACGGTAATGGCGGCGCGCAGTACGACGCGCACGCGATCACGGTTCTCAAGGGCCTCGAGGCGGTGCGCAAGCGGCCCGGCATGTACATCGGCTCCACCGGCGAGAACGGGCTGCACCACCTCGTGTACGAGGTCGTGGACAACTCGATCGACGAGGCACTCGCGGGGCATTGCGACACGATCAGCGTCACCATCCACGCCGACAACTCGGTCACCGTGACCGACAACGGGCGCGGGATTCCGGTGGACCTCCATCCCACGGAGAAGAAGCCGGCGGTCGAGGTGGCGCTCACCATGCTTCACGCGGGCGGGAAGTTCGACAAGAGCACGTACAAGGTGTCGGGCGGTCTGCACGGCGTGGGCGTGTCGGTGGTGAACGCCCTGTCGGAGCGGCTGGAGGTGCTGGTGGACCGCGACGGCAAGCGGTACCACATGGCCTTCACCCGCGGGATCACGGTCAAGAAGCTCAACGTGCTGGGCAAGGCGCGCGGCACCGGCACCATCGTCCGCTTCAAACCCGATCCGGAGATCTTCCAGGTCCTCGCGTTCAACTACACGACGCTCGCCGATCGGCTGCGCCAGCTCGCGTTCCTGAACAAGGGCATCTCGATCACGATCAAGGACGAGCGCGAGGAGCAGGCGCGCGAGGAGACGTTCTTGGCCAAGGGCGGCCTGGTGCAGTTCGTCGAGTGGCTCAATCGCAACAAGAAGCCCACCCACCCCAAGCCGATCGCGTTCTCCGCGGTGAAGGACGATGTGGACGTGGACCTCGCCCTGCAGTACGAGGACGGGTACAACGAGAACACGTTCACCTTCGTGAACAACATCAACACGCACGAGGGCGGCACCCACCTGACCGGCTTCAAGTCGGCGCTCACCCGGACGATCAACGAGATCGCCCGCAAGCGCGATTTCCTCAAGAAGGAAAACTTCACGCTTTCCGGCGAGGACATCCGCGAGGGGCTGACCTGCGTGCTCCACGTGAAGGTGCGGGAGCCGCAGTTCGAGGGTCAGACCAAGACCAAGCTGGGCAACTCCGAGGTCGAGGGCATCGTCAAAACGGTCATCAACGAGCACCTCGGCACCTGGCTCGAGGAGCACCCGCCGGTGGCGCGCGCGATCATCGAGAAGGCGGTGAGCGCAGCCCGGGCGCGGGAGGCCGCGCGCCAAGCGCGGGACCTGGTGCGCAAGAAGTCCGGGCTGGAGAACGCGGTGCTGCCGGGCAAGCTGGCGGACTGCTCCATCGACGATCCCGCGCACACCGAGTTGTATCTGGTGGAGGGCGATTCGGCGGGTGGCAGCGCCAAGCAGGGGCGCAACCGCCAGTTCCAGGCCATCCTGCCGCTCCGCGGCAAGATCCTGAACGTGGAGAAGGCGCGGATCGACAAGATCCTCAGCAACGAAGAGATTCGCGCGATCATTACGGCGATCGGCACCGGCGTCCGGGAGGATTTCAAGCTGGACGACGCCCGCTACCACAAGATCATCCTGATGACCGACGCCGACGTGGACGGCGCCCACATCCGGACCCTGCTGCTCACCTTCTTCTTCCGGCAGATGCAGGAGCTCATCGACGCGGGCTACGTCTACATCGCGCAGCCGCCGCTCTACCGCGTGGCAAAGGGCAAGGAGGAGTTCTACGCCTACACCGAGCCCGAGCGGGACGAGTATGCCAAGCGGCTCTCCAACGGCGACGGACGCGGCAGCGTGAACATCCAGCGCTACAAGGGCCTGGGCGAGATGAACCCGCCGCAGCTCTGGGCCACCACGATGGACCCGGCGCGGCGCACCATTCTCCGGGTCACGATGGAGGATGCGGTCGAGGCATCCAAGCTGTTCGACGAGCTGATGGGCGACGAGGTGGAGCCGCGCCGCCAGTTCATCGAACGGAACGCGAAGTACGTGAGCCACCTGGACGTCTGACCGGATGCGTCAGCGCGGCCGCAGAACCAGGCGGAGACCCGACAGCGTGGGACCCGGATCGCTCGCCGAGCGGCCGGGGCTGAGCTCGAAGCGGACCGGTTCGCCGGTCAAGCCGAGGGCGCGGAGCATCGTCTCGTCCACCCGCGCCTCGTAGCGACCCGGTGGCAGACCCATCCGGTAGAACGATCCGTCGCTGAACGACTCGATCACTGTCCGGGTACCGCTCCCCAGCTCGACCAGCAGAATGGATAGAGGCCGCGTGACCGATCGCGACACGCTCCCCTCCAGCAACAGGCTCCCCTCGACGATGCCTCCGATCACCAGCGGCACGTCCGCGCTCCGGACCAGGTTGGGTGTCGGCATGACGGCTATGGCGCCATGCCCTGGCGTCCACCAGGGCGAGGCGAGGCTGGTGGTGTCCACCGAAATCAGCAGCTCCTCCCACGGGGGGACGTTCCAGAGCTGATAACGGCCGTCCGCATCGGCGGTCACCCAACGGTTCCCCACCAGGAGACGGGTGCCGGGGGCCGACGGCTCATCCGGCTGCCAGCGCCCGTCGCCGTTCAGGTCGAGGAACACCCGTCCCCCCACACCGCCGCGATCCAGCGACGGCTCGCTTGAGAACAGCGGCGCACCGCCTCCCCGACTCCACACCACCGAGCCCGCGACCGTTTGATCGAGACGCGCCTCGCCGGCACCCGCGGGGGCGGTCATCAGGGAGGTGGAGCGCACCACGTTCAGCTGAGACACGAGCGCGAGCGTGTAGATCGGCCCCGGAAGCGCGCGTTCCCAGCGGGTGCCAGCCTCCAGCCGGAACCCGCGCCCGAGATTGCGGGCGATCAGGACGGCGGCGCTGGAGAGCGAATGGGCGACCTGGGCCTCGGCTTGCGCCTGCAGCCAGAAGCCGCCGAGCACCGGACCGAGAGATCGGGGCGGCAGCACCGTCGCATCCATGCCGAGATAGCCCCGCGCCACCGATCCGCTCACGGAGTTGGTCCGCTCGCCACGGACGTATGGCCGCACCAGCATGTTCGGCAGTTGGAGCGCGGCTCCCGCCCGCGCCTGATCCCTGGCGCCCATGGTCGTGAGGGTGCGGGTCGCCTGCGCCTCCAGCACCACTGCCCCGAGCCGCCTGCTTGGCATCAGCCGCCCGTAGAGAGACCACTGCGCCCGGGTGCCGGGCGGCAGGAACGGTGATGCGGATGAATCGGCGTAGGAAACGTAGTCGGCGGTCAGTCGCAGGCGGGTGGAGGGCTCAAACCGCAGACCGGCGCGGTAGAGCAGGTTCGCCACGCCCTCGAGTTCGACACCCAGCGCGTTGGTGGGCGTGCCCACGACACCGGCATACGGATGGGAGAGTGCCCCATGGTCGCCGCCCCAGAGCTGGTCGAGACCGGCGCGGACCGTCCAGCGGCGGGAGAGCCCGTGACGCAGGTCCAGGTTGGCGGCCGCGTCGCATCGTGTGGTGCGACAGGCGCCAGCCGAGATCCCGTACTCCCAGATGCCCGCCGGCACCATCGACGGGAGGGCGCGGAAGGTCCGGTTGAAGCTCCGCACCTCGCCGAAGGGACCGTAGGCGACGAAATCGACCGGGTTCTCCCCATACTGGACCGGTAAAGTCAGCGAGTAGCGACCCGACGCGTCCACTGAGTCGAACCCGACCAGATGGCCAGCCCGGTATGCCTCAATGCTCCAGTCGGGCGGGAGCACGCCCGCGAAGGGCAGGTCTTCCACCAGGATGGCGCGATTGATCGGCCGATTGCTGATCGAGAATCCGCGGGAGGTCTCCGGCCGCGGCCCGCTCATCAGTCCGTCTCCCAGCCGGAGTTGGGTCAGCCATCTCCGTGAGGGCCATGCCCGGGACCACGTGGCGTCGATTCGGGGCGAGCCTCCCGTGCTCCCTTGGGTCCGGAGCACGGCGGACCCACCGGCGAGTCCGCTGGCGACGCCGACGTCGTAGGACGTGGGAGCCCCGCGGAGGCTCGAGGTGCGTACCTCGTACGCGGCCACCAGCCCGGGCCGACCGTCTTGAGCACCGCGATGGATCTGGTCCGCCGCAACCTCCCCGCCGCCGCCGACCTGGATGCTACGGGCCGCCTCCCGCTCCAGGCGTCGGGCTATGGGCAACGCCTCAGGATTGTGGAAGAAGACGGCGGCACTCTCACGGTCGATCCGGGCCGATACCCCGAACAGATCGGTGAGCAGGCGGAGCGACACGTACACCTCGCCCCCGACCATCTCCAGGTCACCGTCGCCGACCACCAATTGGCGCTCGCCCACGCGCGCGGCCCGGGTCCCGGCATCCACCACGAACGTGACTCTGGTGGGCTGGAGGCGCCCGGTGAGGTGCGTTCCGGCCGCCTCGTAGCTCACTTCGGCGAAATCGAGCCAGGCCGCGAGTGGGATCATCACCTCATCGCCGCTCCACTGGGTCTTGAGCACCCGGCGCGCGATCCGGGCGAGTTGCATCTCGAGCAGCGCCGGCCCGACGCCCCCGGACACGTCGGGCGCGGGCAAGGCCTCCTCGGGGATGGCCGTCTCGACGCCGAGAGGGAGCGCTGGGGTGACGGGGGCCGGCGGCCGCGCCGGCGCCGCGGGTGGCGCGGATGGATGGGGCAGGCTTTGCGAGGTCGCCGGCGCGCGTATTCGCGGGCTGTGCCGAGAGGGGCGCGGGAGCTCCGGCGTCGTGCGGCTGGTGGGAGCCGCCCGCAGCGGGACGGACTCGAGTGGAGCGGTGGGAGCCGGCGCCACGAGCTGCTCGGCGGGCCGATAGCAGGTGCCGCCTCCCAGCGCTACCGCGAGCAGCATCACGGGGAGGAACAGAGCGAGTAGGAGAGGCCTGATGCCGATGCGTCGGCGGGACACGGGCCCGCCTGCTACAACATGCCCGTGGTGGTGAGCACCACGGTGGCGCTGTAGGTGCCTGCCGTCTGGTTGAGCGGCGGGCTGACCGAGGCGCCCAACCACACGTACACAGTGCCGCTGAACAGCAGGGCTACCGACTGAGAGTTATGCGGGTTGAATGAGCTTCCCGTCAGCGGGTTGTTGGTGGTACTCCGTTGCCCATCGGTGCTGCTGAAGGTGATGAGAATCGCCGCGCCTGGTCCGGTGAGGGTGGTCGGGAGTGTCAGCACGAAACTCCCTCCGAGCGCGAACGTGCCGGTGAATCGCCACTGGGCCGAGTTCGCGCTGGCCTTGCTTACGCTGGTCGTGGTGCCCGAGAGAATGGTGCCGAAAGCCAGGTTCCGCATCGTGACCACCTGCCCCCTGGCCTCGGCGGGGATCCCGGCCGCGACCAGGGCGGCCAGCACCACGATCCGACTCCTCATGGCAACACTACCCTGACCGACTGCTGTACCGGCACGATGGGAAGCAGCAGGTCGGCCGCCAGGTCGGGCCGACTGCTCACTGCCTCGACCGAGAGCTCGTAGGACCCCGCGGGCAAGTCGGCCACGGGCAACGTGAAGCGTGGCTCCAGCGCGTAGTACACGCCGAGCGGGAGCTGGGATTGCGAGCGCACCTTGCCGGTGGGATCCCGGAGAACCGCCTTGAGCGAGCCCACGAACGCGGCATCACCTTCGCGGGTGAGGAGGGTCCGGCCCACCAGCGAGTCACCCTCCACCTCGCCTCGCAACCGCTCGAGGCTGACGCCCGTGTGGGGGCTCCCCTTCCGGTAGAACAGCCCGACCACGGACCGGATCTCCAGATCCAGCCTGGCCTGGATGGATGACGTGTCCGCCAGCCCACCGACGGGAACCTGGCCCACCTTGGCGGCCACCACCAACCGGGCCCAGTACTCCCGGGGCGGAAGCCCGGTTGGCGGCGTCACCAGGAGCCGGACAGTGGCCCGGCTCTTCGCCTCGACCCGCAGCCGCCGCGGAAAGCTCTGGATCCACCTGGCGGCGCACGGCATCGTGTCGTCCACCGTGGCGAAGGTGCGCAGATACATCTGCCCGATGGAGTCGGTCACCGGATACCCGCAGAACGTCGAGACGCTCACCTCGACGGGAGCGATCCCGTCATTGATGAGCGTCAGCGCGCCGGTGCGGGTTCGATCGTCAATCACGACCGCGGGTGAGCCGACCATGAGCGACTGCGCGAAGGCCCGCGGCCCGGTGAGCGCCATCAGGACCGATAGCGCGGCCGCGTCGGCGTTGACTGCTTTCACCTGCGCTCCTCTCCGGGTCCGGCTAGAAGTACACCACCGTCATGGTCATGGGGCCGCTATAGCTCCCGGCGGCCTGGGTGACCGTCGGCTGCGCGGTGGCCCCGACGTACACGTAAAGCGCTCCCGAGCCACTCAGCGTGGCGGCGGTGGCCGACGCGCTCGGCGTGAAGGTGGTGCCACCGCTGGTCACGTCGGTAGTCGCGAAATGGCCGGCCCACGAGGCGAGGGTCAGGGTGTTGCCACCGCTCGCGATCGTCGCGGGGATGCTGAACGTCAGGTTCACCGGAGTGCTGGCCTGACCGGCGACCGTGAACTTCGCCGCGCCGCCCGCCGTGACGGCGATGGTCTTGTCGACGCCGGGGAACACGGTGCCGAACGAGAGATCGTTGTTCTTGGTGACGGTGATCGGCTGCTGGACCGTGGCGGTGACGGTGGCGCTGGCGTTGTTCTGGGCCCAGGCCTTGCCCGATACTAGCGCGGAGATCGCAAGCACCAAGCACGTACCTCGTGAGATTCGGAACATGCGCGGAGGCTCCTTGGCCAACGCGGGACTAGCCTCGCTTGATGGCCTGATAAGGTGGAAGTGCCAGCGGACTGGGCCCAACGCCCGGGTGCAGGGGTCGGCACCGAGCACAGTCTCTCAGGCGAGTTCCATGCCGGAGCGGGAGCCGGTCTGGCCAGGAGTGCTATCGTCGCCCGCCCCAATCGGTTGAAGATCGACAGGTGATCGGGTCCGGCATGGGCAAGCCGCACCCGGCGTCGGCGGGTGCGGAACTTTGCAGGGGGCAGTGGATCACGCCTCGGCGGCGGCCGGTTTTGCAGGAGCCATCAGCCGGTTGGAACACCCTGCGATCGGGAGCTCATCGCCCGTCGCCGATCGTAGCGAGCGGAGGGCCGCGCGGGTTACCTTCTCACGCACCGAACTCGCCGCGAGGACCGATGGAGCTCACCGCTCTCCGACGCGCCATTCCCGAGGCCATCGACGCGATGGGCGGCGACTCTCGCGTTTCCGCCCTGGGCGACGACGCGTGGGCCATCTTCCGCGGCAGCGCCATCGGGTACGTGGCCCTCATCGGCAGGGGCGAGGACGAGGGCGACCCGGTCGTCCATGCCAGCTTCCCGATCCTCCGGGTGCCCGAGACCGGTGCCGAGCCGCTCTACAAGCGGCTGCTCGAGCTCAACCACGAGCTGGGTTCGCTCTGCTCCTTCTCGGTGGACCCGCGCGGAAAGGTGTGGCTCGGCGCCGCGCGCTTCGCCGCCGATCTCGACGAATCCTCGCTCCGCGAGCTGATCGCGCAGCTCGCCGGCCTCGCCGACCGCTATGACGGGCAGCTCCTCGCCGAATTCGGGAGCCATCTTGCCGTAAGCTGAATCGCCGCATCCTTGCGGCGCTCCCCGGCCCCCCGCATCTTCGAGCACCAGCAGACATGGCTCGCCGCCTCCCCCGTCGAGCATACTCGTTACTCGCCTGGCGCTCGTCCAACCTGCCTCACCGGAGGGTACTGCATGCGACGCCTGCGCATCGGCGTGCTCGATCTCGTCACCAAGGCTCCCACCCGGGCGTTGTACGCCCGGATCATGCACCCGAACCTGGCGAGCATCATGCCCCAGGTGGTGGGCGCGTGGTGTGAGCGCGCCGGTCACGACGTCCATTTCGTCTGCTACACAGGCTTCGAGAACCTGCTCGACGAGTTGCCCAAGGATCTCGACCTCCTCTTCGTCGGCGCCTTCACCCAGTCGGCGCAGCTCGCCTACGCGGTCAGCAACCTGTTCCGCCAGCGCGGCGCCGTCACGGTGCTCGGCGGACCGCACGCGCGGTGCTATCCGGAGGATGCGTCCAGGTACTTCGACTACGTGCTCGGCTTCACCGATCAAAGCGTGATCGAGGAAGTGCTGGCGGACTGTGCGCCGTACCCCAAGGGCGGCCGGCGGCTCATGGCGTCGACGCAACCGAAGGAGCTTCCCTCGTTGCGCGAGCGGTGGAAGTTCGTCGAGGCGACGCTGGCGAAGGCACCCACCATCCGCATCGTACCGATGCTCGGAAGCCTGGGCTGCCCCTATACCTGCAGCTTCTGCATCGACTCCACCGTGCCGTACCAGCCGCTCGGATTCGAGCAGCTGCAGGAGGACCTGAAGTTCCTGGTCGAGAAGGTGCCCCACCCGATCGCGGCCTGGCACGATCCCAACTTCGGCGTGCGGTTCGACGACTACATGCACGCCATCGAGGAAGCAGTGCCGCAAGGGCGGATGCGACACATTGCGGAGAGCAGCCTCTCGCTGCTGTCGGAGCCGCATCTGCAGCGGCTCAAGCGGAACGGCTTCCAGGCCATGCTGCCGGGCATCGAGTCGTGGTTCGGGCTGGGCAACAAGTCGAAGACCCGGCACACCGGCATCGTGAAGGTGAAGGAGACCTCGGATCACATCAACCTGATCCTGAGTTACATCCCGTACGTGCAGGTCAACTTCGTGCTGGGGCTCGATTGCGACGAGGGACCGGAGCCGTTCGAGCTGACCAAGGAATTCCTCGACCGCGCGCCGGGTGCGTTCCCCGCGTATTCGCTGCTCTCGGCGTTCGGCCGCGCCGCCCCCATCAACCTCGAGTACCAGCGCGCCGGCCGGGTGATCCCCTTTCCGTTCCACCTCCTGAACAACAACCACGCCATGAACGTCCGGCCGACCCACTACGGCTGGCCGGAGTTCTACGACCGCCTGGTCGACCTGTCCCGCTATTCCTTCTCGTGGCGAGCAATCAGGCGACGCCTGGTCGCGAACCAGGGCGGGATCCCGAAGTGGATGAACCTGGTTCGCGCGGTGTCGTCGGAGGGGTTCGGCCGGATCAAGTACCACACGCAGGTGCGCGCCCTGCTCGACTCCGATCCTACCGTCCGCGACTTCATGGATGGCCGCAGCACCGAAATCCCGGCTTTCTACGTCAATCGCATCCGGAACGAGCTGGGGTCGCTCTGGGACCATCTGCCCGAGGGCGCGCTGCAGCACGACCCACTGGCATACCTCAACGCGGAGGCCACGGGCGTGCAGGCGCAGGCGCCGATTGCGGTTGCGGGCCGCCGCGGCTAACTTGTTGCTGCGATTACCCGCGCGGTGGCGCGGACAGGTTCCCGGGTATGACGGGCTGGCGTTCGCGCCGGCCCATTTTGCATCAAGGAGCAGTGCGATGCGCACGACCGGCACGGTCAAGTGGTTCAACGACGCGAAGGGGTTCGGGTTCATCACCGTGGATGGCGGGCAGAAAGACTGCTTCGTGCACCATTCGGCAATCCAAGGCGAGGGATTCAAGTCGCTCGCCGAGGGCGATCGAGTCGAATTCGACGTCGTCGCCGGGCAGAAGGGTCCGGCGGCAGCCAACGTCGTCAAGCTCGCGCAATAACGCGCGAATACGAGGGAGCGGCGATGATCGAAGTCAGGCTGGAAGAGACCGACCGCATCGACTGGGCGCTCAAGGCGTTCAAGCGGAAGGTCCAGAAGTCCGGAATCCTGCAGGATCTCCGGCGCAAACGACACTACGTGAAGCCCAGCGAGGCCCGGCAGCTCAAGGCCGCAGCGGCTCGCCGTCGCAAGCGGAGCCCGCGGGCGCGCTAGCTCGCGGACACGCCGGACGGCGGGAGGGGGGGAAGACACACTTCCCGCCCTCCCGCCGTTCCGCTTTTCGTGGTATCACCTACGAGATGAGCCCATCGCTCAGCACCGACCGACAGCTCGAGATCTACCGCCACGGCTCGCTCGTGCCGGTCGCGCCCGAGGCGCTCGAGGCGAGCGCCCGGGCCGCGCTCGCCCGCGAGCCGTTCGACTACCTGTCGGGCGGCGCCGGCGGCGAGGTGACGATGCAGGCGAACCTCGACGCATTCCGCCGCTGGCGGATCGAGCCCCGGGTGCTGCGCGACGTCTCCCGCCGTGACTGGCGCATCCAGCTGTTCGGCGATGAGCTTCCCGCGCCGCTGCTCCTCGCCCCCATCGGCGTCCAAGCCCTCTTCCATGCCGACGCCGAGCTCGCCACCGCGCGCGCGGCGGCCTCGCTCGGCGTGCCGCTGGTGCTGAGCAGCGTCTCGTCGAAGTCGCTGGAGGAAGTCGCTGCCGCGATGGGCGTTACCCCGCGCTGGTTCCAGCTCTACTGGAGCGCCGACGCGGAGCTGGCCGAGAGCTTCGTGGTGCGCGCGGAGCGGGCCGGCTACGGCGCGCTGGTCGTGACCGTGGATGCCCACGTGCTGGGGTGGCGCGAGCGGGATCTCGCCAACGCCTACTCGCCGTTCGTGCAGGGCCACGGCATCGCGAACTATCTCTCGGACCCGGTGTTCCGCGACCGGCTGGGGCATGATCCGCGCGACGACCTCGCGGGCGCGGCCCGGCTCCTCACCGAGAAGTTCGGCAACGCCGCCCTCACGTGGGACAGCATCGCCTGGCTTCGGGCGAACACCGGGCTGCCGATCGTGCTCAAGGGTGTACTGGCGGAGGAGGACGCGGCCCGCGCCCTCGACGCGGGCATCGACGGAATCGTGGTCTCGAACCATGGCGGCCGGCAGGTGGACGGCGCGGTGGCGACGCTGGACGCGCTGCCGGGCGTGGTGGAGCGAGTGGCCGGCCGGGTGCCGGTGCTGTTCGACGGGGGCATCCGGCGCGGGCCCGACGCGTTCAAGGCGATCGCGCTCGGGGCGACCGCGGTGCTGCTCGGTCGTCCGTATGCGTGGGGACTGGCCGTGGCGGGTGAAGGGGGCGTGCGCGACGTGCTGCTCAACTTCCTGAGCGATCTCGATCTGACCTGCGCTCTGAGCGGCTGCGCGGTGACGGCGGAGGTGACGCGGCAGCTGGTGCGCCCGGCGCCGTGATCGCGGCGCGCCCAGGTCACAGAAAGGGCGTAAAGAGCGCCGTCACCATCAGCGCAACCGCCCACACCACGTCCAGATTGACCCACGCTCGGCCCAACAGCCGGAGGCCGAGTTTTTCGTACACGACCACCGCGAGTATACCGGTTACGACCAGGTAGCTCGCGGTGTGGAGCAGAGCAGCCGCGAGATCGCGTCCGAACGGCAGTACCATCAGGCCCGCGCCGTGTGCCGAGGCGACCAGAGCGGACCAGACGGCGAGCCCCGCAGCGCCGACCCGCATGCCGCCGAACCTGGGGTGCCCCTGCCTCACCAGCCGAAAGACACCGAAGCTGAAGAGCGCAATCGCCACGGCCCACTTCAGGGTCGCGACCGGCATCACCAAACCGAGCAGGGCGGCCAGGGCGAGCGCGGCGGCCACGGCGACCGCGTGCCCGAGGGCAAGCGGGGGCAGCGCGCGCCAGACGGCCGCCCGCCGTCGTTCCTGCAGGCCGAGCGCGACGGCAAAGAGCCATCCCATGGCCGGATTCACGCCGTGCCACGCCCCGAGAACGAGCATCGCCGGGGCCTGCGTGTCTCCCATCATGTCGCGTAACAGAAGGAGTCGGACGTCCCGTCGCCGCCCTGCAGGCGGACCTGATGCGTGCGCCGCGTGCCGTCGAGCGTCAGCAGGAACTCGCGATCGAACTCCATTCCGCCTTCCGGCCGCGCGTCTAGCTTCGCCATCCAGCCCTTGATGCCGTCGGGATAAAATTGTGCATCCCACGGGGAGTACAGGCCGTTGGTCAGGTACACCCGCTTGCCGTCGCGACTGGTCTCCACCATCTGCGGACCGCCATTCAGCGACGTGCCCTGTCGGGCCGGGTGCGGCGCACGCCGCACGATGCCGCCGATGTGAACCGTCGCCGTGAGCTTCGGGTTGAACGGATCGGTCACATCGTATTGCCGCAGCTCACCCGTGCCCCAGCACGAGACGTAGAGGAATCGGTCGTCCAGCGACAGTGCGATGTCCGTGATGAGCGGGGGCACCGCCTTGAAGCCTTGGAGCAGCGGCGGCAGGTCGGCCGGATCCGCCGGCTCGGCGGGAATGGTGATCACCTTCCGCGCCTTCCACGTTCCGTCGGCATCCCCGTTCGTCCGGTCGAGGTGCCAAAGCCAGACCGACGCAGAAAGGTCCTGCAGCGAGACGACGACGCAGACGAACCCGTACGGCTTGGCCGGGTCGTGGGCCGGCTGGAGCACGAGCGCCATCTGCTGCTCCGCACCGAGGTCGAGCGTCTGGCGGTGCTGGCCCTTGCGCAGATCCCAGACGTGGAGCTGGTGGCCGTACTTCCCGCCCAGCAGCAGCTCGGGGACGACGCCGTCGTTCACCATGCTGGGCGTGCCCCACTCGCTGGTGATCATCGCGTCGAAGCCCAGGTGCCAGGCGAAGTCGTACGACAGGTGCTGCGGGCCGCGGTCCCGTTCCCAGCGCCCGCGGACGTCAAAGCTCTCGTGATCCAGCACGAACACGCCGCCCGGACCGCCGCCGTCCGGCGTGCCGAGCCCGTTCACGTAGACTCCATCCGGGCCGCAGTGAATCGTGTGTGGCGCGGCATAGCCGGTGCGCGCGGCCAACGTCGCCGCGTCGATCACCTTGACGACCTCGGGCCGGCGAGGATCGGGCTTGGTGTCGAGGATGTTGATCCGCGACGAGAGGATGCCGGGCGCGATGAGGTAGCGCCGCTCGACGTGCGCGTGACCGGCCCACGGACACAGATGCGAGCTGCACGCGTTCCAGCCGAAGTGATGCAGCTCGTCGCCCGGGTACGGCATCTCCACCTGGTGGATGAGCTGACCGTAGTTGGGCGATCCGGGCTGCACGTCGACCACCCCGATCGCGTCGGGCTGCTGGGCTCCCGGGTCCGGCAGGGTGACGTACGCCAGCGTCTCCGGGGGTGCCTCCATGGCGTGCGTGGGCGAGGCGTAAAATGTGGGATCGGGTCGGAGCCGGGGCATTGGGTGGCTCCTGCGCTAGGTGGGATGGACGGCGACTGCGCCGGGGGACATCGGTCCAGTATCGGGCCCGGACCGGCGGAAGACAAGGCAGGAAGGCGGCCGGCCCGCCTTACAGCCGCTCCGGAGGCCGCGGCTGCGCCGGCGGCAGAGGCGGGGCCTCGCGCACCTCCCGCTCGGCCGCCTCGAGTGCGGCGTGATCGACGTCGGGCTCGTCCCCGACCAGGCGGAGACCACGATGACCGCGCCGGCGCCGGAGCCACGCGACCAGGCCGGCGACCGCGAACCCGGCGATCGCGAGCGCCTCGACCGGCCCGCCAATCAGCGGAATCACAGCGTCTCCACCCCGGCCGCAGTGATGCGGTGCGACACCAGCGGGAGCGGCGCGGCCGCCTCGCCGACCACGATGGCGCGGCGCAGCGCGTCCATGCCCAGCGCGATGCCCTCTGCGTCGCGGGCGAACACGGACGCGATCGGCTGGCCCCGCTCGACCCGGTCGCCCGGCTTGACCGTCACGACGAACCCGACGCTCGGGTCCACGATGTCGGTGACCACGCGCCGCCCGCCGCCCATCGCCACGATGGCCTCGCCGATAGCGCGCGGCTCCACCCGCTCGACCAGGCCTTCCTCGGGCGCCGAGAACACCTCGACCGCACCGGCCTGGGGGAGCACCCCTGGATCCTCGACCACCGCGGGGTTGCCGCCTTGCGCCTCGATGATGCGCCCGAAGGTCTCGAGGGCGCGACCGGATCGCACGCTCGTCTCGAGCCGTTCGCGTGCGGCCGCGCGATCGGTGTCCACCCCGGCCACCAGCAGCATCTCGACACCGAGCGCGTAGGTGACGTCCATCAGGTCCTCCGGCCCCTCCCCCGCCAGCCCGTGGATGCTCTCCTCGACCTCCAGCGCGTTGCCGCAGGCGCGACCGAGCGGGCGATCCATGGCGGTGAGCAGCGCCACCACGCGGCACCCGCGTGCCTCTCCGAGCGCGATCATCGTACGGGCAAGCTCGGTCGCGCGGTCGAGCTCCGGAAGGAACGCGCCCGAGCCGGTCTTCACGTCGAGCACGAGGCCGTCGAGCCCTTCCGCCAGCTTCTTGGACATGATGCTCGCGGAGATGAGCGGAATCGACTCGACGGTGGCGGTGACGTCGCGCAGCGCGTAGAGGCGTTTGTCGGCCGGGGCGATCTCATCGGTCTGGCCCAGCATCGCGCAGCCGAGGCGGCGGACCTGTGCCTCGGCCTCGCGGAGGCCGAGCCCGGTCCGGAACCCCGCGATCGCCTCGAGCTTGTCCAGGGTGCCGCCGGTGTGACCGAGCCCGCGGCCGGACATCATGGGCACCGCCACCCCGCAGCTCGCGACCAGCGGCGCGAGGAGGAGCGACACCTTGTCGCCGACCCCGCCGGTGGAGTGCTTGTCCACGACGGAGCGGTCGATCCCGTCGAAGCGGAGCCGGTCGCCGGAGGCGATCATGGCGTCGGTGAGCGCCGCCAGCTCCGCCGGCTCGAGGCCGCGAAAGTAGACCGCCATGAGCAGCGCGGCGAGCTGGTAGTCCGGCACGCCGCCTGCAACGTACCGGTCGATGAGCGCCCGCCACTCCTCGGGCTGGAGCGCGCCACCGTTGCGCTTGCGCTGGATCAGCGATGCAACGACCATTCAACCCCGCCCCGCCGGGCTCATGGAATGAGAAAGACGTGAGGATACCCTACACCGCGAGACTCACCCTGCTGCTGGCTGCGGCCGGACCGGGCAGCCTCCGGGCGCAGACCATGCCCACCGCCAGCGCGCACGGTGCCACGCGACCGGATACCGCCCTGGGGACCGTGCCCGCCGTCCCCCCCGCCCGGGACACCCCTCCGGACAGCGCCCCGGACCCGCTCGCGGCCGGCATCGCCGCGTTCGAGGCCCGGGACCCGGGGACCGCGCTGGCCATGTTCCGTGAGGCGCTCGCGCGGGACTCGCTGGGATACGAGGCGAACTGGCGCGCGGCGCTCGTGCTGATCACGCTGGGCCAGGAGACGCCGGACTCGAAGTCGAGCCCCGCGCGCGATTCGCTGTACGCGGAGGCCGAGCGGCGCGCCCGTACCGCGGTGCGGGCCGATACCATGGGCGCGGATGGATGGTTCGTCCTGGCCAACGCCCTGGGGCGGACCGCGCTCACCCGGCCCCCGCAGCCGCGTCTGAAGCTCGCCCGGACGATCCGGAACGCGGCGATCCGGGCGATCACGCTGGACCCGACGCATGACGGCGCCTACCACGTGCTCGGCCGCTGGCACGCCGAGATCATGCGGCTGCCCGGCATCGAGCGGTTCTTCGCGCGGCGGGTGCTGGGCGCGCGAATCTTCGACGAGGCGTCGTGGGACGAGGCGACCGTGAACCTGGAGCGGGCGGTGGCGCTGGATACCACCCGGATCGTGCACCGGCTCGACCTGGCGGAGATCTACGCGGACCGCAAGCGGTACGCCGACGCGCGGGCACAGCTCGACACGATCGCGGCGATGCCGGAGCGCGAGTATCTCGATCCGGAGCACAAGGCGGCCGCGGCGGCGCTGCTCAGCAAGATCGCGAAGAAGACCGAGTCGTAGTCAGGGGGGCCGGTCAGCGCCGCCGTGCGATCTCGCGGCGCGCCCGCCGCGCCGCGTCCGCCAACTCGTCCCGCGCCCGCTCCTGCAACGCACGCGCGCCGCGGCCCAGTCGGCGGCGCACCCGGTCGCCGCGGGCGGGGGCGAAGAGCAACGCCACCCCCGCCCCCACCAGCGCACCAACCACCAGCCCGGTGATGAAGCCGGCGACCCCGCGACCTTCGGCCGGCGCCGGGGGCTCGGCCGCTGCGCTCTCCGTGGGTTCCATAGCGCCTCGCTCGCGCTGAGTCACACTCGCACTCACCCTCGCACTCACCCTCGCCCTCACGCTCACACTCGCCAGGCGCCGTGTCAACCTTCGCGACACAGTCGCATTTCCGTACGCCCCCCGCAACAATCGAACACGTTCCGCGCGACCCCTGCCGCGCCTTATAATGCTCCCAGCAGGACCTCTCTCACGGGAACGGCCGTCATGACCATCGCATCCCCCGCCGCCGACGACGTCGAGCGCCTCCAGACCCGCGTCGAGGCGCTCGAGCAGGAGAAGCGGCATCTTCTTGCGGTCGTCGAGATTCTCCAGGAGATCGCCGGCTCGCTGCACTTCGCCGACGTGGTGCAGGCGGTCACCGGCCGTCTGGGCGAGGCGTTCGGGCTGGACCGCTGCTCGATCTTTCTCACGGAGCGCGGTGGCGACACCGTACGCCTCGTGGCGAGCTACGAGGACCCCAGCATCCGGAACTACGTCGTGGATCTCGCGCGGTACCCGGAGCTCAAGCGCGCGCTGGAAACCGGGCAGACCGTGTTCATCCCGGACGTGGCGAACGATCCCGGGCTCCGGCACGCCCGCGACTCCCTGACCACCCGCCGGGTGAAGAACATCACCGTGGTGCCGATCACGTGGCGGAGCGCACCGATCGGCGCGATCTTCCTCCGTACGTTCCGGGACGGTCCGGCGTTCACCGAGGCCGACGTGCAGTTCTGCCAGGTGGTGGCGAACCTCACGGCCAAGGCGCTCCGGAACGCGCACCGGTTCGAGCGGCTCCAGATGCGGCGGGGTGAGGATCCGGCGGATCGTCAGGCCGACCGGGAGCGCGCGGCGCTGGTCGGCTTCCTGCGCCGGCTGCTGGACCGCTTCGCGGAGAAGGAGGAGCCGTGGGGAGACGCCGTGCTGGCGCGGGGCGGAACCGAGGAGGTCGATCGGCTGGTCGGCGTGGCGATGACGGTGCTGTCGCAGGAGGCCGGGTCCCGGTGACCGCCGCCCCCGCGACGATCGCGGGTCGCGTGGACGAGCTGCGCACCCGACTCGACCAGGCCAACTACGCGTACTACGTGCTCGACGCGCCGGAAATCGCCGACGCCGAGTACGACCTGATGTTCCGCGAGCTCCAGGCGCTGGAGGCGGCGCACCCGGAGCTGCTGGCCCCGGACAGTCCCACCCAGCGGGTCGGCGCGACCCCGGCCGCCGCGCTTGCCAAGCACACCCACCTCCGTCCCATGCTCTCGCTGGCGAACGCGTTCAGCGATGAGGAGCTGGTGGCGTGGGAGGAGCGGAACGCCCGCCTCGCCGCGGCCACCCGCACCGCCGGTTACACGACCGAAGTAAAAATCGACGGCGCCGCGGTGACGCTGACCTATCGTCGCGGCCGGCTGCTGGTGGGCGCCACCCGGGGCAACGGCGTCGTCGGCGAGGACATCACCGCCAACCTCAAGACCATCCCCGACGTGCCGCTGGTGCTCCGGGGTGGCGACCATCCGGAGCTGATCGAGGTGCGGGGCGAGGTGTACCTCTCCTTCGATGCGTTCCAGCGGGTGAACCGGCAGCGCCAGCAGGACGGCGACCCGATCTTCGCCAACCCGCGCAACGCCGCGGCGGGCGCGCTCCGCCAGCTCGATCCCGGCATCACCCGGGCGCGCCGGCTCCGGATGTTCGCTTTTCATGTGGAACCGATCGAGGGGCGCCTCGGGCTGACGACGCAGGCGGAGCTCCTCGAGCTGCTCGCGGCCTGGGGGTTCCAGGTGGAGCCGCACCGGCGGCGGCACCCCTCGCTGGCCGAGGCTCAGGCGCGCGCCGCGGAGCTCGAAACAGTGCTTCCCGCCCTGCCCTTCCAGGCCGACGGCGTGGTCATCAAGGTGGACCGGCTCAGCCTGCACGCCGAGCTGGGGGTGGTGGGCGGGCGCGAGCCGCGCTGGGCCATCGCGCGGAAGTTCGCGCCCGAGGTCGCCGTGACGCGGCTGCACGACATCCGCATCAACGTGGGCCGCACCGGCGCGCTGAACCCGTGGGCCGTGCTGGAGCCGGTGGAGGTCGGCGGGGTGACCGTCTCCGCCGCGACGCTCCACAACGAGGATCTGATCGCGCAGAAGGACCTCCGCATCGGCGATTGGGTGGAAGTGGTGCGCGCGGGCGAAGTCATCCCCCAGCTGATCGGACCGCTCCGCGGGCGGCGGAGCGGACTCGAGCGGCCTTTCGTGATGCCCGACCGGTGCCCCGCGTGCGGCACGAAGGTGGAGCGTCCGGCCGACGAGGCGATGCGCTATTGCCCCAACGCCACGTGCCCGGGCCGTGTGCTCGAGGGGATCTTCCACTACGCCAGCCGGGACGCGATGGACATCCGCGGGCTGGGATACGAGCGGGTACGGCAGCTGCTCGACACCGGGCTCATCCGCGATGTGGCCGATCTCTATCAGCTCACGGTGGAGCAGCTCGTCAAGCTGGACCGCTTCGCCGCACAGTCGGCCGAGCAGCTCGTCCGCGCGATCGACGCCTCGCGGCAGCGTCCGCTCTCGGTCCTGCTGTTCGCCCTCGGTGTCCGGCACGTGGGCAAGGCGGTCGCGCAGCTGCTCGCCAGGCGGTTCGGCACGATGAACGCGCTCATGGCGGCCGACGCCGACACCATCAACGCGGTGCCGGGCGTCGGCGGCGCCATCGCGGAGGCGGTGGTGCATTTCTTCAGGGAGCCGCGAAATCGGGAACTGGTCGAGCGGCTCCGCGCCGCGGGGCTCGGCTTCGCCGAGGCGCGGGCGGTCGCGGCCGACGGGCCGCTGGCGGGGCGGGCGTACGTGCTCACCGGCACTCTGCCCACGCTCTCCCGCATGCAGGCCGCGGAACTGATCGAGCGCGCGGGCGGCCGCGTGGGGGGATCGGTCAGCAAGAAGACCGACGCCGTAGTAGCCGGTGATGATCCCGGGAGCAAACTCGAGAAGGCGAAAGAGCTGGGCGTGGAGGTGATCGACGAGGCGGAGCTGTTGCGCAGAACGGGTGGCGGTGGGTAGGCTATCCGCTATCCGCTATCCGCTCTCACCGCTGTCGTTCGGTGCTTGCGGCCAAACCTGGGATGCCGGCGGCCAGAGCGGATAGCGGATAGCGGATAGCCGATAGCCCATAGCGGACAGCGACTGAGCCCATGACCTCACCAACATTCCCGACCGCGGCATACGGCGTGACCATGAGCCGCCGGGTGCTGCAGCAGCTTCGCACCACGCTGGAGCGGGACGCCGGGCTCCAGGCGGCCGGCTATCTCCAGGAAGCCGGCTTCGCGGGCGGTGAAGCGCTGGCCGACGCGTACCGGGCCTGGCTCGCCGAGCGCCACGGCATCGAGCAGCCGCGCGATCTGGACGCGGGCCACTTCGGCGCGACGCTCTCGCAGTTCCTGGCAGAGCTCGGCTGGGGCACGGTGACCGTGGCGCCGCTCGGCAGCGCGGCGCTCGCGATCGATTCGACCGACTGGGCCGAAGCGCAGGACGACCCCAGCGGGGAGTACCCCTCCTGCCATCTCTCCTGCGGCCTCCTCGCCGACTTTCTCGGCCGCATTTCCGATGGGACCGTCGCCGTGATGGAGGTCGAGTGCCGCTCCCGGGGTGACGGGCGGTGCCGATTCCTGGCCGGGTCGCCCGAGACCCTCGCCGCCCTGTACGATCGGATGGCGCACGGGCTGACCTACACGGAGGCGCTGGGCCCGTAGCTCCGCCTGCGGTGAAGACTTATCTTTGGTCCTTCGCCGCCGCCACCTACGGATCCCCACGTGCCACACCTCCGAGAACAGCTGGAGACCGCCCTCGGTCCCGGGTACCGGTTCGAGCGGGAGCTGGGCGGCGGCGGGATGAGCCGCGTCTTCCTCGCGGAAGAGGTGGCGCTGGGCCGACGGGTCGTGGTGAAGGTGCTCGCGCCGGATCTCGCGGCCGGCGTGAGCGGGGATCGCTTCCGCCGCGAGGTGCAGCTCGCCGCCAAACTCCAGCATCCGCACATCGTGCCGCTCCTCGCGGCCGGCCAGTCGGGCAACCTCCTCTACTACATCATGCCGTTCGTGGACGGGGAGTCGCTGCGCCAGCGCCTCGCCCGCGAGACCGAGCTGCCGGTCGCCGAGGCGGTCCGGCTGGTCCGGGAGATCGCCGATGCTCTCTCGCACGCGCACCGGCAGGGCATCGTTCACCGCGACATCAAGCCCGAGAATGTGCTGCTGTCGAACCGGCACGCGGTGGTCGCCGACTTCGGGATCGCGAAGGCCATTGAAGACGGGCAGGCGGGCGGGCAGGCAGGCGGGCCGGGGCTGACATCCGTGGGATTCACCCTTGGCACCCCGGCCTATATGGCGCCCGAGCAGGCGATCGCCGACCCGGCGATGGACCATCGCGCGGACCTGTACTCGCTCGGCGTGGTGGCCTACGAGATGCTCGCCGGGCATCCGCCGTTTCGCGGTGCGACCTCACAGGAGCTCATCGCTGCCCACGTGGCGGCCACACCCGAGTCGTTGACCGCCCGCCGGCCCGCCTGCCCGCCTGCTGTTGCCAACGCAGTCATGCGCTGCCTCGAGAAGCGGCCGGCCGACCGCCCGCAGAGCGCGGACGAGGTGCTGCGCGCGCTGGACGCCGTGGCGACGCCGGCCGGCGGCACCACGGTGGTCCAGGCGGCTGCGCCGCCGGCCGGCGCCCCGAGTCGAAAGCTGGTGGTGCGGATCGCGGCGATCGCCGCCGTTCTGGCCGCAGCGCTGGCCGGACTCCAGGCGGCGGGCGTCCTCGGCACCCGGTCGCTCGTGGCCGAGGGCACGCTCGCGGAGCGGGAGCGGGTGATCATCGCGGACTTCGAGAATCGCACCGGCGACTCGACGCTCGGGCTGGCGGTGACCGAGGCGTTCCGGGTGGATCTCACTCAGTCCCCGCTGATCCGGCCGCTCACCCCCGAACAGGTGGGCGACGTGCTCGTACGGATGCGGCGCGACTCCGTGAACGCGCTCGACTACGAGTTGAGCCGGGAGATCGCCGCGCGCGACGGCATTCGGGCGGTGGTGGCCGGCGAAGTGAGCTCCGTCGGCGGCGGCTACGTCGTGGCGGCCCGCCTGGTGGAGACTGCGAGCGGGAACGTGCTGGCGGCCTTCCGCGAATCGGCGGACGGGCCCGGCGAGATCATCCACGCCGTGGACCGCGTCAGCAAGCAGCTGCGCGGCCGGATCGGCGAGTCGCTCCGCGCCACGCGCGCGGCGCCGCCGCTCGAACAGGTGACTACCAGCTCGCTCGAGGCGCTGCGCGCGTACTCGCAGGCCTTGCAGGCGACGCGTCGCGGTCAGCGCGACCGCACCATCGCCCTGCTGGAAGAGGCAATTCGGCTCGACAGCACATTCGCCAGCGCACACCGGGCGCTTGGCATCGAGTTGGGCAACACGGGCCAAGACCCCCGGCGTCGGATGCAGGCGCTGGCGACGGCGTACCGGCTTCGCCACCGGCTGACGGAGCGCGAGCGGTTGTTCGCCGAGGCAACCTACTTCGGGCTGCTGGGCAACCAGCGGGATCGCGAGGCCGCGGCGTATCAGCGCATGCTGGAGCTCAATCCTGATGACTTCGGGGCCCTGAACAATCTCGGGCTGCTCTACCACTTCAAGGGTGAGCCCGCCAGGGCGCTCCCGCTGTACCGAAGGGCGCAGAATGCCCAGCCGTCGAGCACGGGGTTCAGCAACCTGGTGGAAGTGCTGTACGACCTGGGCGATTCGACCGCGGGCGATTCGGTGCTGAGAGCGTGGAAAGCAACGTTCCCGGAGGACATCGGCATTTCAGTCTATCGCGCCTTCATCGCCGGTTCGCGCGGCCGGTACGACTCCGCCGCGACGTTGGTGGAGCGGCTCCGGACCGGGAATGCCGAGAGCCGGATGGTACGGCTGAATGCCGCGCGCATCCTGGCCGAGCTCGCGCGGGTCCGCGGCCGTCTCAGGGAGGCCCACCGCCAGGCGGTCGTAGCCGAGCGCGAAGAACACCCTGAGCTGCCCGCGGACTCCGTGGCCGAGGCGGTGACGGCGTTCGAGCGTGCCTCGGACGAGATCCTCCTGCTGGAGCAGCCGGAACGAGGCGTCGAGCGGCTGCGAGCTGTGCTTCAGGGACGCGCGCTCGACCGGGTCGACCCGCTGGACCGACCCTACCTCGTAACTGCGTACCTGTACGCACGCGCGGGGCGAGCCGATCTGGCGCGCCACGCGCTGGCGGCGCGGACCAGCGCCCTCGAGATCGACTCCGCGCTGGGCGCGCTCACCCCGGATCGCAACGAATACAACTTCCGCCGAATCATCGAGGGCGGGGCGGCGGCCGCCGAAGGTCGCTACGACGTTGCCCTCGCCCACTTTGCCGAGAGCGGTGACACGTCGCGGCAGCGGCCGTGGGCGTTGCCCGACATCGGTAGAGTGCATGACGCCGCCGGCCGACCCGATTCGGCGTTGGCGGCGTACGAGCGCTATCTCGGCACCACCGGTCTCTACCGTACTCAGCTCGACGCCGAGGAGCTGGCGCGGGTGCTCTTCCGCACGGCCGAGCTGTACGAGGGCCGCGGCAACCGCTCACGTGCCGCCGAGCGGTACGGCCAGTTCGTGGAGCTGTGGAAAGGCGCGGATCCGGAACTGCAGCCACGGGTGATGGAAGCCAAGCGTCGCCTCGGGGCACTCGCGGCGGAGCCGGGCGCCCGGTGAGCGACCTCGCCGAGGTGCTCGCGGCCGCGCTGGGCCCGCAGTACCGCCTCGAGCGCGAGCTCGGCGGCGGCGGCATGAGCCGGGTGTTCGTGGCGGAGGAAGTTGCCCTGGGGCGCCGCGTGGCCATCAAAGTGCTGCCGCCGGAGCTGGCCGAAGGCATTACCGCCGAGCGGTTCCGCCGCGAGATCCAGCTCGCCGCGCGGCTCCAGCATCCCCACATCGTTCCCCTGCTGTCGTCCGACCGCGCTGCCGGCCTGGTGTTCTACGTGATGCCCTACGTCGAGGGAGAATCACTGCGCGAGCGCCTGGTGCGCGACCACACGCTGCGGCCCGCCGACGCCGTACGGATCGGGCGAGACGTGGCCGAGGCGCTCGAGTACGCCCACGGCCACGGGGTGGTTCACCGCGACATCAAGCCGGAGAACATCCTGCTGTCGAGCAGTCACGCGCTGGTGCTGGACTTCGGCGTGGCGAAGGCGCTCCGGGCTGCCGTCGAACCCGGACACGCGACCACGGTCGGCGTTGCGCTCGGCACCCCGCTCTATATGGCACCGGAGCAGGCGGCCGGTGGTCGCGACGTTGATGGGCGCGCCGACCTGTACGCTCTGGGCGTGGTCCTCTATGAGCTCCTCGCCGGGCGCCCGCCGTTCGAGAGCGAGTCGGCCTACGACCTCATGGCCGCCCATATCGCCGATCCGCCGGAACCGCTCCGGCGCCGGAGCGCCGAAACTCCGGCCGCCCTGGAAGCCGTCGTGATGCGGTGTCTGGCCAAGCGGGCCGGGGAGCGATACCAGACCGCCGGCGAGCTGCTGGCCGAGCTGGATGGCTTCGCCACGCCGGCGGGCGGCGTACGCGCAGCTAGGCAGACACGCCGGCGGCGCCTGATCCTGGCGGGCGTCGCGGTGGCGGCGGTCGCTGGGGCCGTGGCGGGTATTCGGGCGGCCGGCGTGCTCGGCCCTCGCACCCTGGTCGCCGAGGGGGTGATTGCGGAGCGGGAGCCGGTGATCCTCGCCGACTTCGAGAACCGCACGGGCGACTCGACGCTCGGCATCGCGGTCACCGAAGCGTTCCGGATCGATCTCGCCCAATCGTCGGCGGTGGTCCTCGTTCCTCCCGCTCGCATCGGCTCGGCGCTGGCCCGCATGCGCAAGGCCACCGCGGCACTCGATCTCGCGCTGGGCCGGGAGGTGGCGCAGCGGGAAGGGATCAAGGCGGTCATCGGCGGCGAGATCGCGGCGCTGGGTGGCACCTACGTCGTATGGGCCAAGCTCATCAATCCCGAGACCGGCGAGCTGCTCGCGGGGTTCCGCGAGTCGGCGGGTGACGCCGCGCGGATCATCCGGGCGGTGGACCGGGTCTCGAAGCAGCTGCGACGCCGGATCGGCGAGTCGCTCGGCCGGCTGGAGGCGGCCCCGCGGCTCGAGCAGGTGACCACCGGATCGCTCGACGCGCTCCGGGCCTACTCGCAGGGTGTCCGCGCGGTATCCGCGGGCGAGCTCGATCGTGGGGTGACGCTGTTGGAGGAGGCCGTGCGCCTCGACTCGACGTTCGCGAGCGCGTACCGGATGCTGGCGGTGGCCTATGCCAACTGGGACGAGAACCGGCAGCGGCAGATGGAGGCGTTCGTCGAAGCGTTCCGGCTGCGCGACCGCCTGCCGGCGCGCGAGCGCGACCTCGTGACGGCGTCGTACTACTTCGACGTGGATCATCGCCCGGGGCTCGTGATCCGGGCGTACGAGAGCGTCCTTCGGGAGCATCCGACCGATCGGGTGGCGCTGAACAACCTGGCGCTCCTGTACACCTTGCGTGGCCAGCCGGCCAAGGCACTCCCACTCTACCGTCGCAACGCCGAGGCAAACCCCGGTGCCATGACGCTTACCAACCTGCTGGAGGCGGAGTTCCGGGGCGGCAGCGACGCGGCCGCGGACTCGCTGCTGGGGGCCATGCAGTCCTGGGACTCGGCCGGCGCGGATGCCGAGTTCCACCGTGCGGCGCTGGCGAGCGCGCGGCAGCAGTACGATTCAGCCACCGCCGCCTATCGCCGCCTGGCCGACTCGCATGGTGATGCGCTGGTGTGGCGCACCAGCGCGTATGAGGGGCTGGCGAATCTGGCTCGCCTGCATGGGCGCGTGGCGGAAAGCGAGCGGCACCAGGCCCAGGCGATCCGCGCGGCCACCTTCCACGATACGACCGGGGCGGAGCGCGAAGTCCGCCTAGGTCTGCTGGCCGCCAGAACCGATCTGGAGATTCGCGGACGGTTCGACCGCGGGGTCCGGCGGACAGGCGCGGCGATGCGCGGCCGGGCACTGTCAAGCATCCCGCCGCTCGATCGGCCGTACCTCGACATCGCGTACGATTACGCGTTTGCCGGGCGGGGCGACCTGGCCCAGGCGGCACTCGACGAGCGCCGGCGCGTTTTGGAGCAGGCGGGCGTCGCCGGACGCGCCGCGCTCGCCGCCCACGGCCACGACAACTGGTATGGCATCGTGCGGGCCCGAACATTCGCTGCGAACGGTCAGATCGATTCGGCGATCGCCCTGCTCAACCCTCCCGCGCAGCCCGGCAACGACGTGTGGTCTCTGCCCCATCTCGGCGCGCTGTACGACGCGGCCGGCCGAGCCGACTCGGCGGTCGTCATCTACGAACGCTTTCTGGCGCGTCGCGCGCTCATTCGCGACGAGGTGGACGGCTGGCACCGCCCGCGCATCCTCTACCGCCTGGGCGAGCTCTACGAGGCCCGCGGCGACCGGGCCCGGGCAGCGGATTACTATTCACAGTTCGCCGGGCTGTGGCGGGACGCCGATCCCGAGCTGCAGCCCCGCGTACGCGAGGCCCGGCACCGCCTCGCTGTCCTCACCACCGAACCGGGAACCCGATGACGAGCCTGCAGCACGAGCTCCAGGGGGCGCTCGGCAGCGCCTACCGGATCGTCCGCGAGCTGGGCGGCGGCGGCATGAGCCGCGTCTACCTCGCCGAGGAGGTCGCGCTCGGGCGGCAGGTCGTGGTCAAGGTGCTCCCGCCGGATCTCGCCGCCGCCATCAACGTCGAACGGTTCCGGCGCGAGATCCAGCTCGCCGCCAAGCTCCAGCACCCCCACATCGTGCCGCTGCTCTCCGCCGGCCAGGCGGGCGACGTCCTGTACTTCACCATGCCGTTCATCGAAGGCGAGTCGCTCCGGGCCAAGCTGGCCCGGGAGGGCGAGTTGCCGGTGGGCGAGGCCGTCCGCCTGATCCGGGACGTGGTGGACGCGCTCGCCTACGCGCACGAGCAGGACGTGGTTCACCGCGACATCAAACCGGACAACGTGATGGTCAGCCGCCATCACGGGCTGGTCACCGACTTCGGGGTCGCCAAGGCGCTGACCGAGGCGGGGGGGCACCCGGCCGGCCGCGCCTCGGGGTTCACCACCGCCGGCGTGGCGATGGGCACTCCCACGTACATGGCGCCGGAGCAGGCCGCGGCCGACCCGCAGATCGATCACCGCGCCGACATCTACGCCATGGGCGTGATGGCGTACGAGATGCTCGCCGGCCATCCGCCGTTCACCGGCCGCACGCCGCAGCAGCTGCTCGCCGCGCATGTGAGCCGGCCGCCCGAGCCGCTCGTCACGGTGCGGGCGACGGTGCCGGCCGACCTCGGGGCGATCGTGATGCGCTGTCTCGAGAAGCGTCCGGCCGACCGGTGGCAGTCGGCCGAGGAGCTGCTCCGGGCGCTCGAGACGGTGAACACGCCGGGTGGCGGCACCAATTCCACCAGCGCGTTCCGCCTGTCGCCGGCGGGGGTGAAGGCGGCCGGCTCCGGTCGCCGACGGCTCCTGGCAGGCACGGGCCTCGCCGTACTCGCTCTCGGCGGCGGGGCGCTCGCCCTGCATTCGGCCGGCGCGTTTGGCGGGGGCACGCTGGTGAAGCAGGGCATGTGGGACGACCGGAGTCGGATCATCATCGCCGACTTCCGGAGTCCGCCCGCCGATTCCGCGCTGGGCGGCGCGGTGACCGAGGCGTTCCGCATCGATCTGGCGCAATCCCGGGCGATGACCCTCGTGCAGCCCGAGTACGTGCGCCAGACGCTCGAGCGGATGCAGCGCGACCCCAACACGCCGCTCGACGCGCAGGTGGCGCGGGAGGTGGCGATCCGGGACGGGATCGAGGCGGTGCTCACCGGCGACATCGCCCACGCGGGCACCGGCTTCGTGATCGCGGCGCGGCTGGTCTCGAGCTCGACCGGCGAGCCGCTCGTGGCGCTCCGGGAGACCGCGGAAGACTCGACCCGCATCCTCCGCGCAATCGACCGGCTGAGCCACGGGCTCCGGCGGCGCATCGGCGAGTCGCTCCGCACCCTCGACGACAACGAGGCGCTCGAGCAGGTGACCACGCCGTCGCTCGAGGCGCTCCGGAAATACTCCCAGTCGCAGTCCGCCAACGTCGAGGGCGACACCGAGCGATCCATCGCGCTCCTCAAGGAGGCGATTGCCCTCGACACCGGCTTCGCGATGGCGTATCGCCGCCTGGGCGTTCTGATCGGCAACTCCGGCGGGCGGCGCAGCGAGCAAGTAGACGCGCTGAGCCGCGCCTACGCGCACCGCAGCCGCCTGACCGACCGCGAGCGGTATCTGACGCTCGGCACTTATCACATGCAGGTGTCCGGCGATCGCGAGCAGGCGGCGGCCAGCTATCGCTCGCTGCTGGACCAGCACCCCAACGACGTTGTCGCGCTCAACAACCTCAGCATCATCCTCACGGAATCCCGCAGCTACGCCCAGGCGGAGGAGCTGGCCCGCCGCGCGATCGCGGTGCAGCCGGCGGTGCCGACGTTCTGGGCCAACCTGCTCAACGCCCAGGTGCTCCAGGGCAAGCTCGACAGCGCCCAGGCATCCCTCGCCGCCATGCGGGCCACGTCCCGGTCGCCCACATTCACCGCCGAGCTGGAGGTCGGGCTCGCGGTGCAGCGGGGCGACTACGACAGCGCCTCGGCGATGGTGCGCCGGCTCTCGGACGAGCGGCGGGAGAGCGTCGAGCGCCAGCGGCTCGCCAGCGGCCAGCTCGCCGGCCTGGCCGCCGTGCAGGGACGGCTCATCGAGGCGGACGGACAGCTCGCGCGCCTGATCGAGATCAACGAAGGGGGCGGCCGGGCGGAAACGGCGCTGTTCTTCGACATGGTCCGCGCCGGGATCGAGCTCTGGTTCCGGGGCAACACCGCACGCGCGGTCCAGCAGGCCGAGGCCGCGCTCCGGCGCCGCCCGCTCTCGGGATTCGATCCGCGGGATCGGCCCTACCTCGGGGTCGCGATTTTCTTTGCGGAAGCGGGCCGGCCGGACCGGGCGCGCGCGCTGCTGAACGAGTACGACCGTGTGGTGCCTGAGGGCGACCGCCGGCTGGCGCTCGACGGCCGCCACGCGGTCCTGGGCGCCATCGCACTGGCCGAGCGCCGCCCGCAGGACGCCGTGACCGAGTTCCGGCTCCAGGATCAGGCCAGCTTCGTCGGCGCCGCGGCGAATCTCGGCCGCGCCTACGATCTGGCCGGGATGCCAGACAGCGCCATCGCGTGGTACCAGCGCTATCTCGATACCCCGTTCATCGGGCGGCTGGCGCTGGACGCGGTGTGGCGCGCCCGCGCCCTCTACCGGCTGGGCGAGCTGTACGAGGAGCGTGGTGACCGGGTCAAGGCCGCGGACCGCTACGCCGAGTTCGTGAAGTTGTGGAAGCGCGCCGACCCCGCTCTCCAGCCCAAGGTGACCGAGGCCAAGCAGCGACTCGAAGCCCTGACCGGCGAGCGGCCCACGACATGAGCGAGCTGCGTGACCGGCTGGCCGCAGCGCTGACGGCCGAGAACGGGAAGTAACGGCCGGGCGCCCGCCCGTCTGGCCCCTCCGGGTGAACGCCCGTATTGTAGGGGGTCCCCCGCACCGAGCATCCCCGTGACCGATCCCATGGCGCTTCTGGCGACCGCCCTCGAGGGCCGGTACGTCATCGAGCGGGAGATCGGGAGCGGCGGGACGGCCGTGGTGTTCCGGGCCCGGGACATCCGGCACGAGCGCCTGGTGGCGATCAAGGTGCTCCGGCCGGAGCTGGCGCGATCGCTCGGCACCGACCGCTTCCTGCGCGAGATCCGCATCGCGGCCAGCCTCACCCACCCGCACATCCTGCCGGTCCACGACAGCGGCGAAGCCGCCGACCTCCTGTACTACGTCATGCCCTACGTGGAGGGCGAGTCGCTCCGGAGCCGCCTGTTGCGCGAAGGTGCGCTCCCACTGGAGGAAGCGCTCCGCATCGCACGGGAGACCGCCGACGCGCTCTCGTACGCGCATTCGCGCGGCGTGGTGCACCGAGACATCAAGCCGGGGAACATTCTGCTGATCGGCGGACACGCGGTCGTGGCCGATTTCGGCATCGCGACGGCCACCGGCATCGGGATGGACGACGAGACCCTGACCAGCCCGGGGCTGGTCATCGGCACCCCGGCGTACATGAGCCCCGAGCAGGCGCGCGGAGAGCCCATCGTCGACGGCCGGAGCGACCTCTACAGCCTCGGTTGCGTCCTGTACGAGATGCTGACCGGGCAGCCGCCGTTCACCGGGCCCACGGCGCATGCCGTGCTCGCGCGCCACTCGCAGGACATCCCGGAGCCGGTTCGTTCCCGCCGCGCGTCGGTGCCAGTGGAGGTGGAGGAGGCGTTGGACCGGCTGCTGGAGAAGCTCCCCGCCGACCGGTACACCACCGCGGCGCAGTTCCTCGCGGCGCTTCCGGCCGACAGCACCGAGCAGACCGGACCTCGGCGCCGCGCGCGGGTTACGCTCCGGTGGAGCGGGGTGGCGGTGGTGCTGGGCCTCCTCGCGGCGGCGGTCGTGGCGCGCCAGCCGGCCAAGGCCACGCTCGACGACTCGCTGTATGTGGTGCTCCCCTTCCGGCACCGCGGCGACACGCCGCCGCCGCTGCTCAAGGGAGACCAATGCGAATCGCTGCTGCACGACGCGCTCCAGCGCTGGCGGGACGTGTCCGTGGTGGATCCGCTGTGGGTGAGCGACGCGCGAGCGCGATCCGGCGACGCCCCGCTCACCCTGGAGACCGGACTCGCCATGGCCCGCGTGCGCGGGGCCGGCGCGATGGTCACGGGCGAAGTCTGGCAGGTGGGGGACAGCGTGTACGTGCGGGGTGCGCTCTACGACGTGCAAGACAAGGGGCGCACGGTGCGCCAGCACACCGTGATGATCGCGCCGGACCTCTCCAACGCGGGTCAACGCTTCCGGGAGCTGGCCGGCGTGCTCGTCACCGGCTCGGCCGCGGTCGACTCGGGGTCGCTCGGTCCTTCTTCGGTGGCGGCGTGGCGACGTTACGAGGCCGGTCGAGCCGCGCTCCTCCGCTGGGATCTACCGGAGGCGCGCCGCCACCTCGAGGCGGCCGTCGAGGAACAGCCGGGCTACAGCGAGGCAAACCTGGCCCTCGCCACGGCGATGAGCTGGGCGGGCGACCCGCCGGAGACATGGCGCCGCCCCGCGGCAGCGGCCGCGGAGGGTGCGCGCGGAGCAGACGACCGGGCGCGCGCGCTGGCGCTGCTGGCGCTGGCCGAGGGCCGATACGCCGACGCATGCACCGGGTTCCGTGAGGCGGTGCGCCGGGACTCGCTCGACTTCGGCGCCTGGCTCGGACTGGGCGACTGCATCGCGCGCGATCAGCTCGTGGAGAAGGACGCCGCCAGCCGATCAGGCTGGAGGTTTCGGAGCAGCGGAGACGAGGCGGCCCGAGTCTACCGGCACGCGCTGGAGGCCTACCCGTCGGTGCACCGCGGCTCGGGCGCGTTCGCGCTGCGGCGCCTCGAAGGCGTCGTCTACACCGAGCCGCACCACTATCGGCTGGGCTACGCGCTCACCCCCGATACGGTCTGGTTCGGCGCTTTCCCCGGCGTCGAGCAGGACACGATTGCGTTCGTCCCCTACCGCCTGGCTGAGGCATTGTCGTTCCGAGCCCCAGCCTACCCGACGTCGATCGCGGAGGCACTCGCGCGCGGCCGGGGCGTGTTGAGAAACGTGACTGGCACTTGGCTTCGCGCTTTCCCTAATAGCCCCGAGGCACTCGAAGTACATGCGCTCGCACTGGAGACCGACGGCCTGCTTGCGGACGGGCCACCCATCGGTTCCGCGATGGGCAGCATCGCAGCGGCGCGGCAGGCCAGCGGGGATACGGCCGCGGCGCTCCGACTTGCCGTCGCCGAGACGCGACTCCGGCTCAAGCGCGGGGAATTCGCCTCGGTGCGCCGGCTGGCCGATTCGCTGCTCGAGAAGACGCATCCAGGCTCCGCGTCAACGGCCGGAGCATTGGCCGCGCTCGCCGCGCTCACCGGGCGTGTCACGCGGGCCGCCACACTGCTCGCGGGATCCGAGCCGAGCTTCGAGGACGGCAACGGCGCCTCGATAACTGTGCCGGGGCAGGTTTCCGAGCCGGCGCTCGCGTACGTGGCGTACGCGGCGCTGGGCGCGCCCCCGGAGAGTCTCGAGGCCACCGGCCGCCGGGTTCGCCGCCTGGTAGCCGGATACGTCGAGCCGTCTCGCCGGGAGGCGCTCGAGGGCGCGCTGTTCGGCGAATCGGGCGTTCTGGCGTTCCCTGCCCTGCCGCCTTCGCTCCGCCCACTCCTCGGCGGCTCGCATCCGTTGAATCCGGCGCTCGAGGCGTTTAGGCGCGGCGACGCCAAGCGGGCTCGCGCGGCCCTCGCGGACCTGCATGCCCGCCGCCGCCACATCCTGCCGGGCTCCGTTGCGGCGGACGCAACGTTCGTCGAGGCGTGGCTGATGACCCAGTTGGGCGATTCGACGGAGGCCGCCGCCTTCCTGGATTTGAGCCTCGGCTCGCTGCCGACCCAGCGGACCGCCTTGCTCAGCGAAACGCCGCAGGCCGCGGGGCTCGTGCGGGCGATGGCGCTACGTGCCGAGCTGGCGGATGCCGCCGGCGACGCGCTGACCGCGAGTCGCTGGGCGGAGGCAGTCACTACGCTGTGGTCGGACGCAGAGCCGCCGCTCCAGCCGATCGTGGGCCGCATGCGGTCGCTGGCCGGGAAATCCGGCCGGTGATGCCGTCATACAGAAGCAGAACCCGGGAGGGAGTATGCCTGCGCGATGGACGTGGAGGCTGGGCCTGTGCGTGTGTGGCGGCGTGCTGTCGGCGGGGTGCAAGGAACGGCCCACGCCCCCCCCGCCGGTGGCGGTAACCGCCGGTGACTCGGTGTCGCTCGGTGAGGCGTGTCGCGATCCGAAGCTCAAGTGGGCGAGCCACAAGCCGCGGAAGCATACGACGATCGAAGGCGCCAGCCTGCGACTGGAAGCCGAAAAGGGCAACCATCTCATCAAGAAGGAAGCGTTCGATACCGGCCGGGTGATCGCCCTCCTGATCGTTGACTCGGGCTCAGTCGATTTTGAGGGTGTAACCGTGACCGGCCTCGATTCGATCTGCATCTTCGTCAAGGGCAAGTACCCGGAGGGCAACGACCCGGGCACGCTGCGCTCCACGTTCGTGCGGCGCAGGACCGGCTTCCCGCTCGAGGAAGTGGGCACCGATGTGCGCATCGGCACGCCGCACGAGCAGTCAGAGGTGGACTGGGTCGTCAACTACACGACGATGGACCGAGCGGGGATGCTCCCATTCCCTCCACTGGCAAGCCAGGGCGGCATCCGCAAGCAGACCCAGGGTGGGTGCGGTTCGGGCTGCTGCTCGCCCAAGAAGCTGTTTTGAGTCGGCGCGCAGCCCGCTCATGCGCCCCTCGCCCGCATCAGCCTGACGCCGCCAGAGCCGGTCCCGATCGTCACACGACCCTTCCCGTCGCCGATCGTGCCGGTGAGGTGGTGCCGGCCGCTCCGGGTCACGGCCAGCGGGAAGTCGGACTCGATGTCGCCGCTCCCGGTCTCGATGTCGAGCCGGGCGCTGGTCGACGGCGGCGCCACGATCGAGACGTCACCCGATCGGGTCTCCACGTCCAGGGCCTGAACGACGCTCTGCAGCTCCAGCGTGACGTCGCCGCTCCCGGTCTGCACGCCGACGTCGGTGGCGCGGACCTTCGAGAGCCGCACGTCGCCGGAGCCGGTCTGGGCGCGGAGCCGGGGCGACTCGATATCGGTGGCGGTCACGCCGCCGGAGCCGGTTTCCGCCTCGATGTCTCCCCCGCTCCAGGTCGATACCTCGATCTCGCCCGAGCCGGTGGACAGCCGGGCGGGGCCGCTTCCTCCGGACGCCCGGATGTCGCCCGAGGCGGTGCTCACCGAGAGATCACCCCGACCGCCCGCGATGGTCACCGGGGCGGCCGCCGCCTCCAGCCGGAGCCGGCCGTTCACGTTCGCCGCCGCGATCCGGCCGACCGCCAGATGGACCTCGAGCGAACGGCCGGCGGGGACGGTGATACGGAGATCCGCCCACGCCTCGAGATCACCCTGGTCGCGGGAGATCCGGACGCGCTGGCCCCCGTGCTGATGACCGTCGAACGTGCCGTCCTCGTCCACCCGGATGGTGGTCGAGCCGCCATGCTCCATCCGTGAGTAGCGGATCCGGTCCCCGGGAAACAGGACGCGGAGGGTGCCACCTTCGGCTTCGACCTTGAGCTTCCCCGCGTCGGCGCCGCCCGTCGTTACCTCGACCTGGACCGTGTTCCCGCTCCCCGCCTCGACCCTGGCGCTGCCGACGAGATTGTAGATCTCGACCTGGGCTCCCTGCAGCTCGTAGCGCTGGGGACTCTGGCCGGCGAGCGGCGCTGCCGGAGCCGGGAGGAGGGCGGCGAGCAGCAGCGGGCGAATGCGACGCATGGGGGCTCCTCGTTTCGGGTGCGTTTGAGATGGTCCGGAGCGCGAAAAGGTTGGCGCCGAGCGCCCGGGTGACGGTTCACCGGCTTGCGCGCGCCCGGTCCCCCCGCGACTATAGCCTACCACCACCCTGGAACGTCCTCATTCGCCGCGACCTGTTGCCCATCGTCCAGAAAGCGCTCGGGACCCGGTACAAGCTGCACCGGGAGATCGGGCGTGGGGGCGCCGCGCGCGTGTTCCTGGCGGAGGACCCGACCGGCGTCCCGGTCGCGCTCAAGGTGCTCCACCCGGAGCTCCAGGTCAGCGTCACCGCCGACCGCTTTCTGCGGGAGATCAGGATCGTATCCCGGATCGACCACCCGCTGGTGGCCCGGGTGCTCGACTCGGGTGAGGCGGACTGGCTGGTGTACTACGTGATGCCGTACATCGAGGGCCCTACGCTCCGGACGCACCTGGACCTGGTGCGGCGCCTCTCGATCGACGACACCGTCCGGCTCGGGCGCGATCTGCTGGGCGCTCTCGGCGCGGCGCACCAGATCGGCGTCGTGCACCGGGACGTGAAGCCGGAGAACGTCGTGCTGTCGCCCAACGGAGCGGTGCTCCTCGACTTCGGCATCGCGCGTGCGATCGAGGCGGCAGGCACCGCGCAGCTCACCCGCTCGGGGATCACGGTGGGGACGTCGAGCTACATGAGCCCGGAGCAGGTACAGGCGGCGACAGACATCGATCACCGGACCGATCTCTACTCGGTGGGATGCCTGCTCTACGAGAGCCTGGCGGGGCACCCGCCGTTCCAGCATCCGAACGAGGTTGTCGTGCTCCAGATGCACCTGAACGAGGCTGCGCCGGACGTGCGCGTCCACCGGGCTGACACGCCCGAGTCGCTGGCGGCGGTCATCGCGAGGGCAATGGAGAAGGGTCGCGAGGGCCGGTGGCAGACGGCCGCGGAGATGGCGGAAGCGCTATCGCCGAGGGCTGCGCGGGTGAGCCGATGATCAGCGCTTCAGGTTCCGAGGCGAGCCGCGTAATCGGGGCGCATAACCAGCTCGCCGTTCTGGATGATCTCGCGGTCCCACGGCAGGATGATGAAGTGGTCGGTTTCGAACGCGGCGTAGTCCGGCACGTAGTCGCCGGTCTTGAATGAGACTGCGGTGCGGACCTCCACGGGCCGGAGTGCGCGCACCGCATTCAGCGCCAGCTTGAGCGTCTGGCCCGACTCGCACGTCTCATCCACGATGAGCACGCGCCGTCCGCGGATCGTCGCCGGCGGTCCGGCCACGAGCACCGGGTTGGCGTCGGACTCCTGACGGGTCACCACCATCGACGCGAATTCGCACTGGAGGATCGAGGCGACGACCACGCCGGGGATCACTCCGGCCTTGGCCACGCCGAGCACCACCTCGGGCTCGTAGTCGCGCGCCACCCTGAGCGCGAGCGCGCGACAGAGCTCACCGAAAAAGGGCCAGTCGACTTCGAGCACGCCGCGCGGCGAAGGTGGGGAGCGTCGCATGCGCACAAGCTAACTCGCGCCGGGTGAAGGCAGCAACTGCGTTGCACCTCCCCGGAGCGTGGGCTATAATTGCGCCACCCCTGTAATCCCCAATCAGTAAACGACTTCCCTCGGTGCTTCCGGGATGCGATGAGCTTCTGGCGACGGCTGTTCGGCAAGGAGACCAAACAAGACCTGCTTCCGCAGCGCCTCGATTACCTGAACGAGGGGCTGGCCCTGGAACGCCAGGGCGATTTCGAGGGTGCGCTCACCTCCTACCGGCTCGCCTTTCGCGACAACCCCGCCGATTCCCGCATCCTCCTGAACATGGCGATTGCGTTCACGAAGACCGGGCAGCCCGAGGAAGCCATCCGCCATTACAAGCGGGCGCTGGAGCTGGACGCAAGTCTGGTGGGCGCGCATTACGGGGTGGCGTTCCTGCTGCTCAAACGGGGCGAGAACCAGCAGGCGGCGGAGCACCTGCGCACGTTTCTCGCCCGCCCCCCGAAGGGGCCCGACGCCGAGCGATGGGTCCGACACGCCGAGACCGCGCTCCGGGACATCGCGAGCTCGCCCGCGCCGGAGACGCTGTGATCCGCGGCGCCTGCCTCGCGGCCTTTCTGGCGCTGGGCGGGTGCAGCGGCCTGACCGAGGACGGCGGCGTGGCCGGCCTCGAGATTCAGGTGCCGCGTCCTCCGGAGGTAGAGGTCGGACAGACGATCACGCTGCAAGCGCGCGCCCTCGACGCCTCGGGTAACACCGTCGATGTGCCGATCACGTGGGCCACGCCCGACACCACGCTCACCGTGAGCGGCGACGGGCAGGTGACGGGCCGGACGGGCGGAGAGACCGGACGAGTCCAGGCGCAGGCAGGCGCGCTCGCCTCGGACTTCGTGAGCTTCACCGTGCGCCCGCGGCCCGACACGCTGGTGCTGTCCCCCGATTCCGTCCTCACGGTCGCGGCGGACGCGGCGGCCTCCGCGCCCCTCGTGGCGACGCTGCGGAGCTTCGCCCCGCCCCAGGCACTGGCCGACCGGGCCATCGTCTACACCGTTACCGATCCGGTGTTCTCCGACCCGGCCGACCGCACCGTGGAGCTGGTCGGTGGCGTGCTCACTCTGGCGGCGACGACGGGCGCCGACGGCGCGCCCGCGATGCCGGTGACGCTGGGGCGTATCACCGGACGGACGGCGCCCGCGAATGCCATCGTGACGGTCAGCGCCGTCACGGCGACGGGACTTCCGGTGCCAGGCTCGGGGCAGCGGTTTCGCGTCCAATTTTGAATAGGCGGAGACCACCATGGCCGATCCGCGCACGCTGAACGATCTGTTCCTGCTGGCGGTGGAACGCTTCGCGACGAAGCCCGCGGCGCTGCGGTACAAGCAAGGCGGCCGCTGGCAGAGTCTCAGCCATGCCGAGCTCAGGGACCGCGTGCTGCATGCCAGCCTGGGGTTCCGCGAGCTGGGGCTCGGGCCCGGTGACCGCATCGCCATCCTCTCGGAGAACCGGCCGGAGTGGGCGATCGCGGACTACGCGAGCCTGCTCATGCGTGCCGCCGACGTCCCGCTGTACCCCACCCTCCCGCCCAAGCACATCGAGTACATCCTGCGCGATTCGGGGTCCGCGGCGATCTGCGTGTCGGATGCCGCGCAGCTCGCCAAGATCCGCGCGATCCGCCCCAGCCTGCCCGCCCTCCGGTCGGTCATCGCGTTCGACCGCGACGCGAGCGGGCCCGACGTGCTGCCGTTCGCCGACCTCGTGAGCTGCGGCCGGAAGGCGTTGCCGCGCTATGCGGCGTGGGAGGCGGAAGCGCGCGAGGTACGCCCGGACGATCTGGCCACGATCATCTACACCTCGGGGACGACCGGCGATCCCAAGGGCGTGATGCTGACCCACGGCAACATCACGTCGAACGTCGTCTCGTCACTGACGGCGTTCACGATCGACGGCCAGGACGAGACGATCTCGTTCCTTCCACTGTCGCACATCTTCGAGCGGATGGCCGGCCACTACCTCATGCTGTACGCCGGCGCCACGATTGCGTACGCGACCAACGCCGACACCGTGGCCGCCGAGATGGCGGAGGTGCATCCGACGGTGATGACGGCGGTGCCGCGCTTTTACGAGAAGGTGTTCGGGCGTGTGCTCGACAACGCGCTGTCGGGTTCGCCGGTCAAGCGGCGGCTCTTCCTCTGGGCGCGGAAAAGCGGCGAGACCTGGGTGGAGTACGTGCTGGCCAAACGGCCGGTGCCGGGCGGCGTGGCGCTCCGCCGGCGCCTGGCGGAGCGCCTGGTCTTCCGCAAGCTGCAGCAGAGGACCGGCGGCCGCATCCGGTTCTTCATCTCGGGCGGCGCACCGCTGAATCCCGAGATCGCGAAGTTCTTTCACGCCGCGGGCCTGCCGATTCTCGAAGGCTACGGCCTGACCGAGACGTCGCCCGTGATCGCGGTGAATACCTTCAACCACCTGAAGCTCGGCACGGTAGGCCGCCCGATTCCCGGCGTGGAGGTCAAGATCGCGGACGACGGCGAGATCCTCACCCGCGGGCCCCACGTGATGATCGGGTACTACAACAAGCCCGACGCGACCCGGCAGGCGATCGACGAGGGCTGCTGGTTCCACACCGGCGACATCGGGCTGCTCGACGCGGATGGCATGCTGAAGATCACCGACCGCAAGAAGGACCTCATCGTCACGGCGGGCGGCAAGAACATCGCCCCGCAGCCGATCGAGAACATGGCGAAGGCAGGCAAGTTCGTGCTGAACGCGGTGATGCTGGGCGACAAGCGGAAATTCCCGATCATGCTGATCGTGCCGAACCTGGTGAAGCTGAAAGCCTGGGCGACCCACAAGAAGCTCCTCGCGCCGGACGACGCCAGCCTCCTGAGGCTGCCGGAGGTGGAAGCGAAGATGGATCGCGAGGTGCGGAAGACGCTGCGAGACCTCGCACAGTACGAGATGCCGAAGAAGCTGCTCCTCGTCCCGACCGATTTCACGGTGGAAGGCGGGGAGCTCACGCCGACGATGAAGGTGAAGCGGCGGGTGGTGGAAAAACGCTACGCGGATCAGATCGAAAAGCTGTACCAGGAGTAGGAATCCCACGGCCGGCCGACCCGGAGGCCCGGGCTGGCGACAAACCTGAATCCTCCCCATCCGACGCGAGGGCGGCAGTGACCCGCCTCACATCGGCCCGCTACTGGTGCCACGCGTCACCGCCGGGCGCGCTCCAAAAGTCTAGGCTCTAGCGGACTTTAAATGGAGCCGTCATGGGCATCGAAATCATCGCGGGCGTGGTGTTCGGGGTCGTGCTCGCCGCGATCGTGCTCCTTGGCTACGCCAACCGCAATCGGCGCTAACGCCGCGCCGCCACCCAGCAGCCTTCCGCGCTCGCCAGCAGATCGAGCTCCGCGACATTGGGCTCCGGCCCCTGCCCCACCACTCGCAGCCGGGGTAGCGTGACGCGGGCAGCCTCCCGGACCCAGGCCGGATCCCCGCCGAGCCCGCCGCCGAGCACGACCCCGCGCATCGAGCCCGCCTTCAGAGGAATCAGGGGCGCGCGGACCACGCTGAGCACGGGCGCCGCGTCGCGGACGGCGGGCGGCGGATTGACGGCCACGAACGCCACGCCGGGGTTCAGCTCCGACAGCTCGGGCCACCCGGCAGCCGCGCTGCCCGCGAGCACGACGTACCCTCCCGGCCCGGTGAGGCCGAGGAGCGCGTGCGCGGCGTCGGGCGCGAGCACCGGGGCCTCGGACGCCGCGGGCCCCGCGTCGAGCTCGGCCACGCCGTCGGCCACGTCGAAGGTCGCCCCGCAGACGGGACAGCCCAGATGGCCGGACCGTACCACCCGTCCGATCAATTCGTCAGGCAGAAGCACGAGGTACGCCTCGGGATGATCGCGGGGGCAGCGGAGGTGGTCGGTGAGCTCTATGAACACGAGTGCGAGTGTGAGTGCGAGTGTGAGTGTGGGTGGGCCGCACGCACCCTCACGGTTTGAATACCACCCAGGTCAGCTTCCCTGCCTCCACGGCGATGCGCCGGAAGACCTTGGCGCCGGCGATCTCGGTCCCGACCACATAGGTGCCGGGCGGCACGTCGCTCACGGCAAAATGCTCGCCGTACAGCGGATGGGGGTGCGCCCGGTCGGCGTAGGTCTCGACGAACGAGAACGGCGTTTCCCGAGGCTCCACCTTGATGAGCCCATAGATCCGCGCGCCCCGGACAGCGGCTCCCGCTGCGGTCACGACCCGGCCGGCGACCACGCCGGTGCCGGGAAGGGGTTCGATCGAGAGCTCGGGATTGGTGCTGTACGGCGGAAACCGCTCGAGCGAATCCACCACGGCGCCGAGCGAGTCGGGCGGGGCGACGTGAATCTCGAGGTGCAGGTGATCGTTCGTGGCGCGCCCGGTGTTGCCGACGCGCGCGATCCGCTGGCCGGCGGCCACGCGCTTGCCCACTTTCACCTCGAGCGCGCTGTTGTGGTAGTAGACCGAGAACACCACGTGCTTCCCGGCCGCCATCGTTACCGGGATGTCGTGGCGAATCGCTACCACGAGCGCGTTCCGCTCGCCGCGGCCCGCGTGCACGACCGTACCGGCCGCGATCGCGTGGACCGGCGTGCCGTCGGCGTTGTTGAACTCGACGCCCTGGTGCTGCTGGAAGTTGCCCCCCAACGTCGCACCGTAGCGGTAGGTCTGATCGATGTACGGGTTGTCGGCCGGGTCGATCGGCCGGCGGAACCACGCGCTGCGGGGCTCGCGCGGCGCCTCGCCGGCGGCGCTCGCCCGACGGAGGCAGGGCAGCGTATCCGTGGCGGGCCGGAGGCCGCAGAGTGTGCCGCGGTACAGCGCGCGTCCGACCAGCAGCGTGTTCGACGACCCGTACGGCGCCGGGCCGATGGTCTCCGCCTCCCAGGCGCCCCTCGCCGTGTGGCGGAGCCGCTGGTTGCCGTGGACGGTGGAGACGAGCCACCCCCGCCGATCGGGGGCAAACCGCCGCACGTATTCGCTCACGAGGAGCCGCTGCGCGGTATCGGCGGGCCCGCGGGCGGGCGGCCCCACGGAGTCCACCAGCGCGGTCCAGCTCCCGCCGTCGTCAGTGGTGACGAGCAGCCCATCAGCCGTAGCGACAATTGTGGTATCAGCGCGGACGCCGATGCCGTTCGGCACGACGTACTGCCACTCCGGTCCGAGCTCGCCGAAGGTCCAGTTGCGCCAGGTGCGCCCGCCGTCGGTGGAGAGGCCCCAGCCGTTGCCCACGGTCCCGTACCAGACCTGGCCGCGCGGCCCGAAGGCGAATGCATGGATGAAATCCCACGACAGCCCGTTCGTCACGGTGGTATCCCGCCGGATCCGCTCCCAGGCGGGGGCCCCCGGGGGAAGGCGGAAGATTCCGTGGCCGTACGTGCCGAGCCAGATGGTGCCGCCGGGATCGCGCGCGGCGGTGAGGACGTGAACGCCCCAGCCGGTGGAGTCGGGAAGCGGTGGAAACGGCTGTGCGGCGGCCTGCGCCCGGGCGGACGTCGCGGCCGGGCCGGACGACCCACACCACAAAGACACGAAGAGCAGCACCGGGAGCACGATCGGTTTCATGAGGCCGGATTGATGCGGAGCCAGTCTATGTGGACATGCGGCGGCCGGGTGGCAACGAAGAGCACAGCCTCGGCCACGTCCGCGGGGCGAAGCATGTCGGCCCGGTGGATGAACCCCTCCCGGTCATCGGGCCCAACCTCGTCCCACGCCGCCGTGTCCGTCGGTCCGGGCGAGACGAGCGTGAGGCGCACGCCGCTGCCACCGTACTCGGCTAGGAGGGTCTCGTGCAGCCCCCGGAGCCCGTACTTGGTCGCCGCGTACGCCGCGTTCCCGGAAAAGCCGACGTGATCTGCGATGCTGCCGACGGTGACGAAGGCGCCGCGCCCCGCCTCACGCATGGGCGGCAGAAAGGCGCGGGCCACGTGGAAGGGTGCGCGCAGGTTGACCGCGATCTGACGGTCGAGCTCCTCCGGTGCGGTGGCCTCGAGCGGCTTGAGCAGGAACGCTCCCACGTTGCTCACCACGACGTCGGGCGGGCCGTGATCGGCCAGAACGCGGGCCGCGGCACCCTCCACGGCGACCGGATCGGTGAGGTCGCTGCGAATGTCGTGGAAGCCCTCGTGCACGCCATCCGCGAGCGAGCGCGCCACCCGTACGACGCGAGCCCCCGCGCCGTGGAGCGCCACGGCGACGGCCGCGCCGATGCCGCGGGAGGCGCCGGTGACCACCGCCACCCGCCCGGCGAGGACCGTCACTAGTCGCGGTGGTTGTGGGCCAGCCGCAGGAACTCGTCTCGCGTCTTGGAATCGTCGCGGAAGATGCCCCGCACGGCGGAAGTCACGGTGCGAGAGTTCTGCTTCTCGACGCCGCGCATCATCATGCAGAAGTGCGCGGCCTCCACCACGACGCCCACCCCGTGGGGCGCCAGCACCTCCATGACCGCGTCGGCGATCTGGTCGGTGAGCCGCTCCTGCACCTGCAACCGCCGGGCGAACACGTCCACGATGCGGGCGGCCTTCGACAGGCCCATGATCTTCCCGTGCGGGATATAGGCGACGTGCGCGCGGCCGAAGAACGGCAGCAAGTGGTGCTCGCAGAGCGAGTAGAGCTCGATGTCCCGCACCATGATCATGCTCTCGTGCGTTTCCTCGAAGACCGCGTCGCCGACCGCGTCGTGCACCGACTGGTTGTAGCCCTGCGTCAGCCAGCGGAACGATTGCTCCACCCGCTCGGGCGTCCTCACCAGGCCCTCACGCTCGGGATCCTCGCCGAGGGCCGCGAGCATCTCACGCACCAGCGGTGCAATCGGGCCCTCGGCCAGGGGCACCCGGGCGGCCGGCTTAACCACCTTCATACTCGACATAGTTGCGCGGGGTCTCCCACACCCGGACGCGAAGGGCGATGCCCTGGGGCAGGGCCGGACAGAGCTGACGCCAGCACACCACCGCGATGTTTTCGGCCGTCGGATTGAGGTCCCGGAACCAGGGCACGTCCACGTTCAGGTTCGTGTGGTCGAGGTGCCGGATGACTCGCTCCTCGGCGAGCTTCTGGAGCAGCGTGAGGTCGAACACATAGCCGGTCTCGGCCTCGATCTCTCCCTCCACCGTCAGATCCAGCTCGTAGTTGTGGCCGTGAAAATTCGGGTTGGCGCACTTCCCGAAGGTCGCCCGGTTCCACTCGTCGGAGAAGTTCGGATTGTACAGTCGGTGCGCGGCGTTGAAATGCACGCGACGCGTCACCCGGCAGCGAGGCATGAGAGCGCCCTGACAGTGTCTCTGGAAGAGAGACGGGGCGGGTCGCCCGGTCAAGGAGAGGTGCCGCTGCCCGGAGCGGGAAAGACAATCGCCGGCCCGCAACGGAATCCGTCACGGAGCCGGCGACGCCATGATGCTAGCAGCAACGAGGAGGTTTATTGAAGCCCAATGAAATAAGGCTCGGCACCCTCGCCCTGACGTCCGTCTTCCCCCGAGGGGCATGACGTCGGCCACGGTATGTGGGCCCGTCACTGGACCTGTTGGCTCAATAACGGAGTCCCCGCTGCCGCTAACCGGCGATTAAGATAGGAACCGGGACGGGCCCAGTCAACCGTTTTTCGAGAGGAGATCTGCATGCCCGCGACGCTGTTCCTTGCGGTGGCCAGCCTCGTGCTCTGGGCCTTCCTGCTCGCTACCCTTCCGCCCAGCGGATGGCTGCACGTGCCGCTGGCGGTGGGGACGACGCTGCTGGTGAGGTGGATGGCACTGCGGGATGGTAAGCTGAGCGGTGAGCGGTGAGCGGTGAGCAGGGGGCGCCGGGCGTACCGGGGCCCCGCTTGCTTGGCCCGCTCACCGCTCACCGCTCACCGCGGTTCAGATCTCCCAGTTCGACAGGACTACCCCGGATCGCTGGCCGGCATGCGTGTAGCCGCGGAGGATCATGCGCAGATCGGTCCAGTGCACCCGGAACCCGCGCTCCACCAGCCGCAGGTACGCGTCCGCGAACGCGCTCTGGCAGCGGAGCGCGACGCGGCGCACCCGTTCGTGCTGTGCGGCGTGCTGCACCGCATCCACGGCGTGCTCCATATCGTCCAGCGATTCGGCCACCAGCTTGAGGATCCGGACCTCGTCCTTGGGGCGCCCCGCCGCGAGCGGCGCAGAATGCCAGAGCGCGAACGCGGCCAGCCGCCCCTCCCGCCGGATGAGGCTGGTATCGCCGATCCGGAGCTCGTGGGTGAGCGCCAGCTCGCGGGTGAAATCGATCCCGGGAGCGAGCCGGTCGGTCAGCGCGCGACACTCCGCCAGCCCGTCGGCCGGGCGAGGGCCGGTGACGGAGAGGAGCTCGCCGGGGTCGGCATCGCGGCGCCCGACGTCGCGGACGAGCGTGATGGTCAGGTGCCCGGGCATGAAGCCAAGCCGGCTGTAGAAACCGATGTTGTCCACGGTGCGGGGCATCGTCTCGAGCCCGATGGTGCGCGCGTCCTGCGCCTTGAGCCAATCGATGCCCGCCTGCACCATGGTTGAGCCAAGACCCTCGTTCTGCCGGTCGGGCCGGACCGCGATGGGCCCCATCCACCCCTCCGCGCCGGAGCGGTGGACCATGTTGAATCCGGTGAGCTGGCCGTCGGTATCGCGCCAGACCATCGCGCCCTCGCCCGCGTCTTCGATGGCATAGCGCCAGATGGCGGGGTTGAGCTGTGGTACGCGGACGCCGACGAGCCCGTCGCGGCTGTACCGATCCGTGAACGCCTCAGCGAAGACCCGATTGAGCGCATCCACGTCGCGCATGGTGGCGCGCTCGGGCCCGCGGACGCTCCGGTCAGGCCGCCACATCGTGGGCCCCCGCGGTCTCGTCGTCCCGCACCACGGCCACGCCGCGGGCGACGTCGTAGCCCACGCGAATCACCCGATCGAAGCCCTCCCGCACCGAATCGATGTGGGTGATGAGAATGACCTGCGGGAAGCGATCGGCCAGGCTCCGGAGCAGCTCCACCACGGCCATCCGGCGATCCTCGTCGAGCGAGCCGAAGATCTCGTCGAGCACGAGCAGTGAGAGCGGCTGCCCCGCACGCTCGGCGATCATCTGGCTGATCGCCAGCCGGAGGGCGAGGTTCGTGACGTCCTCCTCACCGCCGGAGATCACCGTCTTCGGGTCACCGTCGTCGAGCAGCGTGGCCAGGTAGTCATCGTCCAGCTCCAGCTCCGCATACCGCCCGCGGGTGAGATCGGCCAGGAAGCCGGAGGCGAGATCGGAGAGATCGGGCCGCAGGGAGGCGTTCAGCTCCGTCCGCAGTTCGCCCAGGGCGCGGTCGAGCTCCTGGTGCAGGGCCAGCTCCCCCGCGGTACGCTGCGCCTCGGCTTCGCGGGTGGCGCGGTCCGCCCGGCGC
>JBOHSN010000019.1:0-47962 GCA_050733215.1 Gemmatimonadales bacterium
CGAGGGTGCGCTGGCACACAGAGGCGGCGGGCGGCGCGCGGTAACCTTAGCGCGGCCCCGCACAACCGGACAAGGGTACATGGAGACGGCACCCGGCTCTTCGTTCGAGCCCGACGTCAAAGTCACCGCCACGCCGCCGAGTCCGGTCACCGGTGCCGAGCCGGACCTCGGGCGGGTTGGCCTTGCGCTGCGGGATCGGGCGGAAATCACCTCGATCGCGATCACCGGGCTGTTCGTTCTCGCGTTCTTCTACACGCTGTACTTCGCGCGCGCCTTCTTTGTGCCGGTAGTCCTGGCGTTGATGCTCGACTTCCTGTTGAGCCCGCTACTCCGGATGCTCAGGCGCATCCGGATACCCGAGCCGGTTGGCGCACTGCTCGTGCTCCTGGGCGCCGTCCTCGTCATCGCGACCACCGTGTACTCGCTGGCCGATCCCGTCCGCGAGTGGCTGGCCAAGGCCCCGGTGACCGTGGCCAAGACACGGGACGAGCTGCGGCAGCTCCGCCGTCCGGTAGACCAGGTGACCCGCACCGCGGAACAAGTGAGGGAAGCGGCCAGCGCGCCCGCGACGTCGAGGACGACGGAAGTCGTGGTAAAGGGACCGAGCCTGGGCGAGCGACTCTTCGGGACCACGCAGTCGATCGTGACCGCCACAATCGAGGTGGCGATTCTCCTCTACTTCCTGCTCGCCGCCGGCGATCTCTTTCTCCAGAAGCTGATCAAAGTGCTCCCGCAATTCCGCGACAAGAAGCGGGCGGTGACGATCGCGCGGGAAACCGAGGCATCGGTGTCGGCGTACCTGTTTACCATGACGCTGCTCAACGTCGGCGAGGGCATCGTCGTGGCGATCGCGATGGCCCTGCTCGGCGTCCCCAACGCCGTGCTGTGGGGGGTGCTCGCCGTGGTGCTCGAGTACATCCCCTACGTCGGCGCCGTCGTGCTGACGGGGATCCTCGCGCTGGTGGGCCTCACGACGTTCGATGACCCGCTGCGGGCGATGCTCGTGCCCGCAGTGTACGTCGCGATCAACTTCATCCAGGGCAATTTCCTGGTGCCAATGGTGCTGGGCCGGCGGCTCACGCTGAACCCAGTGGCCATCTTCATCGGGCTGGTGTTCTTTTGGTGGATCTGGGGCGTGGCCGGCGCGTTTCTCGCGGTGCCGATCCTGGCGACCTTCAAGATTTTCTGCGACCACATCGAGACGTTGCAGCCGATCGGGGAGTTTCTGGGCAAGTGACGGGAGGACGAGTGGCGAGTGACGAGTGGCGAGTGACGAGCGACGACGAGTGACCACTGACGAACTGAAGGCGCTGGGCTCGCTCTGCGAGTGCCTGGACCTCACCCGGGTTCGTCTGCACCGCGGCGAGGGCCGTTTGCTCGCGCGCAGCGCGCGGCGGGCGGTCCTCGCCCTGAGCCGCGGCCGCGCCGTGACGCTCGGCAACCACGTCTTTCTACCGGACCACGCCGCAACGTCGCTGCCCGTCCTCGCGCACGAGCTGACGCATTGCAGTCAGTACCAGTCCTGGGGTCTGCTTCGCTATTACGGGCGCGCGGTGACCGAGCGTCTGCGCGAGCTGCGCTGGCGACTCGGGCTCGGCCCCAATCCCTACGCGTACGACCTCGAATCGGAACAGCCCTTCGAGGGCTATCGAATGGAGCAGCAGGGCCAGATCGTGGAGGACTGTTTCCGGGGATCGGCGCGCGCCGCGGCGATCTCGCCGTATCGGCCGTCGTAACAACTGCAACTGCGATTCACAGGGAGAGGGGAGGATACGGAGCACAACGCTTGTTACGTGGTCGCGCCCGAGGGCATTACAAGACAGTTCTCCCCGTCCTCCCACCTCCCTGTGAAGGGCGGTTTCCCGTAAGCCCTTCAGTGATCCCCGCGTAATGCTTGGTCGAGATCGGCGATGATGTCGTCCGGGTGTTCGAGCCCGACCGACATCCGCAACAGCCCCTCCGGGGCACGAGTGTGCGCGCCCTCGACCGATGCGCGATGCTCGATGAGGCTTTCGGACCCGCCGAGGCTCGTGGCGCGGGTGATGACCCTGAGCCGGCCCGCCGTTGCCAATGCCGCCGCCCGTCCGCCCGGCACCTCGAACGAGAGCATCCCGCCGAACGCCGACATCTGCCGCGCCGCCACCGCGTGCCCCGGATGCGACGGGAGCCCGGGATAGTGGACGGCACTCACGCCGCGATGCTGTGCGAGGAAGCGGGCGACGGCGGCCGCGTGCTCGCAGTGCGCCCGGAGCCGGCAGGCGAGCGAGCGCGCCCCACGCAGCACGAGCCAGCAGTCGAACGGCGACGGCACGCCGCCGGCCAGCACCTGCGCGATCCGCACCCGGCCGAAGATCTCGTCGTCCGCTCGAGCGACCACGGCACCGCCCTGCACGTCGCTGTGCCCGCCGAGGTATTTCGTCGTCGAGTGCATCACGAGGTCGGCGCCGAGCTCGAGCGGCCGCATCAGCGCGGGGCTGGCCCACGTGTTGTCGCAGGCGACGAGTGCGCCCGCCCGGCGCGCGAGTTCGGCGACCGCGGCGACGTCGGTGATGCGCAGCAGCGGGTTCGAGGGGGTTTCGATCCAGACCAGGCGCGCGGGGGTCTCGAGCGCGCGGCCGAGCGCGCCGAGGTCGGTGAGATCCACCGCCGCATGCACCAGCCCCCATCGGTCAAACAGCTCGCGCAGCAGCTTGGGCGTGCCGTAGTACGCGTCATCCGGGACGATGACCCGGTCGCCCGGCGCGAGCGCCTGCAGGATCGCGTGCGTCGCCGCCATGCCCGACGCGAACGCCGCGGCGGCTGCGCCGCCCTCGAGCGCGGTGAGGCAGTCCTCCAGCATCCGCCGGTTCGGGTTGGAGTCGCGAATGTAGACGAACCCGCCGGGGAAGCTGCCGTCGGCGGCCCGCTCGAACGTCGTCGAGAGATGAATCGGCGGGCTGACCGCCCCGGTGGAGGCGTCGGGCGCGTGCCCGGCGTGGACCGCGAGCGTCTCGAATCGCATGGGGACTCCGAAGGACGGCGGTGCCGTCGTCACACCGGTGTCAGGTGCCGAACAGACGGCTGATCATCTGGCTCAGCAGGATCACGAAGGCGACCGCGCCCACCGCGAGCACGACGACGGCCGCCACGACCGCAACGAGGACTCGGCGGCTCGCCCGGCGAGTGGCCGCCGGCTGCCCGAGGTGCTCGTGCAGCAGGGCGAGGTTCTTCGCGTCCGCCTTCCATACGAAGTCGAACAGATCGCCCACACCCGGCACGGCGCCCACCGCCGTGTCCACGCCGATGTTGAGCAGCATGCGCACCAGCACGCTTCGCGGCGCGCCGAACCGGCCAGCTTCCACCAGGATGTAGCCCGCCATGGCCGTCCCGATCGCATCTCCCACCCCGGGGATCAGCCCAAGGAGCGGGTCGAGGCCGACCCGATAGCGCGTGCCCGGAATCGGAATCGCATTGTCGAGCAGCATGGTGACCCGGCGGAGTCGCTCCAGCCGGCGCCGCTCGTCGGGCCCGAGCGGCAGCGGCGGGGTCACGCGGGCACGCCCGCCGCGGCAAGATCCAGCGTCATGAGGTCGTCTTCCAGCGCGCCGGGCGTATGCTCCCAGGAGCAGACCCCGATCCGGGCAAAGCCGTACTTCCGATAGAAAGCGATGGCTCGCGGGTTCCGCTGCCAGACGGCGAGCCAGAGCGTGCGCCCGCCGCGCCGCCGCGCCTGACTCACCGCCGCGTCCATGAGCGCTCTGGCCAACCCCTGGCCGTGCCACGCGCGGTCCACGTAGAAGCGCGCCAGCTCGACGGGTGCCAGCGGCGTGCCGACCTCCGGCATGCGTCCCAGCCTGAGATAGGCATATCCGGCAAGCACACCGCCGACCTCCGCCACGACCCAGCTGGCCGATGGATCCTCGATCTCGGCGCGCTGCCGAGCCGGCCCGAACTGCTCGGCCAGAACCCGCTGCATCAGCTCGGGCTCCATGACGGTGAGATAGGCGTCGTGAAAGGCGCGGCGCGCGAACGCCGCGAGCGCGACGGCATCGGTGGCGGTGGCCACCCGGAAGCCAAGGGGACCGGTCACCACCACAACTAGTCCACACGGCTCGCGGCAGGCAAGTGGCCAGGATATCATCTGCAGCGGCCCCAGCATCCCGGAGATCCAATGCGTGACAGTCCGCGCGTGTCGGTCATCATCCCCGCGTACAATGAGGTCCGGACCATCGAGGCGGTGGTAGCCCAGGTGCGGGCGGTGCCGCTCGACCTCGAGCTGATCGCGGTCGACGACGCGTCCAGCGACGGCACCGGCGCCGTGCTGGACCGGCTCCAGGCGGAGGGTCTGCTGCACGCGGTGGCTCACCATCCGGTGAACCGGGGCAAGGGCGCCGCCATCCGGACCGGCATCGAGCGCGCGACCGGCGACGTGATCGTGATCCAGGACGCGGACCTCGAGTACGACCCCGCGGAGCTGCCACTTCTGCTCCAGCCGATTGTCGACGACAAAGCCGATGCAGTCTTCGGATCGCGGTTCCTCGGGGGTCCCCACCGGGTGCTGTATTTCTGGCACTCGATGGGCAACAGGCTGCTGACGCTCATGTCGAACATGTTCACGGATCTGAACCTGACCGACATGGAAACGTGTTACAAGATGGTGCGCGCACCGCTCATGAAGTCACTGGTACTGACGAGCGACCGGTTCGGCTTCGAGCCGGAGCTGACGGCCAGACTCGCGCAGGCGAGGGCGCGCATCTGGGAGATCGCCATCTCCTACTCGGGTCGGACCTATGCGGAAGGGAAGAAGATCGGCTGGCGGGACGGTGTGGCCGCGTTCGGGCACATCGTGCGCTTCAATCTGATCCGGCCGAAACCGCAGGTGACCCCGCCACAACTCCGGGCGCCGGCATGACCGACGCAAGCGCGGCGCGGACGTTCCTGCGCATCCTCGCAAGCCCCGGCCGGGCGAACGGCGTGTCACCGAACCGGCGTGCGAATTCGTCCTCGCTCATCCGCTCGAACTGCTCGGGATCCCCTCCGTTCAGGTCGCGTCGCGGCCGGAACTCCACCACCCCGGTCTCGGCGGCAAATCGCTGATTCCAGGGGCAGGCGTCGTTGCAGGCGTCGCAACCGAACGCCCATCCCTCGAGCTGCGGAACCAACTGGTTCGGGATCGGGCCCTTGTGCTCGATCGTGAGATACGAGATGCACCGGGTGGCGTCGAGCACACGGGGCGCCACGAATGCCCCGGTCGGACAGGCCTCGAGACATCGAGTGCAGGAGCCGCAGTGATCGTTCGCGAACGGCGCGTCGGCCGGAAGTGCCAGATCGGTGAAGACTGAGCCAATGAAGAAGAACGAGCCAACGCCGGGCCGCACCAGCATCGTGTTCTTGCCGATCCAGCCCAAGCCGGCCCGCTGGGCGAGCTCACGTTCGGGTACGGGGCCGGCATCCGAAAAGCTGCGTGCGTAGGAGGCGCCATTTCGGCTGAGAAAAGCCGCCAGCTTGTCCAGCCGCTCCATCGTGACACGATGATAGTCCTCGCCGCGAGCGTACTTGGCCACCCTCGGCGCGGCTTGATCGGCCTCGGTTTCGGCGGAATAGTAGTTGTCGAGGACTACTACCGCGGAGACCGGCCGAGGATCAATCAGCTCCGGCTGCTTGCGTTTCTTGGCCTGCCGATGCAGGTACCGCATCGTGCCCGCATAGCCGTTCGCCAGCCAGGCGTCGAGCGCCGAGGCGTGCGGGGTGGGGGCGAGATCGGTGATCCCGCAGGCGATGAAGCGGAGCTCGAGCGCGTACGCCTTCACGCGCTCGGCGGTGATCGTCATGGCGCGCCCGGCCGCCCCGCTGATGTGCCGAGCGGCGCCAGGTCGTCGAGCGGGCGGGTGGGAAATTCGCTGACCGGCCGGGTCGGCGCCCCCGGTCCAACCTCGCCGGTGATGAGTCGCGCTCCGCGGCGGTAGGTGATGTAGGAATACGCCCACTGAATGAGCACGAGCAGGCGGTTCCGGAAGCCGATCAGAAAGAAAATGTGGACGAAGATCCACGCGAGCCACGCGATGAGGCCCCCGAAGTGCAGCCGGCCAATGTCGGCCACCGCGTGGCCTCGGCCGATCACTGCGAGCTGGCCCTTATCCCAGTAGGAGAACGGGCGCCTCGCGGCGGTGTGCGTGCCGTCGAGCGCTTTCCGGCCCTCCGGCGATGCGGCGAATCCTTGGGCGGGCCGGCGGCCCGCGACCTCCTCCCGGATGACCCGCGCCGCGTACTGACCCATCTGAATCGCCGCGGGGCATACGCCGGGCAGGGTGCCGTCGCCCTCCGGGTAATGTGCCGCGTCGCCGAGCACGAACACTTCCGGGTGCCCGGGGATGGAACAATCCGGTTGCACGATAGCGCGGCCCTGCCGATCGAGCGGCGTGCGAAGCGTCTTGAGGAGCGGGCTCGCCACATTCCCGGCGGCCCAGAGCACGGTCCGCGTCGGAATCGACGACTCGCCCGCCTGGACCGACCACTCCCGAATGTTCGTCACCATGGTGTTGGAGCGCACTTCCACTCCGAGACGCCGCAACTCGTTCACGGCCCGCTCGCTGAGCTCGGGCGGGTAGGTCGCGAGGATGCACGGCCCCGCCTCGATGAGCATGACGGTGGCATCGCGCGGGTTGATCTGCCGGAAGTCGCGTTTGAGCGCGAAGTTGCGAATCTCCGCGAGGGCGCCCGCCAGCTCCACCCCCGTGGGGCCGCCGCCCACCACGACGAACGTCAGCAAGGCCTGTCTCAGCTCCGGCCGGGTCTCGCGCTCCGCTTGCTCGAACGCCAGGAGGACGCGAGTCCGGATGTTCACGGCATCCTCGAGGCTCTTGAGCCCGGGGGCGAGCCGCTCCCACTCATCGTGGCCGAAATACGAGTGGCGGGCGCCGGTGGCGACGATCAGATAGTCGTACGCCAAGGCCAAGCCGTCGGCGAGGAGCACCTCCCGGCTCTCCACGTCCACCGACACCACGTCACCGAGCAGAACGTCGGCGTTCTTCTGAGCGCGGAGGATGGATCGGATCGGATTGGCGATGTCGCTGGGGTTGAGCGCGGCCGTCGCCACCTGGTAGAGCATCGGCTGGAAGAGGTGATGATTCCGGCGGTCCACCAGGGTCACGTGGACCGGAGCGCGCTTGAGGCCCTTGGCGGCATAGAGCCCGGCGAATCCTCCACCGACGATGACGACGCGAGAGCGGGGGTCAGCCACTCCCGTCGCGAGGATTTCCACGGGCGGCGCTTGGTGTCTCACAGGCCCATGGTTTCCCGCCGCCAGCGCGCGAAGCGCACGACGTCGTCGGCGGGGGGGACGGCATTCTCGTCGGCGTAGGCGGTGTACATCCGCCAGCGCAGATAGTCGCGGTCGGGAACGGGAAGGAACGGGGGTCGGCGCCACCACTCGCGGCGGCGGAACGCCCACACGGCGCGCAGCAGGTCGAGCGCGAGTCGGGGACGGAGCGCCGCGCGGGCGGCAAGGCGCACCGCAAGCGACGACCAGGACGCGGCACCCATGCCCGTATAATAATGACCGGCATGGGTATATTGCCGAGGCGATGACCGCCGCTCCCGCACGCGCGCCGCGCGCCGCCAGACTCCGGGACGAGTTCCCCGTCTTTCGCCATGTCCGCTACCTGAACAGTTGCTCACTCGGCGCGCTGTCACGCCGGTCCCGCGCGCGCGTGAACGAGTATCTGGACCTGTGGGAGGCGCGGGGCGCGGCGGCCTGGTACGACGTGTGGTGGGCCGCGCTGGCCGAGCTGCGCGAGCGCTACGGGCGGGTGATCGGCGCCGCCGGCCGCGACGTCGCGCTCCTTCCGAACATTTCGACCGGGCCCACCGCCGTCGCCGAGTCGCTCGATTACCGGCGACGGCCGCGCGTCGTGGTCACGAGCCTCGACTTTCCGACCATCGCCTACCAGTGGCTCGCGAAGCGGAGCGAGGGGGTGGACGTGGTCGTGCTCGAGAGTCCGGACGGCATCGAGGTGCCGCTCGCGCTGCTCGAGCGCGCCGTGGATGGCCGCACGGCGCTGGTCGCCACCAGCCACGTGTTTTTCACGTCCGGCGCCATTCAGGACGTGCGGGCCGTCGCCGACATCGCGCACCGTCGCGGCGCGCTCTGCCTCGTGGACGGTTATCAGGCGGCAGGGCAGCTTCCGGTGGAGGTGCAGGCGCTCGACGCAGACTTCTACTGCGGGGGCGGGCTCAAGTGGCTGCTGGGCGGCTCGGGCATCGCGTTCCTGTACGCCCGAGCGGATCTTCACGCCTCGCTCGTGCCACGCGCCACGGGCTGGTTCGCGTACCGCCAGCAGTTCCGGTTCGATCCTTGGGCTCTCGAGCTCCACGCCGATGCCCGCCGCTTCGAGGCCGGCACGCCGGGCATGGCCGCGGTGTATGCCCAGCTCGGTGGACTGGACGTGCTGGATGAGGTGGGGATTCCGGAGGCCCGCGCGATCACGATGGATCTGGTGGAGGATCTGATCGAGGCGGCGCGGACCGCGGGGCTCGCGCCGCGGGTGGCGGCCGAACCGGCACGGCGGTCGGGCATCGTGATGCTGCCGAGTGACGACCCCGCACGGGATGTCCGCCGCCTCGCCGCGGCGGGCATCGTGACGGATGCGCGGCACGGACACGTGCGCGTCTCTCCTTACTTCTACAACGAGCGCGACGATACCCGCGCGCTCGTGGAGCTGCTCAAGCCGTGACCCCCCAGCACACGAAGCCTCACCACGCGCTCGGCGATTCGAAGCCGCCGACGGACGACGAGGTGCTGTTCGAGAGCCCCGGCCCGCGTGACGGCAAGGAGATGCACAAGGCGTCGGATTCGTGGCGCGCGCTCCGGATCTTGGGCGAGTTCGTGTGGGGCTTCGACAACCTGGCGGACGTCGCCGACGGCGTGTCGATCTTCGGATCGGCGCGCACGCCGCCGGGCGATCCGGAGTACGAGGCCGCGGTGGAGACCGGCCGCCTGCTCGCGCAGGCGGGTATCCCGGTGATCACCGGCGGCGGGCCGGGCATCATGGAGGCCGCCAACAAGGGTGCTCGCGAGGCCAACGGCATCTCGGTCGGCTGCAATATCGAGCTGCCGTTCGAGCAGGGCACCAATCCGTACGTGACCCGGAGCCTCAACTTCAAGTTCTTCTTCGTGCGGAAGACGATGTTCGTGAAGTACGCCACGGCGTTCATCGTGTTCCCCGGCGGCTACGGCACGCTGGACGAGCTGTTCGAAGCCCTCACGCTCATCCAGACAGGCAAGGTCCGCCATTTTCCCGTGGTCCTGTTCGGCAGCGGGTATTGGGGGCCGATGGTCGACTGGTTGCGCGCCACGGTCGCGGGGGAGCGGAAGATCAACCTGGCTGATCTCGACCTGTTCTGCGTCACTGACGATCCGGCCGAGGCGGTGCGCATCGTGGTGAAGACGCGCCGGAAGAAGCCGGCCGACAAGGAGCGCTTGCAGGGATGACCCGCCCGTCGCACGACTATCTTCGCGGTCAGCGCATCGATCCGTCACCGATCGACGGGCGCGAGACGGCCGCCGACCTGATCGACAACGCGTTCCTGGCCTACAACGCCGGCCGGCTGCGCGAGGGCTGCCACCTCTTCACCCGCCGCATGCTCGAGCCGGACGTGACCGTGGGCATGAGCCTGACCGGCGCGATGACGCCCGCGGGGCTCGGGATGAGCTCGCTCATTCCGCTGATGGAGGCCGGATTCGTCGACTGGATCATCTCGACCGGCGCGAACCTCTACCACGACGCTCATTTCGGGCTCGGGCTGGCGATGCACCGGGGCACGCCGTACGCCGACGACGTCGAGCTCCGCGACAACGGCGTGGTGCGGATCTACGACATCTTCTTCGACTATTCGGTGCTGCTCTCCACCGACAAGTTCGTGCGCGAGGTGAGCGCCCGCGACGAGTTCCAGCGCCCCATGAGCTCGGCCGAGTATCACTGGCTCGTCGGCGGCTACCTGCGGGAACGCGAGCGGGCGCTCGGCCTGACCCGCAAGTCGGTGCTCGCCGCGGCGCACGAGCTCGCCGTGCCGATCTACACCAGCTCGCCGGGGGACAGTTCGATCGGGATGAACGTGGCCGAGCAGGCCCTGGCGGGCTCCAGGCTCCGCTTCGACGTGAGCGCCGACGTCAACGAGACCGCGGCCATCGTGCTCGAGGCCAAGCGAAGCGGCGGGAAGAGCGGCTGCCTGATCGTGGGCGGGGGGAGCCCCAAGAATTTCATGCTCCAGACCGAACCGCAGATCCAGGAAGTGCTCGGCATCGACGAGCGGGGTCACGACTACTTCCTCCAGATGACCGATGCGCGGCCGGACACCGGCGGCCTCTCGGGCGCGACCCCCGCCGAGGCGGTGAGCTGGGGCAAGATCGATCCGGACCAGCTGCCGGGCACCGTCGTGGTCTACATCGACAACTCGGTAGCGCTCCCGCTGCTCACCGCGTACGCCCGGGCGCGTCACGCTCCGCGCCCGCTCCGGCGACTGTACGATCGCCGCGCCGCGATGATGGATCGTCTGCGGGAGGAGTACCGGACCGCGCTCGAGTTCCGTGACCGCCGCGCCGAGGAATCCCTCGCGCACATGCATCCAGCCGCGGGCGGGACGGAGACCGTCGCGCGCCGGTGACGATCTCACGCGCCTACCGCGGGTACGTCCTCGGCCTGCTCGCGTTCATCAACCTCCTCAACTATCTCGACCGCAACGTCATCTTCGCGCTGTTCGAGCCGATCAAGCGCGACCTCGGCCTGTCCGACACGCAGCTCGGGTGGCTCGGCTCCGCCTACATCCTGGTGTTCTCGGTCGCGGCGCTGCCGTTCGGTGTGATCAGCGACCTGCGCTCGCGCCGCGCGGTGATCGCCGGCGGCGTCGCCGTCTGGAGCGTGTTCACGTTCCTCGGGGGGCTGGTGCGGAGCTACTGGCAGCTCTTCACCTGCCGGGCGGCGGTGGGCATCGGCGAGGCGGCGTTCGGGCCGGCCGCCTCGTCGCTCGTCGCGGACTACTTCCCGGGCAAGGGACGCGCCGGGGCGATGGGCGTGCTCGCCTCCGGTATCGCGCTCGGCGGGGTGCTCGGCATCGGGCTCGGCGGCGTGCTCGAGGCGTCGTACGGCTGGCGCATCGCCTTCATGGTGGTCGGCATGCCGGGCCTCTTGTGCGCGTTTCTCGCGGCGCGGCTGATCGATCCCACGCGGGTGCCCAGCCACCTCACCTTCCGCGGATATCTCCGCAACGCCGAGGGCGGCATTTCCGCGCTCTTCAAGGAGTTCGGGTTCACGCTCCTCGGCGTCGTCACCGGGATGGGGATCGCGTACCTGCTGGACCGGGTGTACGGCGCGCATTCCCGGCTCGACGTCGCGGCGTTCGGCGCCGCCGTCGGGCTGGGACTCGCGCTCGACATCGCGCGGTGGGTGCGGCTCGGCCGCCGGGGCGAGTTCCGGAAGACGCCGTTCGGCGAAGGTGTGAGCACCACGTTCGACGACATCGTGGCGGCCGGACGCCGCGTCCTGAGCACCCCTACGCTGAGCTTCGTCTTCGCGGCCGGCGCGATGATTTCATTCGGCATGAACGGCATCGTCGGGTGGGGCCCCACCTTCATCGCGCGCGAGCTCGGGCTCTCGTCGTCCGAAGCGGCGACGCTGCTGGGCAAGTGGGGACTGGTATCGGGGACCGCCGGGACACTGGCGGGGGGCGCGCTCGGCGACTGGCTCCGGCGCTACACCGAGCGAGGGCGGGTGATCGTGGTGTCGCTCGGACTCCTGATCGGCGGCCCGCTGGCGATCTGGCTGCTCACAGTGCGTGATCCGGCGATCTTCACCCCGGTGTTCTTCACCGCGTTCTTCTTCCTCTCGTGGTACAACGGCCCGCTGACGGCGGTGATCTTCGACGTGGTGCCGGCGCGCGTCGGCGCAACGGTGGCCGGTACCTATCTCCTCTTCATCCACCTCGCGGGCGATGCCATCGCATTTCCGCTGGTGGGCTTCCTCTCGGACAACTTTGGGATCGACCGCGCGGTGTTCGTGCTGCCGAGCGTGGCGGTGCTGGGCGGCATCGTCATGCTCGGTGCGATGCGGACCGTGGGTCGTGACATGGTTCGCGCCGAGAGTCAGCGCAAGGTCGCCGCCTCGACGGCCTGACGGAGCTCGCGAATCGCCTGGGGAGAACGCGGGCCGGGGTGGCTGAACTCCGAGCCGTCCGCGTGCACGAACCGGCGGTCGCGCACGGCCGGCACCACCTCCCATTCCGGCCGCCCGGCGACCTTCGGGCTCGCCGAGCCGAGCGTGAGGATCAGGTCCGGATCGCGCGCCACAACGCCCTCGATACTGATCACAGCCGACGAAGCGCCGACGTCATCGAATACGTTCCTGAGCCCTGCGCGCGCCATCAGCTCGGTCAGAAAGCTGCCCCGGCCGACGGTCATCGGAGGCTGATCCCACACCAGCAGGAACGCACTGCGCGCGCCGCCCTCCGGCGCCTGCGCGGCGGCCAGATCCCGCTCGAACGCCTGGGTGAGGGAATCGGCCGAACGTTCGTGACCGGTCACGCGGCCGAGCACCCGGGCGAGCCGGGCCACGTCGGCAAGCTGATCGGTGCTGAGGCTCATCGCCTGGATTCCGAGCCGGCCGAGGTGCTCGGCGACCCTTCCCCGATCCGCTGAGGCGTACAGGAGCACGAGGTCGGGCCGCTGGCCGATCACGGCCTCGAGGTTCGGGCCGATGCCATCCCCCATGCTCGGCACAGCCAACGCCGCCACCGGGTAGTCGCACCAGTCGGTGCGGCCGACGACTGCGTCACCCGCACCGATCGCGAACAGAAGCTCCGTGGTCGCGGGCACCAGCGAGACGATCCGGCGGGCGGGGCCCGCGAGCGTCACCGATCGTCCGAGATCATCCACGACGCTGAGCGCGGCGGGAGGAGTCCGGGCCGCCGGCGCCCTGCAGCTCCCGCAGGTGAGGGCCCAGCCGACCATCCACCACGATCGCCGGCGGAGCATCCCGTCCGTCCAACTGCGTTGGCGCGAGTGCATTGTCACCGGTGAACTGTAGCCGGGCGGCCCGCGGCGGAGCCATCCACCGGGCCCCCTCGCCTTGCGCTCCGGGCGGCGCGTCGGTATAGTCGCAGCCGACAACCGCTCTACGCGAGCGCAGACCCTCGGAAGCCGGTGCAACTCCGGCGCGGCCCCGCCACTGTAACGGGCAACACATACCTCGCTCAGGCACGCCACTGGGAAACCGGGAAGGCGAGCGAGGGCCCGAAGCCAGGAGACCTCCGTGCTCGCGCCACCACACTACCCTCGGGGGAGGGACCGGTGGCGACCAAGGCCTCAGCCGCACGGCCCGCGTCCGCCCATTCTCGGTCTTCCGGGAATGGGCGGTTCGCTTGACGGGCACAGCGCTCACGCTCGTCCTCGGGATCACACTCACCGCCTGCCGCGCCGATCGCGCGCCGGCGGCGGGCGGAGCCCTGGCCGTGGTGGACGACGCGGGTGATACCGTTCGCCTCGGCGCGCCGGCACGCCGCATCGTCTCCCTCATCCCGACCACGACCGAGATCCTCCTCAGTGCCGGACTCGGCGACCGTGTAGTCGGCCGTACCGAATGGTGCGACTGGCCCGCGACAGTCGGGTCCATTCCGAGCGTCGGGGGCGGCTTCCCCCCCAACGTCGAAGCGGTGGCCGCGCGGGCTCCCGATCTGGTCGTGCTGTACCACACGGCGGTAACCGGCCCGGCAGCGGCGCAGCTCGAGGCGCTCGGCATCCCGGTGGTGGAGCTGCGCACCGACCGCCTGGCTGACGTCCCGCGCGTGGCTCGTCTCCTCGGCGTGCTCGCCGGGGCAAGCGCCGCGGGCGAGGCGCTCGCGCGGGAGTTCGAGCGCGGGCTCGCGGACGCGTCCGCGGGACTCTCCGCCCACCGGGCGGCCGCGATTCCCGTCCTCCTCCTCGCCTGGCCCGATCCGACCGTCGCCCTCGGCGCAGGCGCGTTCATGAGCGAGCTCCTCGAGCTGGCCGGTGGACGCAACGTGTTCGGCGACGTGCCCTCCGCCTCGGCGCCGGTGTCGCTCGAATCGATCGTCGCGCGCGACCCGGAGGCCGTGTTTCTCGCCGACAGCGCCGCCGGGGCCGCGCTCACCCGGCCCGAATGGCGGACGGTTCGCGCCGTCCGCGCCGGCCGAGTCATCACGCCACTCCCGCCCGCGCTCACTCGTGCGGGTCTTCGCGCTCCCCTGGCCGTGCGCCAGCTCCGCCGCCGCCTCGCGGAGCTGAACCGCTCGACCGATGCAGCATCCCTCAACGTCAGCCGATCGAAGGCGCTTCCATGATCCGCCCCTCGTCCGTCGCCGCCGCGCTCCTCGCGGCCGCCCGCCTCGCACCGCTCGCGGCCCAGGAGCCGCAGGACACGACGGCCCTTGCCGAGATCGTCGTCACGGCCGACCGCTACCCGATGCGGGCGGATTCGGTCGCCGCCACCATCACGGTTCTCACCGGCGAGGAGCTCCGCTCCCAGGGGATCCGCTACGTCGGCGACGCGCTCCGGCAGGTCCCCGGCGTGCAGATCGTGCAGAACGGCTCGTTCGGTGCGACCGCCTCGCTGTTCCTTCGCGGCGGGCAGAGCGACTACGTCAAAGTGCTCGTGGACGGTGTGCCGGCCAATCAGCCCGGCGGCAGCTACGACTTCTCCGCACTCACCACGGACAACGTGGAGCGGATCGAGGTGCTGCGTGGCCCGGCGAGCGTGATCTACGGGTCGGACGCAGTGACAGGCGTGGTGCACATCATTACGAGGGGCGGGAGCGGGCGGGAGCGGGCGGGAGCGGGCGGGCGAGGCGCCGAGTTCGATGCCCTCGTCGAGGGCGGCACGTATGACTCGTTCCGCTGGGAGGGCTCGGCTCGCGGAGACGCCGGGCCGCTCGGGTGGTCGGCCTCGCTCTCCCGCTTCACGACCGACGGCGCATACGAGTTCAACAACCGGTTCCGCAACACCGTCGCCAGCGCGTTGCTACGCCTCCGTCCCGGCTCACGCAGCGATGTCACGTTGTCGGGGCGATGGACCGACGGGCGCTTCCAGTTTCCCACCGACTTTACCGGCGCGGTGGTGGATCAGAACCAGTTTGCCACCAACCGCGAGCTCACGATCTCGCTCGACGCGGCGCACCGCCTGTTCCCTGCGCTCGAGGCCCGACTCGTGGTCGGCCGGTACGAGAGCGACATCGCGTCCGACGATCGCCCCGACCCCGCGCCGGGCCCGAGCTCGCTGTCGCTTCGCGACGCGGAGATGGGACGGTGGACCGGTGACGCGCGCCTGGTGTTCTCCGGCCTGCCGCGCGCGCTCCTGATGGGCGGGGTGTCGCTCGACGACCAGGAGGAACGGGTGGCCTCCGAGTTCGACTTCGGCTTCGGCGCGACCACCGACCTCTTCGAGGCGAGCCGCCGGAACTGGGGCTACTACCTGCAGGGAACGCTCGAGCCCACCTCGCGGGTGCGGCTCACCGCCGGCGGGCGGGTGGACGACAACGAGCGGTTCGGCACCTTCTGGACCTGGCGGGCCAGCGGGCTCGTCTTTGCCTCGGCCACGACCCGGCTCCGCGCCGCTGCAGGCACCGCGTTCAAGGAGCCCACGTTCTTCGAGAACTTCGCGACCGGCTTCGTCACCGGGAACCCGGATCTGCAGCCGGAACGCTCGACGAGCTTCGAGGCCGGCATCGAGCAGGATCTCGCGGCCCGACGGGTGACCCTCGGCGTCACGGGATTCGTCCAGCGGTTTCGCGACATGGTGCAGTTCACCTTCGCGGTGGCGAACCCGGGCGACCCGAACTACGTGAACATCGCGGAAGCGGATGCGAACGGCGTGGAAGCCGCGCTCGAAGTGCGCAACGTGGGCCCGCTCGCCGCCGGGGTGTCGTATACGTATCTCGAGAGCAACGTGGCGGATGCCGGATTCGCCGTGGGGGCCGACGAGGAGTTCGTCGAGGACCTTCCCTTGATCCGCCGGCCGAAGCACTCCTTCTCCGCCCGGGTCAACACCGCGTGGCAGCTGCCGGTGCAGCTCGGCGCCGTGCTCACGTACGTCGGGGCCCGGGACGATCTACGGTTCGCCCAATTTCCCGACCCGACCCGGCGCATCGAGCTGCCGTCCTACGTCACGCTCGACCTCAGCGGCACGGCGACGCTGCTCTCCGCCCGGCGTGGTGCGCCGGGACTCGGCCTCCGCGCACGGGTCGAGAACCTGTTCAACGAGCGCTACGAGCAGCCCGCCGGATTCCCGGCGCGGGGCCGCGTGGTGCTCGTCGGCGTGACCTCCGCGATCCGGTGAGGCGTCGGCCATGACGCAACGAGCCCGGGTGGTCGTCTCCTGGAGCACGGGGAAGGACGCGGCGTGGACGCTCCACGAGCTGTGCCGCGCCGGCGAGGTCGACGTGGTCGGGCTCTTCACCAGCGTCGTCCCGGCATTCGGCCGGGTGTCGATGCACGGGGTGCGCGTCGAGCTCGCCCGCGCGCAGGCCGAAGCCACGGGTCTGCCGCTGGTCGAGGCCGCGCTCCCGTGGCCGTGCTCCAACGAGATCTACGAGCGGGTCACCGTCGAGGCGCTGCGGAAGCTCGCGGTGGAGCGGGGCGCGACCTACGTCGCGTTCGGCGACCTGTTCCTGGCCGACGTGCGCGCGTATCGCGAGCGGCTGCTCGAGTCCACCGGGCTCACGCCGCTGTTCCCGCTCTGGGGACGGGATACGGCGCGCCTCGCCGCGCGGATGGTGGCCGCCGGCGTGCGGGCCCATGTCGTGTGCGTGGATCCGACCCGGCTCGACGGCGCTGTCGCCGGGCGGATCATCGATGCCGGCTTCCTGACGGCACTGCCGCCCGACGTCGATCCTTGCGGGGAACGCGGTGAGTTCCACACCTTCGTGTCCGAAGGACCGATGCTCATGCACCCCGTGGCGGTCGAGCCGGGCGTCGTGACGGAGAGAGAGGGGTTCGTGTATGCCGACCTCGTTCCCGCGACCGCGGTGGCGGCCGGTGGCTGACCCGATGCCTCCCAGCCCGTGCCGCCAGACCTGCCGGGTCGGCCCGGATGGCCTGTGCGACGGGTGCGGCCGGACGGTGGACGAGATCGCGGCGTGGCTCTGGCTGACCGCTTCCCAGCGCCGCGCCATCATGACGCGGGTCGAGCCTTGGCAGCCACGCACATGAGAGTCGTGTCGCTGCTGCCGAGCGCCACCGAGATCGTGCTCGCGCTGGGTGGCGGTGACGCGCTGGTCGGGGTGAGCCACTCGTGCGACGACCCGGCGGTGACCCACCTGCCGCGGCTCACCGGCACGCGCGTGCCGACGCATGCGTCGAGCGGCGAGATCGACGCTGTCGTCCGCGACTGCCTCGGCCGGGGTGAGTCACTCTACACCATCGACGTCGAGGCGCTCGGTGCGCTCGAGCCCGACCTCATCATCACCCAGGGGCTCTGCGAGGTGTGCGCCGTGACCCAGCGCGAGGTGGATGGCGCGCTCTGCGCCGTGCAGGTGGCGCCGCGGGTACTGAGCTCGGAGCCGCACACGCTGGTACAGGTCCTGGAGTCGATCACGGAGATCGGGAACGCACTCGGCAAGGACGCCGAAGCCGCCGAGCTGGTGGTGGGGCTCCGGCGGCGCATCGAGGCGGTACGTGCGCGGACGGCGTCGGTGCCGCACCGGCCGCGGGTCGCGTTCCTCGAGTGGCTCGACCCGCCGATGTGCGGCGGCCACTGGAACCCGGAGCTGGTCGAGTTGGCGGGTGGGGTGGACGGCATCGGGCGGGCGGGGCAGGCGAGCCGCACCATCCGGTGGGAGGACGTCGTCGCGTGGCAACCCGAGGTGCTGTGCGTTGCCTGCTGCGGCTATCCGGCGGATCGCGCCCGCGCCGAGCTCGACGCACTGCTGCGTCGGCCGGCGCTGCAGTCGCTGCCGTTCACGCGAACCCGTCGGGTGCACGTCTTCGACGGGGTGGGGCTGTTCGCCCGGCCGGGACCGCGACTTGTGGACAGCCTGGAGGCGCTCGCCGACGCCGTTCAGCGCGCGTTCCGGTAGACCAGCTCCAGCAGCTCCTGGTACATCGCTTCGGCCTGCGCCTCGTCCCCGGAGCGGATCGCCTGGGTCGCGCAGTGCCGCAGGTGGTTGTGCAGCAGCGCCCGGCTCGCGCCCCGGAGCGCCTCCTGCACCGACGCCATCTGCCCGACCACGTCGGCGCAGTAGCGCTCCTCCTCCACCATGCGCTGCAGGCCGCGCACCTGGCCCTCGATGCGCCGAAGCCGCACCAGCACTGACTGCTTCACGTCGGGATCCAGAGCCACGGCGTGGGTGCCGTCTCCGGGCCGGGAGCAGGGGCAGGCCGAGATCTCAGGCATGCGTCACTTCCTGAGGCGAAGGCTGTTGGTGACGACGCTGACCGAGCTCACCGCCATGGCGGCGGCGGCGAAGGCCGGCGTGAGCAAGGGCCCGCCGAACGGATAGAGCACGCCGGCGGCGATCGGGATCCCGATCACGTTGTAGACGAACGCCCAGAAGAGGTTCTGCCGGATCACCCGCATCGTCCGACGCGCCAGCTCGACCGCGTTCGCGACGCCGAGCAGGTCGTCGCGCATCAGCGTGATGCTGGCGGTCTCCATCGCCACATCCGTTCCCGTGCCGATGGCGATGCCGACGTCGGCCTGTGCCAGGGCGGGCGCGTCGTTGAGCCCGTCACCCACCATCGCGACGGTCCGGCCGCTATCCTGGAGGCGCTGCACCTCCGCGAGCTTCCGGTCCGGCAGCACCTCCGCGATCACCTCGTCCACCCCGATGCGCCGCGCGACCGCTTGGGCGGTACGGGCGTCATCTCCGGTGAGCATGACCACGTCGAGCCCCCTTTCGCGGAGTCGCGCGACCGCCGCGGAGCTGGTCGGCCTCACCGGATCGGCGACTGCGAGGAGCCCCGCGGCGCATCGGTCCACGGCGACGAACACCGGGGTGGCGCCCGCATCGGCGAGCGCGCCGGCCCGGGCCACGAGCGACGAGACGTCCACACCTTGATCGGTCAGCAGCATACGGTTGCCCACGAGCACCGACCGCCCCGTCACCCGGCCGGTCACACCCTTGCCGGGGATCGCCTCGAATGCCTCGGGATCCTCGAGCGCGAGCCCCCGCGCGCGCGCCGCCTTCACGATCGCCTCGGCAAGGGGATGCTCGCTGAACCGCTCGAGCGACGCGGCCAGGCGGAAGGTCTCGTCGTCGACTTCGCCGTGGATCACCGCGGGCTTGCCCTCGGTGATCGTGCCCGTCTTGTCGAGCACGACGGTGTCAATCTCCGCAGCGCGCTGGAGCGCCTCGCCGCCTCGGATCAGGAGCCCGAGCTCGGCGCCGCGGCCCGTCGAGACCATGACCGCCGTCGGGACCGCGAGCCCCATCGCGCAGGGGCATGCAATGATCAGCACCGTCACCGCCGAGACCAGCGCGCGCAGATAACGCGGCTCGGGGCCGAAATCGTACCAGAGCACGAACGTGGCGAGCGCGATCGAGATCACGACCGGCACGAACACCGCCGATACCCGGTCCGCGAGCTTCTGGATCGGCGCCTTCGAGCCCTGCGCCGATCGAACCAGGCGGATGATGTGAGCCAGGACGGTGTCGCCACCCACGCGCGTGGCTCGGATCTGGAGCGCACCGTTCCGGTTGAGCGTGGCGCCCACCACCGGCGAGCCGGCTTCCTTCGCGACCGGCTCCGGCTCGCCGGTCAGCATCGACTCGTCCACGAAGCTGCGCCCCTCCAGCACCTCGCCGTCGGTGGGGATCCGTTCACCCGGCCGGACGATCAGCGCATCGCCGACCCGCACCTGGTCGAGCGGGACCTCGGACTCGACGCCGCTCCGCACCACCCGTGCGGTGGCCGGGCGGAGCCCGATCAGCCGCCGAATGGCCCCGGAGGTGCGTCCCTTCGCCCCGGCCTCGAGCAGGTTGCCGAGCAGCACGAGGGCGATGATCCAGACTACTGCCTCGTAGTACACGTGCGGCTCGAGGCCGCGCGCGGCGACCCAGCGTGCCGCGACGGTCATGAACCCGCTGAAGACGAACGCCGCGCCGGTGCCGAGCGCGATGAGCGTGTTCATGTCGGCGCTATGATGGCGGAACGCGGCCCACGCGCGGGTGTAGAAATGCCGCCCGGCCCACAGGACGACCGGAAGAGTCACCCCGAGGAGAGCCCAGCGTGCCACGGACGGGTTCAGGCCCACTATTTCCGGCATCGAGAGCAGCATCGCGGCGAGGCCCCCGACCAGGCTCACGCCGAACTTCCGCCGCAGGTCGGCCACCTCCGCGGCGCGCTCGGCGTCCTGCGCCTCGAAGAGCTCCTCGGCCGACGTGTCCGTCGACGGCAAGGCGGCGCCGTACCCGGTGTCGCGGATGACCTCGACAAGCCCGCTGGGCGTGACCGCCGCCGGATCGAACGCGACGGTCGCCGTGCCGGTCATCAGGTTCACCGAGGCATCGTGCACGCCCGGCGTCTTCTCCAACGTGCGCTGCACCCGGCTGCTGCAGGCGGCGCAGGTCATGCCGGAGACGGATATGCTGCAGGTCTCACTCATCGACTACGATCTTTCCTCGGACCATGCCCATCCCGCATGCGAACTCGTGCGCGCCGGGGGCCAAGGGCGTGAACTCCACGGCGGTGATTCGCCCGGTGGGCAGGAAGCTCCGGACGCCGAAGTCGGGGATCACCACCTCCTCGGTGCAGCTGGAGTGGTCCACCCGGTGGAACTCGAGGCGGACCGGTCGCCCGGCGCGCACCCGTACCACCGCCGGCGAGTAGCCGTTGTCCACCTCGATGCGGGCGCGCTGTACGCCGCCGGTCGCATCCGCGCGTACCGCGGAGCGCCCGGCCAGGAAGAAGTACCAGTTGACCCACGCGATCGCGCCCAGGCCCGCGGCGGTGACGACCAGCTCTCCCGGGCTCATACCACCGTCGCGCGATACCCCGCGTCGCTGACCGCTTCGCGGATGCTCTCGGGTGCGATGACCGATTCGTCGTAGTGGAGCGACGCGCGGCCGATCTGAACGGAGTCGAGCGTGACACCGGGCAGCGCGCTGAGCGCGCGGTTCACCGCATTGAGGCAGTGTCCGCAACTCATGCCCTCGATCTGAAGGGAAACGGCTTTCATGTGATGAAGCTATATAGGGGTGGGGGGTATATCAAGTGTAAACCTAACTGCTTGCGGGGCAACGTTCACAGGCTGCAAGCCGAGGGTGCAGGACGCGGCACGCCGATCACCGGCGGGTTGCCTGCGGCGGGACGGCAAGTCTCAAGTGCTTGCGCCGGCGATAGTTGTCGAACCAAAGTGGGCCGGGCATACGTCATGCTTCGTGCTTGCGCCATATGGACCAGCCAGCGCCAGAGTTGCCGCTCATTCCGCTGATCCGCGCCGACGAGACCGCGCGGGACCCGGTGGTGCTCGCCACCTGGCACGCGGCGCTCTCTAACGCGCTCGGTATCGAACTGCCGCACACGCTGCTCGCGCTGTGGCTTTATCCGGCCGGCGGCAACGTCGTGCTTCTCGCCCCGGAGGAGCTGGCACAGGACAATCTCGCCGTTCCGATTCCCAATCCGGATCTCACCGAGCCGCAGATCGCCCCCGTCGCCGCGGCTGTCAGGCGGGCGTACCCGTCGGTGCTCTGCCTGCCGATCAGATTCGGTCGCCGCGACGTGGGGCTGCTGCTCCTTGCTGAGCTCGCGCCCGACCGGTACGGCGAGCGGGAGCGTGCGCTGGCGGACCGCGTCGCCGCGGCGCTCGCTCCGACGTTCGCCCGGCTGGCGCGCCGGTGGACGCCGGGTGGCGCGGAGCGGGACTTCATCGCCTCGGTGACCGCCGCCTGGGGCGACGCACGCTCCCCACGGGACTTCTTCCGCCTGGTCTCGCAGGCGCTGGAGCCGCAACTCCCGCACGACCTGTTCGAAGTGTTCATTCCGGCGCCCGGGCCCGGCGAGCAGTATCGGCTCGCGGGGCATGCCGGACCGCCTCCCTGGGCCGATCCGACACTGGTGGTCGCTCGCGATCGGATCGATCTGGCCGGCCTGTTCGCCGGGGAGTCCGTCATTCGTCTGCCGGACGTGACCGCGCATGTCGCATGGCCCGGCGCACTCTTCGCGGACGACATCCCGCCGGGACAGTCGCTCCGGTCGGTGCTCGCGACGCGGGTGATGGCCGGCGGTCACCTTGCGGCGCACCTTCTCGTCGGGAGCACTGCGGCGGATCTCTATCACGCCGACGACGCCGATCTGATCCGGGAGCTCGGCCGGCTGGTCGCGCCGCAGATCGAAGCGTACGTGCTCGCGTCGCAGATGCACGTGCTCCGAAAGCAGCTGGGCGGGCTCCGGACGGCGCCGGCGCATCGCGCGCGCGTCGCGGACATGCTGGCAACCACGTCGAAGTTCGCCGAGGCGACCCGGCGTCTGGCGGAGGAAGTGCGGGCGATGGTGCCATGCGATCGGCTGGCCATCGCGGTGCGCATGGTGGAAGGAGACCGGGTCGTGCTGCTGGAGCCGGGCGAGACCCGGCACCTGGCCGACCTGCCGCTCGCGCCCGTGGCGGGGACCGCCCTGGGGCAGGTGCTGCAGCACGAGCTCGCCGACGCGGTGACCGAGACGCCGAAGCAGACCGAGCTGATCGTGCCGCTCCGGGCCGGCGGGCGGACCGTGGGGGCGCTGGTGCTCACCGCCCGCGGCTTCGGCGCCATCTCCCGCGACGATGTCCTGCAGCTGCAGCAGCTCGCCGACATTGTGGCGCCGCACGTGGAGCTCGCGCGGCGCCAGGCGATGATGCCGGCTCCCGTGGTGCCGGGCTGGAAGCGGACCGCCTCCTAGAATTCCGTACGTACCTGCACGACGACGTTCCGTCGCTGATCGAACGCCGTTGGCGAGCGCGAGGTACCGCGAAGCCAGCTCGCTAGCTGGCCGCGGTGCCCCGCCGCAGGAAGCGGTACGCGGCCAGCAGCAGGATGGCGCCGAGCACGGACGCGATGAACCCCGCCGGCTCGCCCTCGGCGTACCAGCCGAGCGCCTGGCCGAGGAACCGCGCGACAAACGCACCGGCGATGCCCAGCAGCGTCGTGATGATGAAGCCGCCAGGATCCTTGCCGGGCATGATCAGCTTCGCGATGATGCCGACGACGAGGCCGATGATGATCGTCATGATGAGACTCATGCTACCTCCCGGGCTGAGGCCCGACGACCGCGCTCACCGCGGCTGAATCTGAGGAGTCGACCGAAACGTGATCGACCTGCCGCCCTGCAACGTCACGTTCACCCGGTTCGGCTGGCCGCCGGAGAACACGACGTTTCCGCTGCCGCTCGCCATGCGGCCATCCCACTCGACGATGGTGAGCGTGGCGTAATTCCCGTTCGCGCTCCACCGGCCACGGCCGCCGGTCTGCCGCTGGCCCTGGAAGCGCAGCTCGGCCTGGCCGTTGTCATGGAGTCGCACGGAGGCTTCGCTCAGGGGATAGGTCCGTCCGCGCTCACGGAACCCTCCGGTGCCGACGAACGACGTGTTGACGGGCCGGGCGCCGGGCGTCCCGCCACCTCCACCGGCATGGTCGCTCGGCCGAAACTCGACGCTTGCGTTCTGGGCCGGGAGGGAGACTCCAACCCGCTCGATGTCGTTGCCCCGGAACGACACGGCCGCGGAACCGGTGGTGCGCTGGCCGTTCCAGGTGTGGATCTGGATATCGGCCCGGCCACCGTAGCCGGATCGCCAGGTACCTTCACCGCTGGTTTGGCGGTCGCCATCGAACCGGAGCTCCGCGCGGCCGTTATCCCTGAGCCGCACCCGCGCCTCACGGACACCGTACTGGCGTCCCCCAAGTCGATACGTGCCGGTTCCCACCACCGAGATGTCCAAGGGTCGTGCGCCAGTGCCGCCCGCGTTCCAATCGCCATCTCCGCCGCCGCCGGGTTGCCCACCGCCCGATCCCTCGAACACCAGGGCGAACGCCCCGCCCTTGGTCGTGCCCCGGAGTTGCACCCGCCCGAGCTCGTTGCCGGTGAGCGCGAGGGTGCCCGTTCCCTGGGTCGTGGCCTCGCGGAGCCCGCCGGTAATCTCGATCGAGAGCTCGCCGGACGACCCGGTTCGCGCGCGGCCTTCGAAGATGAGAGGGAGGGCGATGTTGGTGCCGTAGAAGTTGAGCGTGACCGCCTCGCCGCTCTGTTGGAAGGTGCCGCGGCCGAGCCGCACGAACCCGCTGTTGGGAAGCGTGAGCGAGCCGGTTCCGTCGGTGTCGATCGATCTATTCTGCGCGCTGATAGGGGCCGCGGCGCACAGCACCGCGAGCGCGACCCCGGCTTCGAATGGGCGTGGCATGCCGCCTCCTGGCTAACGTCATTTGTGCGGAAGAACATTTCAGGTAGGCTACCCGCGCTGTAACGGCGGTCAAGCCCCGATGTGTAACGGCCGGTCACGACACCGCCGCGCGGCTCCGAAGACGGGCGCGAGCCCTACGGGCTGGTGGGGCGGACGTCGATCTCGCTCAGCAGCGCGCGCTCCGGGAGCCGGAGCGCATGAACGATCGTCGCCGCGACGTCTTCAGGCGCCAGGATGTTGGCGGGGTTGGTCGGAAGCAGCGGCTGGTCGCGAAGCAGGGCGGTGGCGACGGAGCCGGGGCAGACGGCGATGACCCGCACGCCGTCCCGGCGGACCTCGAGCATGAGAGACCGGCTGAATCCGAGCACCGCGTGCTTCGATGCACTGTACGCCGTGCCGCCGACGAAGCCGTTCTTCCCGGCCAGGCTGGCGACGTTCACGACGGCGCCCTGGCGTCGGTGCCTCATTCCGGGCAGCACTTCGCGGGTGAGGAGAAAGAGCGCGCGCAGGTTGGTCGCCATCGTCACGTCCCACTCCTCGAGCGCGAGCTCCTCGATCCGCTTGGCGATGAGCACGCCGGCATTGTTCACCAGCACGCCCACCGGACCCAGCTGGCGTTCGACGCCTGCGACGATCGCCTTGGCGTCGCCTTCCAGTCCGACGTCGCCGCCCCGGCCGGCGGCTTCGATCCCGGCGGTCCTGAGCTCGTCCACGAGCGTTTCGAGCTTCGAGGCGGTGCGGGCGCACACGCCGACGCGGTAGCCGGCGCGGCCGAGGGCGAACGCGGTGGCGCGGCCGATGCCTTCGGTGGCACCGGTGACGAGGGCGGTCACCTGGGTGTCGAGTGTCACGGGTCGAGTGCCGAATGCGAGTGTGCCTGCGAGTGTCACCTTGCGAGTCGAGAGCGGCCGAGGTGAGGCCCAACTAGACTACACTCGAAACTTGAATCCCGACACTCGATACGCGACACTCGATGGCCCCTCCGCTCGCCCATCCCGGCATCCGTCCCAATCCCGACCGTGGGGGCCGCAAGGCGCGGGCGGGACAGCCGCCGGACGCGCCGCCGAGCTGGCGGGAACGGCTCCGCGCGCTGCGGCACCTTCCGCGCCTCTTCCGGCTCGTGTGGTCCACCGAGCCGCGCTACGTCGTGATCATCCTGGTGCTCCGCATGGCACGCGCAGTGGTTCCACTGGCCGTGCTGTGGCTGGGCAAGCTGATCGTCGACGAGGTCGTCGCAGCGGTGACGCGGGGAGGCGCCTCGTGGGAGCGGCTCGGGCTCCTGCTCGGCGCGGAGCTCGTCATCGCGGTGTTCGGCGAAGCCCTGAGTCGCGGGTCGGCGCTGTACGAAAGCCTGCTCGGCGATCTCTTCGCGAACCGCACCAGCGTGGATCTGATGCGGCATGCGGCCGCCCTCGACCTCGAGCAGTTCGAGGATGCCGAGCTGTACGATCGCCTCGAACGCGCGCGCCGGCAGACGGTGGGCCGCATCGCGCTGTTCAGCCTCGTGCTCTCGACGCTTCAGGATCTGGTGACGCTGGTCTCGCTGTCCGCGGCGCTCGCCGCCTACGTTCCCTGGCTCCTGGTGCTGCTCGTGGTCGCGGTGCTGCCGGCGCTGCTCGGCGAAACCCACTTCGCCTCGCTTGGGTACTCGCTGCTCTACAGCTGGACGCCCGAGCGCCGCCAGCTCGACTATCTCCGGTATATCGGCGCGAGCGACGTGTCCGCCAAGGAAGTGAAGGTCTTCGGCCTGTCGCAGTTCCTGGTCGATCGGTACGACCGGGTGAGCCGCGATTTCTACGAGGCCAATCGCACCCTGGCCACGCGGCGGAGCATCGTGTCTACGCTGCTCGCGACGGTCGGCACGCTGGGATACTACGCTGCCTATGTGGTGATCATCCATCTCACGATCATCGGGCATCGTGGGCCGGCCGGGTTGTTCACGATCGGCGTGCTGACGTTCCTGTCGGCTTCGTTCCGGCAGAGCCGCGACCTGATCCAGCGCACGCTGCTCGCGTTGTCGCAGATCTACGAGCAGAGTCTCTACCTGGACGACCTGTTCTCGTTCTTCGCGATCGAGCCGCGCATCCGCTCGACCCCCGGCGCGCTCCCGATCCCGGTGCCGGTGAAGCACGGATTCGTGTTCGAGGAGGTGGGCTTCCGGTACCCCAACTCCGAGCGCTGGGCGGTACGGCACCTGAGCTTCACGCTCTGCCCGGGCGAACGGCTCGCCCTCGTGGGCGAGAACGGCGCGGGAAAGACCACGCTGGCCAAGCTGCTCGTGCGGCTCTACGATCCGACGGAAGGACGCATCCTGCTCGACGGCCGGGATCTGCGGGACTACGACGTGGCGAGTCTCCGGCGGCACGTGGGCGTGATCTTCCAGGACTTCGTCCGCTACGACTTCGTGCTGCGGGAGAACATCGCGGTCGGCAGCATCGAGCGGCGGGAGGACGAGCCGGCGATCCGCGATGCCGCGGAGCGAAGTCTTGCCGACACCGTGGCAACCCGGCTCGCAGGGCGCTACGACCAGATGCTCGGCCGGCGTTTCGACGGCGGCGTGGATCTCTCCGGCGGCGAGTGGCAGAAGGTGGCCCTGGCGCGCGCGTACCTGCGTGACGCCCAGCTCCTCGTGCTCGACGAGCCGACCGCTGCACTCGACGCGCGGGCGGAGTACGAGGTGTTCCTCCGGTTCTCGGAGCTCACCGCGGGCAAGATGGCGGTGCTGATCTCGCACCGCTTCTCCACCGTACGCATGGCCGATCGGATTCTCGTGCTCAAGGGCGGCGAGCTGGTGGAGGACGGCACCCACGAGGAGCTGGTCGCCCGGGGCGGCCTGTACGCCGAGCTGTTCGGGCTCCAGGCGGCCGGCTATCGCTAGTATGCCTGCCGCACCAATTCACCGCCTGTTGGAGGTCGCCGCCGTGCGCACGGTGTCCCTCGTGTGGCTCTCCCTGTTGGCCGCCCTCGTCCTCGCGCCCGCCACGCCCGCGCAGACGCGGCGTCCGCTCGCCGATCGCGATCTGCTCCGCCTCAGATGGGTAGCCGATCCGCAGATTTCTCCCGACGGACGGCAGGTGGCGTACGTGCTCGTCAGCGTGAACGAGAAGGACGACCGCTACGAGGCCAGCATCTGGACGGTGGGCACCGACGGCACGCCACCCCGAAGGCTCACCGCGGGACCGGACGACGTGGCGCCCCGCTGGTCACCGGGCGGCGCGGCGCTGGCGTTTCTCCGGAGCGCTGACCAGAAGCCGCCTCAGCTCTGGGTCCTCCCGCTCGCCGGCGGCGAGCCGCGGCGCCTGACCGACCTCGTGAAGGGCGCATCCGCGGCGGCGTGGTCTCCCGACGGCAAGCGCATCGCCTTCACCAGCAGGACCCTGCCCGGCGACACGCCCGACGACACGACGCGGAAGAGCGACGTTCGCATCATCACGCGCGCCGAGTACCGGCAGGATGCGGCGGGTTGGGACGATCCCAAACGCGCCCGGAAGATCTGGCTGGTCGAGGCGGACGCCGCGCACGCCGAAGGTCCGCGAGCGGCGCGTGCGGTCACGTCGGGGCCGTACGACGAGGAAGACCTGGCCTGGAGCGCCGACGGGTCGAAGATCTACTTCACCTCGGACCGGGTGGCCGAGCCGTACTACGCCGATCCGGACGCGAACGTCTACACCGTCGGCGTGGACGGCGGGGCGCTCGACACCATCGTCGACATCAATGGGCCGATCGCGGGTGCCGTGGCATCGCCCGACGGCAAAGCGTTCGCCTTCACCGGGTTCATCAACCCTGCCCGCAGGCAATCCTCCACCCAAACGGAGCTGTTCGTCTGGCAGGACGGAAAACCGAGGCCGCTCACGGGCGACTACGATTTCGATGTGGGCGATGTGATCCTCGGCGACCAGCGCCCCCCGCGGGGTGGAGCAGGATCGAGCCCGATCGTGTGGATGCCGGACGGGCGGAGCCTGCTGACGCTCACGAGCGAGCAGGGCCGGTCCAACCTGATGCGCTTCGACGTGGCGAGTGGGCGGCGCGAGCCGGTCACCACCGGCAACCACGAGATCGCCGCGTACACCGCAACTCCGGACGGCACGCGGATCGCGCTCACCCGGAGCGACCCCACCCATCCGCTCGAGCTGTTCCTGCTCGAGACCGGGAGCCGCCGGCTTACCCGGCTCACGGCGCACAACGATTCCCTCCTGGCTGAGCTCGAGCTGGCCCAGCCGGAGGAGCTCTGGTACCGGAGCTTCGACGGCCGGCGGATCCACGCCTGGGCGTACCGGCCGCCCGCGTTCCACCCGGACGGCAGCAGCCCGTTCATTCTCAACATCCACGGTGGACCGCACCTCGCCTACGGCTGGAGCTTCTTCTATGAATTCCAGCTCATGGCGGCCCGCGGCTATGTGGTGCTCGCGCCGAACCCACGCGGGAGCACCTCCTACGGACAGGAGTTCGCGAACATCATCCAGTATCGCTTCCCGGGTGACGATTATCGCGATCTCATGATCGGCGTGGACACGCTGGTGCAGCGTCGCTGGGTGGATCCCACGAAGTTGGGCGTCACCGGCGGGAGTGGGGGCGGCATCCTGACCAACTGGACGATCACCCGGACCGACCGGTTCGCCGCGGCGGTGGCGCAGCGCTCGATCGGCGATTGGTCGGGATTCTGGTACACGGCCGATTTCACGCTCTTCCGGCCGTTCTGGTTCCGCTCCACCCCGTTCCAGAACCCGGAGGAGTTCCTGGAGCGGTCGCCGGTGCGCTACGCCGACCGGATCAGGACGCCGCTCATGCTGATCGAAGGCGAGGCCGATCTGCGGACGCCGCCGGGACAGGGCGGGGAGGTGATGTTCCGCGCGCTCAAGGCGCTCCGCCGCCCGGTGGTGATGGTGACCTTCCCCTCGGAACCGCACGGGCTCTCGCGTATGGGGAAGCCGACGCACCGGGTCGAGCGACTGCAGCACATCCTCAACTGGTTCGACAAGTACCTGCTCTCGAAGCCGATCGACATCTATGACGGCCGCTGAGCTGGACGCGGCCGCGGCGGCGCGTCAGTGGTTGGGCGGCGTCAGCGTATCCGGCGCCTCCCCCTCCCCGGCGGCGGCATCCGTACGCACGACTTCGGATGCCACGAGCATCGGCTTGCCGCGGAATCGCTCCTCGAGCTTGGGATCCAGATCAACGGCCAGCTCGGCCTCGACGTCGGCCACGTCGCAGCGACGGACGACGCCGGACACCAGGACCCTCTCATTCGGCGTGAGTGTCGTCCGCTCTTCGGCGAGGAGCCGGGGGAGCGAGCGCCGGGTGACCACGAGCATCTGCTCCTTGCGCACGGGGTCCTCGTCCTTGAGGGTGAAGATGCGGCTGCCGTGCTGCTCGGCTACATGGCCCCCAAGGCGCACGCGCTTGCCCAGGAACTGCTCGGGGTGGTCGCGGATCCGATCCACCGAAATCGGCGGCTCGACGTCGCCGTCGCCGGGGAGCGGCACCTTCGCGCCGCACCCCGTCCCGAGCGCCAGCGCGACGAGTAATCCCGATGGGGCTGAAAGCCGGGGCAAACGCGTCATCCGGTCCTCCTAACACCCTGCGCTCGCAGCATTTGACAAGCTGCCACGCGGTGCGCAAGTTGGGATTCCCTCAAACTCCGGGAGGTGGCGGCCATGAAAGTCTATGGCTCGAACGCCATCCGCAACGTGGCCTTCGTCGGCCATGGAGGCAGCGGGAAGACGTCTCTGGTGGATGCGCTCGCCTTCGTCTCGGGATCGAGCCGCCGCCACGGGTCGATCAAGGACGGCACCGCGCTCACCGACTACTCCTCCGACGAAATCGACCGTAAGCATTCCATCGGGCTCGGCCTCGCTCACGCCGAGTGGCTCGATACCAAGATCAACCTGATCGATACCCCTGGCTACCTCGACTACTTCGGTGAGGTCGTCACCGGACTGCACGCGGCTGATGCGGCGGTGGTGGTCCTGAGCGGCGCGGCCGGCGTCGAGGTCGGGACCGAAAAGGCGTACGAGATCTGCGATCACCTGCATTTGCCGCGCATCCTGTTCGTCTCGATGATGGACAAGGAGCACGCCGACTTCGAGCGAGTCTTCGAGGACGTGAAGGCGCACCTCACGCCGAAAGTGGTCCCGGTGGAGATTCCGATCGGCGACGGGCACGATTTCCACGGCATCATCAACCTCTTCTCGGGCCACTGTCACTCCTACCGGAAGGGTACCAAGACCGGCGAGTACGACGTCGTCCCGATGCCGCCGGAGTACGAAGGCCGGTTCCAGCAGTATACCGACCAGTTCACCGAGGCGGTGGCCGCGACCGACGACGCGCTCATCGAGCGCTACCTGGGCGGCGAGGAGATCCCGCGCGAGGCGTTCGTCCGGGCGGTCAAGCAGGGCATGCTGCGGGGCGAGGTAGTGCCGCTGTTCTGCGGGAGCGCCGAGCTCACCTACGGCATGCGGACCGTGCTGAAGAAGATGGTGGAGCTGTTCCCGTCGCCCGCCGAGGTCGCGCCGCCCACCGTCGATGGCGGATCGGCCCGGTCGCCGATCCTCGGTCGCGTGTTCAAGACCGTGTCCGAGCCCCACGTGGGTGACGTGACGTTCTTCAGGCTCTACGCCGGCGAGCTGGTCAACGGCGGCGAGGTTCACAACGCCGAACACGACGTGGCCGAAAAGCTGAACCATCTGTCGATCCAGCAGGGGAAGGAGCGGGTGGAGGTGGAACGGCTGGACGCGGGCGACATCGGCTCGGTGGCCAAGCTCAAGGACACGCATACCGGCGACACGTTCTGCCGGCGCGATCATCCCGTGCGGCTTCCCCCCATCCCGTTCCCCGACGCGGTCGCGACGTCGGCCGTGCTGGTGAAGCAGCGGGGCGAGGAGGACAAGCTCGCGGCGGGCCTGCACAAGCTGCACGAGGAGGACCCCACCTTCCACTTCGAGTACAGCTCCGAGCTGGGCCAAACGCTCATCCACGGGATGGGCGAGCGCCACTTCGAGACGCTGCTTGGCCGCCTGGCGCGCAAGTTCGGGGTGCATGCGGAACTGATCCGTCCGCGGGTGGCGTACCGGGAGACGCTGAAGGGGAAGAGTGAGGGACAGGGCAAGCACAAGAAGCAGACCGGCGGCCGGGGGCAGTTCGGCGACTGCTGGGTCCGCCTGTCTCCGCTCCCGCGGGGCGCTGGCTACGACTTCGTGGACAGCATCGTCGGCGGCGTGATCCCCAACAAGTACATCCCGGCGGTGAACCGCGGCATCCAGGAGTCCGCGGAGCGGGGCGTCGTAGCGGGATACCCGATGGTGGACTTCCGCGCGGAATGCTACGACGGCTCCTACCACGACGTGGACTCGAACGAAATGTCGTTCAAGATGGCGGGCATCCTGGCGTTCCGGAACGTGGCGCCCAAGTGCCGGCCGGTACTCCTCGAGCCGCTCTCGGACGTCGAGGTCTGGGCGCCCGAGGAAGTGCTGGGCGACGTGATGGGCGATCTCAGCTCCCGCCGGGGACACATCCTCGGCACCGAGCAGGATGGCCGGCTCACGAAAGTCAGAGCGATCCTGCCCGAGGCTGAGCTGTACCGCTACTCCACGACGCTGCACTCCATCACTCATGGGCGCGGCACCCACCGGCAGAAGTTCCATGGGTATGCCGAGGCTCCGCCCGAGGTCGCCGCGAAGGTGGCGGCGGAGAACGAGAAGGAGCATGCGGCGGCGTCGTAGCGACTTCACTCCAGCGGCACGTCGGCTGCCCGCCGGTCGAGGTGGCCGGCGGCGCGGTGGGCGACGTGCCGGCGGCTGAGCGCGAACCGACAGCGGTTCACAGGGAGGGGGAGGGCTGAGCAGCCGCGTTCTCGCCGATCTCCTCGTCGTCGTTCACTTCGCTTTCGTGCTGTTCGTCGCCGCCGGCGGGCTCCTGGTGCTCCGGTGGCCACGGTTGGCATGGCTGCACCTGCCGGCGGCGATCTGGGGCGCGTGGATCGAGTTCAGCGGCGGGATCTGCCCGCTCACCCCGCTGGAGCAATCGTTGCGCGCCCAGGCGGGTGAGACCGCCTACGCCGGCGACTTCGTGTCGCACTACATCTTTCCCGTCCTCTACCCGGCCGCACTCACGCGCGGGGTCCAGCTGGTTTTCGGCGGGGTCGTCGTGGCAGTGAACCTGGCGATTTATGGTCTGCTGTTGCGACGGAGGCGACGGAACCTGCTCTTGACGAGATAAAGGCGAACCCTAAATTTCCGGAGTGGACGTATGTGATAATCATTCTCATTCTCAACTACGCGGGCCGGGTTGGTCGCGGCTCCCACGCCACGGAGACTCTTCGCGTGCGGCTCCCCGCTTTCTGCATCGCCCTGTGTCTCATCCCCAGCCTTCTCACCGCCCAGGGCGGCGACTCGACGAAGGCCACCACCGGCACTCTTGACCTCCCTACCATTGAAGTCATCGGCTCCCGCGCTTCGCTCACCGGCATTCCGGGTTCGGGCGAGGTAATCGATTCCGCGACGTTGGCGAACGCGCATGTGTTCTCGACCACCGAGGCTCTGCGAAAGGTCACGGGTCTCATCGTGCGGGACGAAGAGGGCTTCGGGCTGCGGCCGAACATCGGCGTGCGCGGGCTCAATCCGACCCGCTCCTCCAAGGTGCTGCTGCTCGAGGACGGGATTCCGTTCGTCATCGCGCCGTACGGCGCGAACGAGAGCTACTACCACCCGCCGATCGACCGATTCCAGCGGGTCGAGGTACTCAAGGGATCGGGCCAGATCCTGTTCGGCCCCCAGACGATCGGGGGCGTGATCAACTACATCACGCCCCCGATCCCCGCGCGGCCGGGCGCGACCGTGGCGATCACGCCGGGCAACCGCGACTACTTCAACGGGCGGGTCAGCGTGGGCGGCAGCTGGGGCGGGGCCGGGGTGCTCGCCGAGTACATGCGGAAGCAGGGCGACGGCTCGCGGGAGAACGTCGGCTCCAAGCTGGACGATGCCAACATCAAGACCGCGTTCCACCTGGGTGAGCGCCACACCATCACGCTTCGCGGGAACTACTATCGCGAGCGGTCCAACGTGACGTATTCCGGCCTTACCGAAAGCGAGTTCGCGGTGGACCCGTATCAGAATCCCTTCGTGAACGACTCGATGCTGCTCGACCGGTGGGGCGCCTCGGCCACCCACCGCTTCGGCCTGAGCGGCTCGGCGGCGCTCACGACCACGGCGTACGGGTACCAGGTGCACCGCGACTGGTGGCGGCAGTCGAGTAATTCCGGGCAGCGGCCGAACGACCGTTCCGACCCGGCGTGCAGTGGCATCGCCAACCTCAGCACCACCTGCGGGAACGAAGGCAGGCTTCGCGACTATACGGTGTACGGCGTCGAGCCCCGCCTGCGCTGGTCATACGCCCTGGGCAACGTCGCGGGCGTGACCGACATCGGCGTGCGGGCGCACTACGAGTTCCAGGAGCGTCTGCAGGTGAACGGCGCGTCGCCGCTGGCCCGTGAGCCCGGCCCCTCGACCGACGCGAACGCGGGGCTCAAGGAGGACAACGAGCGCGCGAACCAGGCCTACAGCGCGTTCGTGCAGCAGCGATTCATCGTCGGCCGGCTGGCCGTGGTGCCCGGCGTGCGGGTGGAGCACGTGCGCTATCGGCGCACCAATCTCCTGCCGGTGGCCACGGGCGGCGCGGAGATGAGCGGCCGGACCACGCTGACGCAACTCATTCCCGGACTCGGCGCCACCTATCAGGTCGGTGCCGGCACGACCGTCTTCACCGGCGTCCACCGGGGGTTCGCCCCGCCCCGCACCGAGGACGTGATCGACAACGCGACCGGCGGCGTGGTGGATCTGGACGCAGAGCTGAGCTGGAACTACGAGGCGGGAGTCCGGACCGATCTCACGCCGGGCCTCCGGATCGAGGCCACTGCGTTTGCGATGGACTTCCAGAACCAGATCATCGCCGCAAACCTGGCGGGAGGCGCGACGAGCACGTTGACCAGCGCGGGTGAGACGACGCATCGTGGTGTCGAGCTGGCTGCCCGGTGGAGCGCCGCGCGCTGGCTCCCACGTGGCCACGACGTCTACCTGCAGGGCGCCTACACCTGGCTTCCCGTGGCGGAATTCGCCGGAACCCGCTTCGCGTTCGTGGGCACCGGCGACGGTGACGAGATCGGGAAGATCTACGTGGCGCAGAACGCGACGGGCTCCCGCGCGCAGGTGAGCGTGAGCGGCAACCGTCTGCCGTATGCGCCGGAGCATCTGTTCACCGGCACCCTGGGGTATGCCCATCAAGCCGGACTGGACCTACGGCTCGAGGGCGTGCGTGTAGGTAGCCAGTTCGGCGACGCGCTCAACACCCGCGTGCTGTCCGCCGATGGTCAGCAAGGGCCGATTCCGGCATTCACCATCTGGAACGTTGCGGCGAGCTTCCGGATCCGCCCCACCCACAGCACCGTGTTCGTCACGGTCAAGAACCTCTTCGACAAGCTCTACATCGCCGACCGGAGTCGGGGGCTCATTCCGGGAGGGCCACGGCTGGTGCAGGCCGGGATTACCCAGGTCTTCTGAGGCTGCGGGTCTTCGCAAAACGGAAAGATGCCCCATCGTGGACGTCTACGACGTGCTCACGACGGGTTCACGCGCTCGGTGGGCGTGGCGGCGTAGCCGCGCGGTCCCAGTCGCGCTCGAAGCGGGCGCGCCACTGCTCGGCGCCGAGCCGGCCATAGCCCTTGAGCGCCTCCTCCCGCCAGCGCCCCGCCTCAGCGGTGCGGCCCAGCGCCCGCGTCGCGAGCGCCAGCGTTGCGGCGCATTCGGTCCGGAGCAGCGCGCTGCGGTGTCGCTCCCCCGCTTCCAGCGCGAGGGTCGCCGCGGTCACGGCCTGCGCGTAGTCACCCCGCCGGTAGGCCAGCACCGCCCGGAGCCGGCGCGCTTCCGCGCTGCCGATCTCGTCGCCTGCCTCCGAGGCCAGCCGGGCCGCGCGCTCGATGCCCTGGGCCGCCAGGTCCGTCTCGCCGCGCTCCAGCCGGATCTCCGCTTGCCCGGACACCGTGAGCGCGAGGAGCGACGGCTCATCCACCAGCTCGGCGTGACGGACCGCCTCGCCGGCGGCGTTCTCGGCCTCAGTCCACGCATCCACCAGCCGGAACGTCACGCCGAGGTTGTGCCAGGTTTCGGCGATGAAGTGGCGGTGGCCGAGCCGCTGGTAGCTGGTGAGCGCCGAGCGGTAGAGGCTCGCGGCCGCGGCTAGGTCGCCGCGGAGATGCAGCACGGAGGCGAGATTGTTCGCGAGCCGCGCCATCATCAAGCTGTCCTCCAGACGACGGGCGAGACTCAGCGCGCCGTCGAAGGATTGCACCGCCTGGCCGAGCTCGCCGCGCTCGAAGCTGATCGCGCCGAGGAGGTTGAGCGCCCGCATCTGGCCGTCGTCGTCCACGCGACCTCGGAACCGCTCGAGCGCCTCGGCGGCCAGCGTCGTCGCCGCCTCCAGGTCGCCCACGCGCGTCGCGGCGGTGGCCGCCAGGAGCTGCGTCTCGGGACGGCGCGCCTCCGCGCTCCCGACGCGCGCCCGGTACGCCTCGAGCGTATCCGGGAAGCGCCCCTGGGCGAGCAGCTCGCGGAGGTGGCGAGCCAGATCCTCGGACGGCGGTGGGCCAGAGACCATGGTCGACGCACGGGCCTCTAGTAGGAGATCGCGTAACGGGTGAAACCGCCCACGTCGGCTCCGACACCCTTCAGCCCGAGGTTGACCGTCGACTGGAGACGGGTGAACACGCCGCCGATCTCCTCCTGCATCCACAGGCTGAACGACTGCTGCAACGCGTCGTCGTTCGCGTCGACGTCGCCGTCGCGGTCGAAATCGGGGTTGGCCTCGGTGTAGTGGATGATCATGTGCGCCGGCGCGAGCGGATTGAACCGGAGACCGCTCGGCTGGAGATCGAACAGGATGCGGGCGGGGTCCACCACGCGTACGGTGATCAGCACCGAGTCTCCCGGAAGGAACGGCGTCCCGTCGGGCGCTGCGAGCAGCGCGTCGGGACGCACCTCGAGCCGGAAGTACTCGCTCCCGCGCCCGCCGGTGCCGTCCGTGAAGAAGATCTTCACCTCGCGGAACTCCCCTTTCTTGGCGTAGAAGAAGGTGTCGCTCGTCTCGAGCGCCGGCGCGCCGCTCCGGATGGTCAACCTAGGCAGCTCGTCTTCCGGTACCTCGTCGGGACCGGTCGAATCGCCGCAGCCACCCGCCGCGCCAATCACCAGCACGGCGAGAGCCGCGGCCGCGCGACCCCAATCACGCAATCGCATGATCCTTCTCCTCATTCGGTAAGCCCGTCCAGCAGCCGCTGGAGTCTGGGCCGCGAGATGCCGAGCCGGCGCGCCGCCTCGCTCTTGTTGCCACCCGTCAGTTCCAGCATGGCCTGCGCGGCCGCGCGCACCACCGTCCGGAGCTCGGCCGGGAACGGCAGGCCGCCGTTATCCGCCGGCGCGGCCGTAGGGAAGAGCCCGAGCTCCTCCACGCGAAGCGTCCCCGGGGGTGAGAGCACCAGGGCACGCTCGATGGCATTGCGAAGCTCGCGCACGTTACCCGGCCAGCGATGCAGCCGGATCGCTGCCCGCACCTCCGGGCCGATCGGCGGCACCGGCATCCCGTAGCTCCCGGCCAGCCGCGCCAGGAACGTCTCGGCCAGGAGCTCGACATCATCCTCCCGATTCCGGAGTGGCGGCAGCGTGAGCGCGACGACGTTGAGCCGGTAGAAGAGGTCTTCGCGGAACTCGCCGCGGGCGACGGCCGCGGAGAGCTCGACATGGGTCGCCGCGATCAGGCGCGCGTCCACCGGGCGCATCGAGTTCCCGCCCACCCGCCGGATGGTCCGGCCCTCGAGCGCCCGCAGCAGCTTGGGCTGGAGCTCGAGGGGCAGGTTGCCGACCTCGTCCAGGAAGAGAGTGCCGCCGTCTGCCTGCTCGAAGAGGCCTGGCTTGGCGGCGATGGCGCCGGTAAAGGCGCCCTTCTCATGCCCGAACAGCTCGCTCTCGAGCAGGTTGCCCGGGATCGCCGCGCAGTTGATCTCGACGAAGGGCCGGGCTGCGCGCGGGCTGTGATAATGAATGGCCCGGGCCAGCAGCTCCTTGCCGGTACCGGTCTCGCCCCCGATCAGCACGGTGACATCGCGGTGGGCGGACACCCGGGCCGCCTGCGCCAGCGTCTGCCGCAGCAGAGTGCTCCGGCCCACGATGGCGTCGAAGCCGCTCGACCGCCGCTCGACCTCGGCGTAGCGGTCGGCGGCGCTTCGGCCGCGGTCCTCGCGAGCCGCACGCTCGAGAGTGCGGCGCAGCAGGTCCAGATCGTCGGGCAGGGCGAAGTAGTCGCGCGCGCCCTCCTGAAGGAGGGCAGCGGTGATCCGATGATCGGCGGCCGCCCCGACCACGAGCGCCGGCCCGAGCCCCTTCGGCAGGTCCCGCAGCAGGTCCACCGCCGCGCTTTCGGCTCCGCCGGCCAGAAGCACCACGACCCCCGCGCCTGTCGGGGGTGCGCCGCGCCCGGGCGACCACTGGACCACCCCTGCGCCGATCTCGGCCGCCAGGTCGTCCAGGGTCGTCCGGAAGCTCTCGGACAGCGGCACCGCCGTGATCCACCAGTCCGCTTTCGCCACCGCTCCGCTCCGGGGATGGCCCGATCCTGTTACGCCGGTGTTCCGGAACCCGGATTCTAACTGCGGCGGGCGCCCCCGCGTGCCAGTCGCCGCCTGAGACGCCCGCCCGAGCATCGAGTCGCGCCTCCGAGCTATGGCTCCACCGCGAGTCCTACCACCGCCCGCCCGCTCGCCAGCACGCCGATCGCGGTCGCCGCGCCGGTGGTCGTGTTGACCGCGTAGAGCGTTGACCGAGCCGCGCCGGACGCGGTGAGCGAGGCGTATGCCGTCCCGTCCGCCGCGATGTCGAAGCCGACAAAGTCGGACGTGTTGACGCCGAGCGGGCCGACGGTGGTCATGACGCCGTCGTTCGGGTTGTCGAGCCGGACCAGGACGTCGATATCGGAATCGATCGCGAACAGCACGGTCGAGGTGGCACCCGCGACGTTGTTGGTGTACGCGGTTCCCACGATGTTGGCGGTGGCCCCGGCGTTCGCGTCCCCCGCCGCGAACGAGAGCGCCGCGTCGGTGGCCGCGAGCACGCCGGTGAGCTGGTTCAATCGCAGGTTCGTGCCCACATCGCCGTGCATCCGCAGTCGGTTCACGGCCGGATTGAAGTCGAGGCCGAAATACGTGCCGCTCACCGCGCCGCCGAACGGCCCGGCGCCGACCAGCGTCGCCTGCCCGGAGATGGTGTCGATCGCGTAGATGCGGCTCGCGTTGGTGACGCCGTAGAGCTGCCGGTCCATCGCATTGAAGTCGATGCCGATGAGCGCTTCGCCCGCGGCCATGCCGCTCACCGTCATCTGCCGGGCCGGGCGGCTTGGACTCTCGCCCCCGGAGACCGTCATGTTGTTTTGGTCATCGACGGTGTAGACAGCGCGGCCCTGGATCACCGGACCGGTGGTGTCGTCGCCGCACGCAGCCGAGAGCATCAGTGCGACACCGAAGAGCATCATTCTCCGGTTCATGTTGCCTCCGAGCTGGAGTTGGTTGCATAGGCTTGCGGAACCGGAGTAGGGCAACCACAGTACCAGAGTCGCTCAATCGCGTAAGTTCATACGAAACGTTGACTTCAGGTTAGAGTGCAGACCTCGGGCCTGTAACGCACCAGGCCGCACAGGCAGCCGAGTGGAACGAAACGTTCCACCCGGCCTGCTCCTCAGCAGATCGGTCCGGCTTCAGCAGATCAGTCCGGCTTCCGCGCGGGATAGCTGAACATCGGGACCGCTGGTGAGGATCACATGAAGTCCGACCACGGTAATCCGCCCGCTGGCGCGGGTCTGCTCATTGAACACCACCTTCGCGTTCGGCAGGGTGAAGGTCTGGTTCGGTGCCGACGTCACGCTCACCGGGGCGCCGTTGATCGTCAGGCTGGCCACGCTCGAGCTGCCGCTCGTTCGGTTGTAGCACTCGGCTTTGGCGGTGGAAGAGACCTTGGTGCCGGATATCGTGTTCCCGCCCGCGGTAAGCTTGAACGCGCCGGTGGACGCACTCGAGATGCTGCGCCGGAAGCGGCCATCGACCGACGCGTTGAGCGTGCTCGCCGTCAACACCCCGGGGACGCTCGCCGAGGGAAGCGACGCCGACTGAGTGCCACCGTTCGACGGGAGCGGGCCGGCTTCCACGAGCTTCGTGGTGAATCCGGAGACGATGGCCTGTGCCGCGACCGCGCGCCCGCTGTAGCGGGGCGAGGAGGTCACGGTAAACGAGGGAGCTTGGTTCGATTCGTCGGGTGCGGGACCGGTCTGGTCGCTGCACGCGACGGCGGCGATGGCGATGAGCACGGGAGCAATGCGGTGCATGGTGACCTCCAGGGGGAAGGGCGTATTCGAGACCGGCCAGCGCCGGCGCTACGGGCCGCTTGGGTCGCGGCCTCGCTGCGGTGCAGGAGTTTGCAACAGCGAGACCATGCGAATGGCCGCACGCAAGTCCTTTGCGGCGCCGCACTTCGATGTGAGGACCAGATTCTCCTCTTGGGTCGGGACGTAACAGGCAAAGCGGAATTGGCAAGCGATGATGCAGACGCTCGCGGGGCGATCGTCCGCTGTTCGGGAGATCGCCCCGCGTGGTGCCTAGTATTCTCGTCAGGGTGCGATGGCGATGCCCACCAGCGGCGCACTCTGCGCCATGAGATTGAGCCTCGTGGCCGCACCCGTCGCAAGCGTGATCGTGTAGAGCGTCGGCTTACCCGAGGGTGAATCAGTCAGTGTCGCGTACGCAGTGCCGGCGGCGGTGCCCACGATGTCGAACCCGGCGACCAGGCCGGTGTTGACGCCGAGCGCCCCGAGCGTGGCGAGCTGCCCGTTAGCCGGCGTCGCCAGCAGCACCAGAACGTCGAGCGACGCGTCGATCGCGAAGAGCTGGGTGCCGGTCGCCGGGTCGGTGTCGCTGTTGGTGTACGCCGTGGCGGTCACCGAGGGGTCGGCGCCGAAGTTCGGGTCGCCGGACGCGTACGCGAGATTGGTGTTCACCGCCGTCACGCCGTTGTCCACGTTCACCGCGAGGTTCTGCTCCGCATCGGCATGAATGCGCAGGCGATCCACGACGGGGTTGAAGCCGATGCCGAATGTGGTGCCGCTCAAGCTGACGGCGGCACCCGCCGCGGTGACCAGCGCCTGGCCGTTGCTGGCAGCGCCGGTGGCGGGATCTATGACGTACACCTTGCTGGCCGAGCTGACGCCGTAGAGCCGTCCGATGTTGTCCACGCCGTCGGCGTTCAGGTCGCTGGGCCGGAAGTCGATGCCGACGATCCGCTCGCCGACGGCGAGTCCAGTGATCGGCGCGCTCGAGAGCTGGCGGTTGGCCTGCTCGCCCGCGAAGGTGATGAGGTTGTTGTCGGTGTCGACGCCGTAGATGAGCGTGCCGGCCGGCTGGCCCGGCACTCCGCCCGCGGCCGTGGAAATCGGGGCCGCCCGGTCGCCGGCTGGGTCGGTGGTGGTATCGGAGGCGGCGCAGCCGAAGGTGAGGGGGACGAACGCGTAGGCAACCAGACGGCGCATACTGAACTCCCGTTGGGGGGCACGAGGTGGGATCGCGGTCGCGTAGGGCAACCTCGATACCCGTTCCTCAGCTCGAGCCGATCTCGCGGCCTGGCTGTGATTTGGGCGAGACATGATCCGGGCCGGAGCGTATCGTGGCGATGCAGCGGCACTGGTCGCCGGTACGTTTCGTGACGCAGAGCCCGAGTGGCGAGATCACCAACGAACGGGTAGGATGCGGTCCGTCCCGGCTCAATCGAGGCCCGGTGAACTCGTCCCGCTTCCGCTCGTCGCTCGCGCTCTTCCTCGCGCTCTCCGGATGCACCGCCGATCGCGAGACCGCAGTGCGCCCGGTGGTCGTCGCAGCCACGGGCGAGCCCGAAAGCGTCCTTCCGCCACTCGTCGTCGAAACCGTGGGGCGCGACGTGAGCGACCTCGTGTTCGAGCGCCTCGCGGATCTCGCGCCGGGCGGCGCGCCGGTGGACACCGCCGCCTACCGGCTTCGTCTCGCCGACCGGTGGGAGCGGGTGGACTCGCTCAGCTGGCGGTTCCACCTCGCCGACGGGGCGCGGTGGGCCGACGGGCGCCCGGTAACCTCGGACGACGTAGAGTTCTCCTTCAACGCCTTCGGCGACTCGGTGATCAACGCACCCGCCCGTCCCTACATCGCCGGCAAGGTGACCGCGGTCGCCGAGACTCCCACGACCGTGCTCATGCTGTTCAACGAGTCGTATCCCGAGCAGCTCTACGACGCCACGTACCACGTGCGCATCGTTCCCCGACACGTCTGGGCCGAGATCCCGCACGATCGCTGGGCGGCGGACACGTCGGTCGCGCGGCTCGTCGGCAGCGGGCCGTTCCGGGTGGCCGAGTGGCGGCGGGGACAGTTCCTCAGGCTTCGCCGGAGAGACGAAGGCGGGAGCGGGCGGGAGGGGGCGGGAGAAGCGATCCAGGAGATCGTCTGGCGGTTCGCCGCTGACCCCGACGCGGCGGTGAACCTCGTGCTCTCGCACGAGGCCGACCTCATGGAGCTGGCGGCCGCGCCTCAGGCGGCGGAGCGGGTCGCCGCGGACGATTCGCTCGAGGTGAAGCGCTACCCATCGGCAGCGTACGGCTTTCTTGGCTTCAACCTCACCGACCGAACGCGGCGGGGCGCGCATCCCGTGCTCGATCGCGCGACCCGGCGCGCGCTGGCGATGGGGCTGGACCGCCGCGCGCTCGCCGCTGCCACCTTCGGCCCTGGTGCCGCGGCGCCGCCCGGGCCGATGTCACGCCTGCTCTGGATCTGGAGCGATTCTATCGCGACGCTTCCGTTCGACACGGCGGCCGCCGCAAAGGCCCTCGCCGACGCCGGCTGGACCGGCGCGCCGGGCGAAGTTCGCCGCCGGCGCGGTCAGCGACTCGCATTCGACATCCTCGTGCCTGGCACGAGCACGACGCGCCGCCAGATCGCCACGGCCATCCAGGCCGCGTGGCGAGGACTCGGCGCCGAGGTGAGCGTGAGCGCGGTGGACTTTCCGGTCTTCCAGGAGCGGCTGGGACGCGGGAGCTTCGACAGCTATATCGGCGCGTGGCTGGACGAGCCGAGTCCGCGCGGGCTGGCGGACCAGTGGACCCGCGCGGGGTGGGAGGCGATCAACTACGGCCGCTACGCGAACCCGGCGTTCGACGCCCTCTTGAAGCGGGCGAGCGCGGAGCAGGATCCGGCCGCCGCCCGGCGACTCTACACCGAGGCGATGGACACGCTGAATGCGGACGCGCCGGCGATCTTCCTCTACACGCCGGCCAACGTCGCGGCAGTGAGCCGGCGCCTCGAGGGGGTCGAGATCGACCCGTATTCGTGGGTGAGCGGGCTGCCGGACTGGCGGGTGCGTTGAGATCGGCAACTGCTTTGCCGCGAATGAACGCAAATGAACGCGAACAAACAGGCATGAATCTGCTGATGAACCGCTGCCTATTCGCGTTGATTCGCGTTCATTCGCGGCCTTCTGTTTCAGCCCAGGCGCTTGGTGTAGACGACGAGATCGTCGCCCGCGGCGTAGAAATCGGGAATGCGGGCCGCGACCAAATAGCCGCGAGCCTCGTAGAAGGCGCGGGTGGGGGCGTAGTCGGGGCGGCCGGCGGTCTCGATCACGACGAGCCTGGCGTGCCCGGCGAGCCTGCGCTCCATCTCGGCCAGCAGCGCGGTACCCACGCCCGTGCCGTGGTGCGCGGGATCCACCGCCATCCAGTAAAGGTCCCAGGTGCCAACCGTGCACGGCGTGGGACCCCAGCAGATCCATCCCGCCAGCGCCCCGCCGACCTCCGCACCGATGGCGAGGTAGTCGCTCGATCCGGCAACCGCGGCGTCGAACACCTCCAACGCCACCGCCACTTCGTCGTTCCGAAAAAGACCGACGCTCCGGGTGATCGTCTCGAGGCGGCCGCGGTCGGCCAGCGAGAGAGCCCGGAGCGTCGGAGTGACTGCGGTGCGACTCAGGCGGCCGGCACCCCGCTGGCCAGGGCGGCGGCGAACCGGCGGCTCTGACTCCGCTCGACGGCCTCGTCCACAATCCGGCACACCAGCTCGTCGTAGCTCCAGCCGAACGCCTCTCCCATCCGCGCCAGTCCGGCATTGCTGGACAGATCGGGGCAGGGATTCACCTCGAGTACGTACGGCTGCCCCTCGTCGGTGACCCGCAGGTCCACCCGCCCGTATCCCTCCGAGCTCGCCATGAGGTCCCACGCCTTCCGGGCGGTCTGGGCGATGCGACGGGAGAGGTCCGAGGGGATCTCGGCCGGGCAGACCGGCACGGTGCCCAGGTCTTCGACGCTGCCGGCGCTCCACTTGGCGGCGTAGGTGACGATCGGCCAGGACTCGGCCGGCATGCCCTCGAACCGGATCTCGGCGATCGGCAGCATCTGCTTGCCGACGAAGCCGACGTTGAACTCCCGCCCGGGGATGTACTCCTGGATCATAACCTCGTCGAATTGCTCGGTCATCTGTGCGACCCGCTTGCGAAGCGCCTTGCGGGTAGCGCAGACGGCGCTCGCGTCGATGCCGACGCTCGCGTCTTCGGCCGCCGGCTTCACGATGGCCGGCAGCGGGAAGGTGGGTGGTATCTCGTTCCGGTCGGCCAGCGCGAACGTTGGCACCGGCACGCCGTTGTGCGACAGCAGCGTGTTGGCGACGTGCTTCCGGTGGCAGACGGTAACGGGCCACGCCCGGCAGCCGGTGAACGGCAGGCCGGTGAGCTCGAGCGTGCCGACGACGAAGTCCTCGTACTTGGCGTGGCCGTTGATTCCCTCGCAGAGATTCACGATGACGTCGGCCTTGCGGGCGCGGGAGAGCCAGCGGAACTCGCCCAGCCGGACCGGGATCAGTTCCACCTCGTAGCCACGGCGGCGGAGCGACGTGCGGACCTCGTGCACGTTGCTCAGCACCGCGGCGACATCCTGCGGGGTCCACTCGGCACTGCCGGCGTCATAGATGATCGCTGCTCTCATAAGGCTACCTCTGCCAGGAGGGAACGGCCGCTGATCCGGCGCCAGGCGATGTCCGCCACCGAACAGATCAGCTCGTCGTACGACATCCCGGCCGCCGCGGCGGCCTTCGGAAAGCACGAGTTGTCCCGCGGGTCCGGCAGGATGCCCGGGAGCGGGTTCAACTCCACGACCATGGGACGGCCGGCGGCGTCGCAGCGCAGGTCCACGCGGCACCAGTCACGACAGTCCAACGCGGTGTAGGCGCCGAGCGCCGCGGCCCGCACCTGCTCCGCGAGCGGCTCGGGGATGTTCGCCGGGCACTCGAAGATGTCCAGCGGGCGCTCCGGAGTGTCCCACACCCATTTGGCCTCGTATCCGTAGATCGGCGGCGCCCCCGCCGGCAGCGTGTCGAACTGCATGCCGACGATAGGCAGACACCGGGCCTCCTCGCCGTTGCCGAGGATGGCGACGGTGAACTCGCGGCCGGGCAGGTAGGTCTCCATCAGCACCGGCTCGCGATAGGTGGCGAGCAGATGCTCCACCTGGGCCACCAGCTCCGGCCGGTTGCGGCAGACGCTCTTGCTCGTGACGCCCTTGCCCGAGCCTTCGAATGCCGGCTTCACGAACAGCGGGAACGGGAGCCGGGTGGCTCGCGCGTCGGACACGCTGCGGGCCAGCCGGAATGCCGCCGTCGGCACGCCGTTCCGCTCGAGGATTTCCTTGGTGCGCGCCTTGTGGAGGCAGAGACCCAGCGTGAGCGGGTCCGACGCGTGACACGGCACGCCGAGGAACTCGCAGATGGCCGGCACGTGGCTTTCGCGGTTGGGGCCGAACAACCCCTCGGCGATGTTGAACACGAAATCGGGCCGGTAGTCGAGCAGCCGCTGGGGGAAATCCTGGTCAGCCTCGAGGTGGATCACCTCGCCGAGCGTGCTCAACGCCTGCGCGACGGCCGCGATGGTGGCCGGATCGTCCCACTCGATGTAGAGGTCGGGCTGTGCGAGGTCGGGGCGGAGAGCCCGACTGGGAGGTTCGTCTGCTGAAGGAGGGGAGTCCGTCGCCGCTCCGACGATGGCCGGAGCCTCTGGCTTCACGTTGTAGGCGAGTCCGATTCTTATTGGCAGAGTCACCTCTACAAAAAAGGCCGTCCACAAGAGACGAGCCGCGCGAGGAACCACCTGTCGAAACTAAAGTAAGAAAAATCTGCCGATCACACAATAGTTTTTCCAATCGTCCGGAGGTGAGAGGTGAGCAGTGAGAGGGTGCGGACGCCGACCTTTACGGCGATTCTCCCTCTCACCGCTCACTTCTCACGATGCTCAGACTTTGTGATACCCCACCCGTCCCGCTTCCGTGCCGTCGGCGCCGCTGTACACCTCGAAGTCCGCGAAGAGGGCGGGCGCCTCCTCCGTGAGCAGCGCGAGGCATGCGAGCGCCATGCGGCGGATCTCCAGCTCCGCGCCCTCGCCGAGCCTGAGCTCGAGCATGGTGCGCCAGGCGCGGACGTTCGCGCTCACGACGATCTTCACCTCGGTCGCGTTCGGCAGGACGCTCCGCGCGGCCTCTCGCGCCATCTTCCGCCGATGAGTCCGCTCGGCCACACCAGCGTACTTCTCCATCAGCCGCCCGACCGCCGCGACATACGCCGCCTGCGCCGCCTGCACCTGCGCCAGCCAGTCCGCCTCGAGCGCCGGATCGCCCTGAATCGCGGGCGGAAGGACGAAGGCAGCTTCCGACTCGTCCACGTAGCGCTGCGAGAGCTGCGAGTACCCGAACCCCGCGCGGTGCCGGACGAGCTCGTGGCTGCACGACCGCGAGATCCCCTCGATGAGCACCACGTACACCGAATGCTCGAAGACCGACCCATGCCCCTGGCGGAGGATGTTCTGCAAATACTCTGCCGTACTGCGGCCCGCTGGATTCTTTTGGCTCATGTAGCAGAGCCGCCCGGCATACTCGGCGAGCCGCTCGCCGTCGGTGGAGTCGCCCTTCCACACAACGGCCAGGTGCGTGGGCTCCACGAACTGGGGCCGGGCGAGCAGGGTGACACGGGGGGCTCGGATGATGTGCATGGTCCTTTGGGTTGGGGCTATCGGCTATCCTATCGGATATCGGCTATCCGCTATCCGCTATCCGCTATCCGCTATCCGCTATCCGCTATCGGCTCGTTACGTCGGGGCTCGGCGCGCCGCGCCGCGATCCGAGCGGCCGCGAAACGAGCGGATAGCCGATAGCGGATAGCCGATAGCCCCTATCCATCTGCCAGTCTCAGGCGCGGAGTTCCGTACCCGCCCGTCTGCTCGATCTCACGGAGCGCGCGCTCCACGTCGGGCGGGATCGCGGCCGCTGCAGCGCCCACCTTCAGGCGAGACAGCGGCGGGTCGCCGGACGGAAGGATAACGCCCGGGTTCAGAATTCCGAGGGGATCGAAGCTTCGCTTCACCTCGCGGAAGCGCTGAACGATCTCCGGTCCGTACACCCGCTCGAGCAAGCCGGAGCGCAGGCGTCCCGCGCCGTGCTCGCCCGACGGAACGCCGCCCAGCCCGATGACGGCGTCGGTCACCCGCTCGTACAGTGCGCGGAGTCGCTTCTCCCATCCCGCACGGGTGACGTCGGGGAGGGCGTTCACGTGCAGGTTGCCGTCGCCGGCATGGCCGAAGAGCACCACGGGAATCTCGCAGGCGGCGGCCGCGCGCCGCACGGCGGCGATGTAGTCGCCGAGTCGCGCCACCGGCACGCATCCGTCCTCGATCACTTGCAAAGAGCGGCGTTCCGGCGGAAGCCGCGCCAGGATCGGGCTCGCCGCGTGCCGCAGCCGCCAAAGCTGTTCGGTCCCGGCATCGGAGATAGCGATGTCGACGCCGATCGCACGCGGGCGCGCGGCCCGGACAGCGGCCTCGGCCGCGCCGCGGAGCTTCGACTCGCTGGCTGCCTCGATCTCGACCAGCAGCACCGCCTCGACGTCGGGCAACGGAACGGTCGGTTCGCTGCGGCGGACCACGTCGAGGAACGTCCGGTCGAGCAGCTCGAGCGCCGACACCTCCAGCGCGAGCAGGTCGGTCACGAGCGCCGGCAGCTCGGCGTACCCGCCGAGCAGGATGCGGGCGCCGGCCCGGCACGGCGGCGCGGGGTCGAGTCGCCAGTCCACCGCCGTCACGATGCCGAGCGTGCCTTCCGCTCCCACGACCAGATCGAGCGCGTCACCGGAGCGGGCGTATTCGTCGAGCGCGTAGCCGAAGGAATTCTTGCGCACCTTCGGCCAGCGGGAGAGCAGGGCGGGAGAGGGCGGGAGAACCCGGGAGAGGTCGGGAGGAGACCAGCTCCTCTCCCTCCCGCTCCCGCCCGCTCCCGCCCGCTCCCGCACTAGCCGTACAACCTGCCCCTCACCGGTCACCATTTCCACCGCGTCCACCCAGCGCCGCACCGCGCCGTAGCGCACCGAGCGTGCGCCGGCCGCGTTGGTCGAAACCACGCCGCCGGCGGTTGCCCAACGCCAACTCGACGGGTCGGGCGGGAGCCGGAGCGCGTGCGGGGTCGCGGCGCGCTCGAGATCGCCC
>JBOHSN010000020.1:0-44888 GCA_050733215.1 Gemmatimonadales bacterium
CGCCGAGGCCGGGCGGCGGAGGAGCGCGCGCAGATGGAGCAGCGCGCCGCGGAGGCCGCGGCCGAACGGGACACGGCGGCGGGCGAGAAGACCTCGGCCGCCGAGGAGCACGCCCGCATCCTCGCCGAGGTGGCGGCGCGGGCCAGCGACGAGGAGGCCGGCCGCCAGCGCCTGCTCGACCGCCGCGGGTTCGTGCGGCAGCTCGAGGAGGAGCTCCAGGCCAAGGCGCAGATGCTGCGCTCGCTCGAGGGCGAGCGCACCGCCCTCGAGGGGGAGCTCGCCTCGCTGCGCGAGCGTACCGGACAGGCCGAGGCCCACCGTGCCGGGCTCGATGCCGAGCTCCGGAACGCCGAGCGCCGGCGCGACGGTTCGATCGAGCAGGCCGCGTTCCGAAGTCACGAAGCCACCCGCGCGACCGCCGACGCCGAGCTCGCCCGCCACCTCGTGGCGGAGGCGCGGCAGCGTGAAGCCACGCTCCGCGCCGAACGGCGGCAGTCCGAGGAGTCGCTCGCGCAGATCACCGCCCGCCGCGAGGCGTTGGAGGAGCTGGAACGCGAGCGAGTCGGTCTCGCGCCCGGTGCGGCGGCCCTGCTCGACGTCCGGGAGCGGTTCGGCGGCGGCGTGCTTGGCCCCCTGAGCGACTTCGTCAGCGCCGCGCGCGAGCACGCGGAGCTGGCCGAGCGGCTGCTTGGCGAATGGACCCACGCCGTGCTGGTTCGGGATCTCGGCACCGTCGACGCCGTGCGCACGTGGCACGCCGAGACCCAGCCCGGCGCGCTCGTGCTGCTGCCGGTCGAGCCCGGACCGGCCGTCTCGACCGAGGAGGCGCAGGTGGATCCCCGCTTCCGGGCCGACGGCGCCGCGGCCGCCTGGGTGCGCGCGGCCGTGGCCGGCTCCCAAGTGCTGGACACCGCCGGCCACGTTCTCCGTCGCGCCAGCGGCGCCATCTTCCTCGGCGGCGCCGCGCCGCCCTCCGGGCCGCTTCGCCGCCGCGCCGAGCTCTCCACGTTGGCTCACGAAGCCGAACACGCGAGCATTGCCCTCGGCGCCGCGCAGGCCGGGTTGAGCGAAGCATTGAGCCGGCTTGCAGGCCGGGAGCAGGCGCTCGCCGCCGCGCAGGCCGACGCCGATCGCACCCGAGACGGCGAGCGGCACGCGGTCGCCGCCCGGGAGGATGCCCTCCGGTTCGTCACCAATCTCGGCCGGGAGCTGTCCGACGCGGATGCCCAGCTCGGCCGGCTCCGCGAGCGGCTGGAGCGCTCCGAGCAACGCCTGGTGGAAGTGGACGCCGCGCTGGTGGAAGGCGACGTCGGCCGCGCGCGGCTCGAGGAACAGCTCGGCGCGGCCCGCGCCGATCTCGCCGAGCTGGAAGCGGCGCAGGAGCTCGTGCGGGAGCAGCGGGCGCACTGGCAGGTGCGCGAGGCGCACGTGTCGGCCGCGCTTCGCGCGGCCGGCGAGCGGCTCGACCGGGCCCTCGCGACGCAGCAGATGGCGGAGGAATCCGTTCGCTCGCTCACGCAGGAGATCGCCCGGCTCGAGGCCGACCACTCCGCCCTCGACACCCGGCAGGGGCAGTGGCGGGAGGTCAGAGCGGAACGTGGCGTGGCGCTCCTCGAGCTGGAGGCGGCCGACGCCGACGCCGAGCAGCGACTCCGCGCCTCCGACGAAGCGCTGCAGGCGGTCGAGCGCGAGGTGATCGATGTGCGTGCCCTCGTGGATGCACATGGCGAGGAGAGCCATCGCCTCCAGCTCCAGCTCACCGAGGCCGCCGGCCTGCGCCGGAGCATCGTGGAGCGGGTCGAGACCGAGTGGCGGAAGCCCTTCGACGTGCTGCTCGACGACGCCGTCGAGCTGGCGCTCGACCTCGAGACGCTCGAGTCGGAGTCGGCACGCATCACCCAGGCGCTCGAGGCGATCGGCCCGGTCAATCCGCTGGCGGTGGAGGAACACACCGAAGAGGTGAAGCGCTACGAGTTTCTCACCTCGCAGCGGGACGATCTCGTCGGGGCCCGGCAGGCCTTGTTGCAGGCCATCCGGGAGATCGACGGGACCGCTCGGCAGATGTTCGTGGAAACGTTCGAGGCCGTGAAGGCCAACTTCCACAAGGTCTTTCAGACGCTCTTCGGCGGCGGGGAGTGCGATCTGCGGCTCTCCCATGCGGACGATCCGCTCGAGTCCGAGATCGAGATCCTCGCGGCGCCGCGCGGCAAGAGGATTCAGCACGTGCGGCTGCTCTCGCAGGGTGAGCGGACGCTGGTGGCGACCTCCCTGCTGTTCGGGCTCTATCTCACCAAGCCCAGCCCATTCTGTTTGATGGACGAGGTAGACGCCCCGCTGGACGACTCCAACGTCGGGCGGTTCACCCGCCTGCTCGAGGAGTTCAAGCAGACGACCCAGTTTATCGTGATCACGCACAACCCGCGCACCATGCAAGCCGCCGACGCCGTGTTCGGCGTCACCATGCAGGAGCCCGGTGTGTCCACGATCGTGGGGGTACGGCTTGGCGAGTTGCAGCATGCGTAGGGCGAGAGGCTGTCCGCTATCCGCTATCCGCTATCCGCTGTCGCGCACCGCCATCGTGGCACGAGGCATGCGCTTCGGCTGGTGCGGCTAGCGGATAGCGGATAGCGGATAGCCTATGCTGATCGTCATGCATCCCAATGCCACCGAGGCCGATATCCGGCAGGTGGCCGCCGCGATCGAGGAAATGGGCTACGAGGCCCGCATCCTCCCCGGCCGCCAGCGCACGACGGTCGGTGTGATCGGCAACGACGGGCGAGTCGACCCCTCGCGGCTGGCCGGCCTCAGCGGCGTGCAGGAGTGCATCCCGGTCACGCGGCCCTACAAGCAGGTGTCGCGCGAGTGGCGCTCGCTGCCCACGATCGTGCAGCTGCCCGGCGGCATCACGATCGGCGGCGAGGAGGTGGTGGTGATGGCCGGCCCGTGCTCGGTGGAGAGCGAGCGCCAGATCATCGATACCGCGCAGGCGGTCCGGGACGCGGGCGCGACGGTGCTCCGCGGCGGCGCCTTCAAGCCGCGCAGCTCCCCGTACTCGTTCCAGGGACTCGGACTCCAGGGGTTGGGCCTGCTCGCCAAGGCGCGCGAAGAGACCGGCCTGCTCATCGTGACCGAGGCGATGGATCCGGAGGGGCTCGACGCGGTGGTCGAGGTGGCCGACATCGTGCAGCTCGGCGCCCGCAACATGCAGAACTACTCCCTGCTCAAGCGCGCCGGCCGCTGCGGCAAGCCGATCCTCCTCAAGCGCGGCCTCGCCGCCACCGTGGAGGAACTCCTGCTCTCCGCGGAGTACATCCTCGCCGAAGGCAATCCGGACGTGATCCTCTGCGAGCGCGGCGTACGGACCTTCGATCCGGCGACCCGCAACCTGTTCGACCTGGCCGCGGTGCCCGTCGTCCACGGCCTATCGCACCTGCCCATCGTCGCCGACCCGAGCCACGGCACCGGCCATCGCGACATGGTCACCCCGATGGCGCGCGCCGCCGTGGCCGCCGGCGCCGACGGCCTCCTCATCGAGGTGCACCCGAACCCGGACCGGGCGCTGTCCGACGGCGCGCAGAGCCTGTTCCCCAGCCAGTTCGCGCACCTCATGAAAGAGACGCGGGCGATCGCGGAAGTCATCGGGCGGCGGGTGGCGGAGCCGGCAGGGATGGGCGGATGGGCGGATGGACGGATGGTCACATGACGATCTGGACTGCGGTCTGCCGGTGCCTCGCAATCGCGAGTCTCCTGTCCATCGGACCATCGGTCCATCCGTCCAGCGCCCACGCCCAGGAGAACGCCCGCACCCTCGTCTCCCGCGCGTCGGCCGCATATCGCGGACTCCAGTCGCTCCGGGCCGACTTCGATCAGCTCATCCAGAACCCCATGATCGGCGACCAGGCGAGCAAGGGCGTGCTGGTGCAATCGGGTCAGGCCAAGCTCGCGATGCGCTTCAGCGACCCGGAGGGTGAGGCGATCGTGATCGACGGAGAGTACGTCTGGGTCTACACGCCCAGCACCACTCCCGGCCAGGTGCTTCGCATGCCGCTCCCGAGCGGCGGACCGGTGTATGGATACAACCTCATCGCGTGGCTGCTCGACCGTCCGCACGAGCGCTACCAGTCCACCTTCGTTCGCAACGACCGGCTCGAGGGCCGCGCGGTGAGCGTCGTGGAGATGGTGCCCACCATGCCGGACATGCCGTTCAGCCGCGCGGTGGTCTGGCTCGACCGCAACGACGGCCTGCCGCGTCGCATCGAGATCGAGGAGACGTCCGGGCAACACCGGACGCTTACCCTCCGCAATCTCCGCGCGAATGTCCGGGCGGGCGATGACACCTTCCGCTTCCAAGTCCCGTCGGGAGTGAAGGTGATCGAGCAGGGCTGAACCTCCCCCGAGGTATCGATGCCAGGCAGTCTCAGCCGGGCGGCCGCGCTCGCGGTCGCCCTGATCGTGGCGTGGCGTCCGGTCGGCGTGCGAGCCCAGGACGCCGCGGCGGCGCTGCTCGCGGCGGAGCGTGGCCTCGCGGAAACGAGCGATCGGGTGGGGCTCGCGCGCGCGCTGGTGAACGGGCTCGCGGCGGACGCCGTGCTGGTCTGGCCCGGCGCGCCGGTCGCGGCGGGGCCCGACGCCGCCCGACTGCTCGCCGCCCAGGCCGCGCTCGATTCGCTCCGGCTGAGCTGGCAGCCGCTCGGACTCGAGCTCTCCGGCGATTCGACCCTCGGGATCACGTGGGGTATCGCCATCGTCACACCGAGGTCGGTACCGGCGGCGCCCCGCGTGGGGCGCTTCATCCATGCCTGGCGCCGGAACGAGGGGCGATGGACCCTCACAGCGCTGATGCTCGGCGGCGTGACCGCACCGGGCGCCACGGTGATCCCGTCCGGCATGCCCTTGCAGCGCAGCCCGCTCGCGGCCCGGGGAGCTGCCGGTCCATTCGTGGGCGCGGACCTCGCCTTCGCGCGCCTCGCGGGCGACAGCGGGGCAGGAGTCGCGTTCGCGCGCTGGGCGGCGCCCGAGGCGGTGATGGTGGACGGGACGGGGCTGCTGGTGCGCGGACCCAAGGCCGCCGGTGCGCTGGTGGCCGGACCGGCGGCGTGGCGCTGGCATCCGGTGGCGGCCGGCGCGGCGCCAAGCAGTGATCTCGGGTGGACCGTTGGCGAGGCGGTGATCGCGCCGGAGGGCGGAGCGCCGATCTACTCCAAGTATCTCACCGTCTGGCGCCGGCTGCCCGACGGCTCGGTGCGCTTCGTCACGGATGGCGGCAACGCGCGCCCTCCGCCCTGAGCGCGGCCGCTACGGTAACGGCCGATCGATCGACGGGCTCTGCTCCGTGAAGAAGCGGGGCCCGCTGTCTGTCAGGTAAAGACAGTCCTCCAGCCGGATCCCGAACTCTCCGTAGATCACGATCGTCGGCTCGTCGCTGAAGCACATCCCCGGCGCGAGTCTGGTCTCGTTCCCCCGGACGAAGTTCGGCGCCTCGTGGACGTCCAGACCGATGCCATGGCCGGTGCGGTGTGGCAAGCCGGGCACCCGGTAGTCCGGCCCGAAGCCGGCGTCGGTGATCACCTTTCGCGCCGCCGCGTCCACCGCCGCGCACGTCGCCCCCACCTGCGCCGCGTGGAACGCCGCATCCTGGGCGCGCCGCTCCAGCGTCCACACCTCCACCTGGCGTCGAGTTGGCTGGCCGAACACGGTGGTCCGGGTGACGTCGGCCTGGTAGTGCTCCACCGCGCACCCCGCATCCAGGAGCACGATCTCGCCCCGGCGCAGGCGCTGCGGCTGGACGCTGCCGTGGGGAAACGCCGAGTACGTCCCGAACCCGGCAACCGCCCATGGATCCTGCCCGCCCGCGCGCGAGAGCGCCGCGGTCATCCGGCGTTCCAGCTCGCGTTGCGTCATCCCCTCCTCCATCGTCGCGAAGACGGCCCGGAAGGCCGCCACCGTGATGTCGTTGGCGCGCTGCACGAGCGCGAGCTCGACGGGCGACTTGAGCATCCGGCATCCGGTCGTGACCGCGTCCGAGCGAACGTACTCGACTGCGGGGGTTTCGGCGCGGAGTCCGTCCGCGAGGAAGAAGCGCACCCGCTCCTCGATCCCTACCCTGCCGCTCACCGCGCCCCGATCGCGAAGCACGCCGGCGACGACCCGATAGGGCGAGTCGTCCTCCTGCCAGATGCGCACGTCGTCGCTGAAGCGCATCAGCTCGCGGGCGCGCGCCTCCTCGAACGCCGGACACACGAACGCGAGCTCGCCCCGCGCGGGCAGGACCGCGACGAACGGCCGCTCGGACAGCCCCCAGTCCACCCCCGTGAAGTAGTGCATGCTCGACCCGGGCTCGAGCACGATGGCGGCGATGCGGTGCTCGGTCATGAGTTGGCGCGCGCGCTCGAGCCTCGTCCGCCGTTCCGCGTCGGCGATCGGCTGCACGCCCTCCGTCATGGGCCGGAGTGCCCGGATGCTGTCGGGGAGCAAACAGGGGTCCGGGTCGGCGGGCGCGGCGGCATGCGCGGCGCGGGCCGGCTGGAGCGCGGCCCCGCCGGCGAGACCGGCCAGGAGTCGAGAGAAACGCCGACGGTTCATGGAGCCCCGATACTGCACCCGCGCGGGGCTCCCGGCAAGCGGCGGGCGGCGTCAATCGGCGGTGAGTGCGTCCTCGACCAACCGGGCCGCGATCTCGTCCATGCCGGCGTCCCGGGCGAGGGCCAGCGCCGCACGTCCGGCAGCTCGATACAGCTCGCGGTCCGCGGTATCGAGGGCGCCGAGATGGCGCCGGATCGTGGCCACGTCGCCCCGGCGGACCGGACCGGTAAGTGCGCCTCGCACCCCGAGGGCGACGGCGTTCGCGGCCGTCCCCTGGAGCAGCGGGAGGTACATCCGCGCCGCGACGTCCGCCGGCACACCAGCCGCCTGCGCGAGCCGCTCGGCCACGCCCACCAGCGCGAGCGAATAATTCGCCGCCATGACCGCGCCCGCGTGGTAGCGCACCTTGGCGTCGGCGCTGAGCCGCAGCGGATGCATGCCAAGCGCGGCCGCGAGCCGCTCGCCGCCCCGCACCGCACGCTCATCGCCTTCGAGAGCGGCGTATGCGCCCGCAAGGCGCTCCCCGGCGGAGCGGGGATCGGCCACCGATTGCAGGGGATGAAAGGAGCCCAGGGCGGCGCCGGTAGGTTCCAGCGGGGCGAGCGCCCGCCGGTCGAGGAGGCCCGAGAGGTGCAGCACCGTGTGCGTTGCCCGCACCGCGCCACGATCGAGCAGGGTGCGCGCAGCGACTTCGATCGCATCATCCGGCGTCGCCACCAGAATGATCCACGCGTTCCGGGTTGCCGCGTCCCAGGATCCGGCGTGCACCGCCAGCGGCGGCGGCAGCGGCCGCGGGGTTCGAGCCAGCAACGTCACCGGATGTCCGGCACCCACCAACGCAATCGCGATCCCCTGCCCCATCCGACCGGGGCCGAGGATCGCGATAGCCGGCGCGGCGCTCAGTTGCTGCGGCTGGCCGGTCCGGCGCTGCTCATCGCCACGCCCATCAGCTCCCGCGGCGTCTGGGCCTTGCGCAGCAGTCCGAAGGCGGTCTGGAGCTGGTCGTCGTCGAGCGAGCGGCGGCGGAACTCCGCCTGACGTCCGAAGACGTAGCGGGCGACCTCATAGCCCAGCTGCTCGTCGATCAGCGAATGCGCCCCGGCGAACACCGCGGGTGGGAGGGCCACGCCCTTGGCGCGGAGCCGCTGATAGACCTCCTGCCGCATCTCCGGCGTGATGCGGAAGTTTTCGGCGGTCACGCCCCTGGTGCGCTTGAGCTCGAGCGCGTACGAGGTGATCGCATCGCGGTACGTCGGCACGTTCGAGCCGAGCGTGCGCCCGAACTCACGTTCGGAGCTCGTGAGCGTGTCGGGACGCACCACCAGATCGGGCACGATCCCGCCGCCGCCGCGCACCACGCGGCCGCCGTCCGTGCGGAACGCCGGACGCTCCCGAATGGCCGAGTCGGAAATGGACGGGTCCGGCGCGCTGTCGATGGACGCCTGCGCGATCTCGAACTGCTCCTCTTCGCTCTTGGCCTCGCGCTGGATGGTGCGGCCGCTCGGCGTGAACCACCGCGCGGTGGTCAGCTTGAGCGCCACGCCCTCGCCCAGCGGGAAGAGCGTCTGCACCAGACCCTTGCCGAACGTCGGCGAGCCGACGACGACCGCCCGGTCGTGGTCCTGGAGCGCGCCGGCAATGATCTCCGCGGCGCTCGCCGTGCCCTCGTTCACGAGCACGACGATCGGAAGGTCCGGCCAGAGCTGTTTGTTCTCGTCGAGGAAGTTCTTGCTGGCGCCGCGGGCCCGTCCGCGGGTGGACACGATCTCCTGGCCGCGATCGAGGAAGAGCTCGGTCACCTTGACACCCTGGTCGAGGAGGCCGCCCGGGTTGAGGCGCAGATCGAGCACCAGCGACTTCATCCCCTTGCCGCGGAGCGCGCTGATCTCGTCGCGCAGCTCGTTCGCGGAGGTCTCGCTCACGGGATTCAGCGAGATATAGCCGACGCCGCTCTCGAACAGCGTGCCGGGCGGTACCGAGCGGATGTGGATGGTGGCCCGGGTGAGCTCGTAGCGGATCGGCTCGGCGATGCCGGCGCGGCGCACGCGGATGACGATCTTGGACCCCGCGTCTCCCCGCAGCGCCTTGACCGCCTGATCGTTCTTCCAGCCTTCGGTCGGCTTGCCGTCCACCTCGATGATCTGGTCGCCGGTCTGCACGCCAGCCCGCTCGGCAGGGGACTCCGGCAGCGGTGCGACGACGGTGATCCACCCGTCACGCACGTCGATCTGGATGCCGAGTCCGGCGTAGTTGCCCGAGGTCTGCTCGGTGAGCTGCCGGTAGTCTTCCCCGGTCAGCAGCACGGAGTACGGATCCTTGAGCTGCTCCAGCATCCCGTTGGTGGCCTTGTGGTAAAGCTCGGTCTCGGCCAGGGAGTCGACGTAGTAAGTGTGCACGTGCGAGAGCACGTCGTCGAAGAGCCGCGCCTGCTGGTACACGTTGCCACCCACCGCCACACCGCGCTGGAGCAGCCACCCGCCGCTGAAGAACGAGATGACCGCCACCATCGCGATCAGACTCCATCGCTGCTTCATACCGCCTCCGGATTCCCCGCCGTAGCCCCGAATCGTTCCGGCGCCGCCGCTGCGACCGCGGCCCACGCCGCGTCGAGCAGCTGGTCGGGCGGCGCCCGTCCATCCAAATGTCGCACTCCCTCGCCTGCCGCCGCCAGATACGCGTCGGCCACGCGCCGGTGGAACGCGGCGTCCGCCCGCTCCAGCCGATCCCCCACCTTACCGGACTCCTGCTGGCGCGCCAGTCCCACCTCGGGCGGGATGTCGAGCACCAGCGTCAGGTGTGGCTGGAGTCCGCCAGTGGCGACCGCGTTCACCAGTGCAACGGTTTGCCGATCCACCCCTCTCCCAGCCCCCTGGTACGCCTGGGTGGACAGCTCGTACCGGTCGGAGATCACCACGCGCCCGGCCGCGAGCGCCGGCCTGATGAGCTCCTGCACAAGGTGGGCCCGCGCGGCGCAGATGTACAGCAGCTCGGTTTGCGGCTCGAAATGAACCGCCGGATCCAGAAACGCCTCCCGGATCCGCTCCGCCGCCGGGGTACCGCCGGGCTGTCGCACCAGCACGGGATCAAGCCCCGCCTCACGCATCCGATCGGCCAGTGCGGCCGCCAGCGTGGTCTTGCCGGCCCCGTCGGGACCGTCAACGACGATGAAGAACCCGGGGGTCACGACAGCGTGATGATGGTGCTGGCCGCGCCGCGCTCCATGCCCTCGCCCATCTGCTGATTCACTTTGTTCATCAGCTTCTCGAAATTCGCCCGGGCGACGACGTAAGCCTGCCCCGATCCGCTGGTCTCGAGCTCGCGCACCGCGGTCTCGTACGCCTCCGCGGTCGGCTGGTCGGGCATCTGGCCCTGCGCGATGAGCTGATCGACCTGCCGCGCGAGGCGCTGTATCTGGTCGAGCTTGGCCACCGTGTCGCTGTCCTCACGCAGGTTCGATTCCGCGCGCCGGAGCGCCTGATACTCCGGCGTCTGCCCAATCATCCGGCCGAGCTCCTGCGCCTTTTCCCAGATCACGGCTGGTCGCTCCTTCGCGCAAGCAGGTACCGCTCGCGCCCGAAAAGGTCCCTGATCACCTGCACGCCGTTCCAGCCGAGCGCGGCCGCGAGCCGCGCGACGCGCCCCGCGCGGCGACAATCGAGCTCCAGGGCGAGCCACCCGCCTGGCCGCAGCACGCGCCGGCCGTCGGCGAGGAGTCGCCGGGTCTCCCTCAGCCCGTCGGGGCCCGATGCCAGCGCCTCCGACGGCTCCCACTGCGCTACCGAAGTATCCAGCCCGCGCCACTCGGCGTCGGTGAGGTACGGCGGATTCGCGACCAGCGCGTCCAGCGACGCCGGGGCCAGCGCTTCCGTGAGATCGCCCCGAACAAGGGACACGCCTCGCGCGCCGGCATGCGCCCGGTTCTCCCGCGCGAGCGACAGCGCCCGGGCCGACCGATCGATCGCCACCACCTCGTGATACCGGCCTTCGGTGGCGAGGCTCAGTGCGATACAGCCCGTGCCCGTGCCCACGTCTGCCACCCGGCCCGCCGGCGCGACCCGCAGCACCAGCTCGGCGAGCTGCTCCGTTTCCGGTCGCGGAATCAGCGCCCGGCGATCGGCGCGGAGCAACAGATGCCGGAACCCGGCCTGCCCCGTAACATACGCCAGCGGCTCGCCGCTCGCGCGCCGCTCCACCGCCGCGGCGAACTCCGGCTCAGGCCGCGCGGCGAGGTCGCGCCAGATCCGGAGGGCTTCGCGGCGGGGCTCCGGCACGCCGGCCACGCGAAGCTTCGCAGTAGCGTGCGCCAGGATAGGCGCGGGCGAGAGCTCTCCCGCCCGCTCAGTCACGCTCGCGCTCCTGCCGGCTTTCCATCCGCGCCGCTTCCACCAGCGGGTCGATCTCGCCGTCGAGGACATCGGCCAGGTTGTACACCGAGAGCTGCAACCGGTGGTCGGTGACGCGGCTCTGCGGAAAATTGTAGGTCCGGATCTTGGCAGAGCGGTCGCCGGTCCCGACCATGGTGCGCCGCTCGCGCGCGCGCGCGGCCTCCTGTTCGGCGATCATGCGATCGAGCAGCCGGGCCCGCAGCACGTCCATCGCCTTGATCTTGTTCTGAAGCTGCGATTTCTGGTCCTGCTGCTGGACCACGATGCCGGTCGGGAGGTGAGTGATGCGGACCGCGCTGTCGGTCGTGTTCACGCTCTGTCCTCCGGGGCCGCTGGAGCGGAACACATCGATTTTGAGCTCATTCGCCTCCAGCTTGACGTCGATCTCTTCGGCCTCCGGGAGCACCGCGACCGTGGCCGCCGACGTGTGGATGCGCCCCTGGGTCTCCGTCGCGGGCACCCGCTGGACCCGGTGCACGCCCGACTCCCAGCGCAGCAGTCCGTACGCATCCGACCCCCGGACCGCGAAGATCGCCTCGCGCACGCCCCCGAGATTCCCCTCGCTCACGCTGATCGGCTCGACGCCGAGCCGGTGGCGCTCGGCGAACCGGGTGTACATGCGGTAGAGATCGCCGGCGAAGAGACCCGCCTCGTCACCGCCGGTGCCCGCGCGGATTTCGACGATGGCGTCGCGGTCATCATGGGGGTCGCGGGGAATGAGCAGGCCGTGGAGCTCGGCCGTCAGCGCTTCGATCTCGGGGGCGAGACGCGCCACGTCGGCCCGCGCCAGTGCGACGAGCTCGGGATCGGCGTCCTTCGCCAGTTCCCGAACCTGCTCGACTTCGTCCTGGAGTCGAGCGAGGCGCTCGGCTGCCTTGACCACCGGAACGAGGCGGGTGTGTTCCCGGCCGAGTGACTTGAGCTGTGCCGGGTCCCGGGCGACGGCCGGGTCGGAGAGTGCCCGAGCGACCTCCTCCGCCCGGGCGAGCGCCTGGCGGAGGCGGGCCTCCATGGCTCAGCTCTGGGGAGCGGCGGCGGCGTCCGTCTGGTACTTGCGGCGGAACCGATCGACCCGGCCGGCCGTGTCCACCAGGCGCTGCTTGCCGGTGAAGTACGGGTGGCACTGGCTGCACACTTCGACGTGGATGGATGTCGAGGTGGAACGGGTTTCGAACTGATTCCCGCAGGCGCAGACCGCGGTGATCTTGCGGTAGGGCGGGTGCAGGTTGGCCTTCACGGTGGAGCTCCTTGAAGAATTCTTACGGGCGCCTAAAGCCTTCCAGTATAGTACGATGAGTGCTGGAAATTCAAGCGCCCGCGTCCTCGACCGCCCAAAAAGCGTGATCCACGCCCTTGTCGCCGGGCCCCGTTCCTCACTATTCGTAGGGGCGTTTCCGACCGGGCCCGGATCATCCGCGGCCACCGACCCCTGACGCGTGAGGGCCACGTGCCTGTTGCAGCCATTGACGTGTTGCGCAAAGTCCCGCTGTTCCAAGGCTTGCCCGAAGGCGACCTGCAGTCGTTCGCCGACCTCGCCCGAGAGCGGAGCTACCCCAAGGGCAGCGTGATCGTATTCGAGGACGATCCCGGCGATGCGCTCTACCTCGTCGCCGCCGGCCAGGTGAAGGTCGTGCTGATCGCCGAGGACGGGCGGGAAGTGATCCTGTCGGTGCTCGGCGAGGGAAGCTTTTTCGGGGAGATGGCGGTGATCGACGAGGAGCCCCGGTCGGCCCATGTGATCGCCATGGAGGACTCCAATCTGCTGGTCATCCGCCGGGAAGACTTCCACGCCCGTCTGCGGCAGATGCCGGAGGTCGCGATCGCGCTGCTCAAGGAGATCTCCCGGCGCCTGCGTCGCGCGGACGAGAAGATCGGCAGCCTGGTGCTGCTCGACGTCAACGGCCGGGTGGCCCACCTGCTGCTCCGGATGGCCGACGAGGAGCGCAGCGACCGGATCACCCGGAAGCTCACCCATCACACCATCGCCCAGATGATCGGCTCCAGCCGCGAGACGGTGTCGCGCACCATGCGCAACCTCGTCGAGCGGAGCGTCATTCATGTGACCCGCAAGGACATTACGCTGCGAGACCGTCACGCGCTCATGCTGGCCGCGCGCCGGGCCTGAGCGCCGGGCCACAGGCACCTCGTCGGTCGGGAGGGTCGTGAGCTACTCAGTGACCTTCTGGGGCACCCGCGGTTCGATTCCGACCCCGGGCCCTCGTACCGCGCGGTACGGCGGGAACACGCCGTGTCTGAGTCTCAGCCACGGCAACCGCCATCTCGTCGTGCTCGACGCGGGCACCGGACTACACGCGCTCGGGACCGAGCTGATGCGTTCGGGGGCGGGGGTCCGCGCCGACCTCCTTCTCTCGCATACGCATTGGGACCACATCCAGGGGCTGCCCTTCTTCAAGCCACTCAGCATGCGCGGCAGCCGCGTGCGGGTCTGGGGCGCCGCGCAGCATGGCGTGGCGCTGTCGGAGATCCTTCACCGGCAGATGGATCCGATGTTCTTCCCCGTGCCGCTAGCGGCGTTCACCGCCGCGCTCAACATTACGGAAATCGGCGACCTCGGGCCCGACATCGACGGCTTCGAGGTGCGCGGGTTCGGGCTTCGCCATCCGGGCACGACGCTCGGCTATCGGCTGGCCCCGCGTGGGGGCGGCCCCGAGTTTGCCTACCTGACCGACAATGAGTTGGGACCCGGCGGTGACTACCGGGTTCCGTCCGACTGGCGGCGACAACTGGTCGAGTTCCTCGGTGAGGTGGACACCCTGGTGCACGACGCGATGTACTCGGAATCGATCATCCGGGCACGCGCGGGATGGGGCCATTCCACACCGCGCCAGGCAGTGGATCTCGCCGCCGAGGCCGGCTGCCGGCGGCTAGTGCTGTTCCACCACGATCCGGAGCACGACGACGCCGCGATCGACGGCCTGCTGCGCGATGCCTGCGACTACGCCCGCGGCGCGGCACCGGCCCTGGAGATCGTGGCGGCCCATGATGGACTGTGCCTGATGCTGTGAAGGAGAGCATGATGCGCCGTGTGCTGGTCCCGTTGCTGCTCGCGACCGCCGCGCTTTCCGCCGGCGGCGCCGGCGCGTTCGCGCAAACGGTGAACGTGACGATTGCCGTGTTCCGCTTCGGCAATGCGGGGGCCTACGGGGAGAGCCGCGACACCACCGAGGCACGGCGGCTGCGGATCGGCACCATGCTGGCGAGCGAGCTCGAGACGCGGCCCGGCATCAAGGCGATCAACCCACGGCAGACCTGGGCGGCGGTCGGTCAGGGGGGTGCGGGCCGCGGAGGCCGGATCGACGCAGCCACGGCGGCGCGGGTCGCGCGCGAGCTCGGGGCGCAGTATGCCGTCACTGGGAGCTTCGTGGACCACTTCGGCCGGCTGCGGGTGAACGCACAGTTGGTGGACGTGAAGAGCGGTGCGATCGTGAAGGTCTTCACCAACGACGACCCCGCGTCGCAGCGACGGGAGAACCTGCCGGCGATCGTGCAGGCGCAGGCGGCGCGGATCGCGCAGGAAGTGAGCAGTAAGCAGTAAGCAGTGAGCAGTAAGCGGTGAGCGGGCCCTGAAAGCGGGCGCCGATCCGCGCCGGAGCCCCCGCTTACCGCTTACCGCTTACCGCCCGTCGGACCCCCCACGCCAGCCCGACATTCGCCGGCACCGCCAGCGCCAGCACCTCCCCGTTCTGCTGATCGAATCCCGGTAACGCCTGCAGCAGCAGCCCCGCCAGCGACGAGACCGCCACCAGTGCCGCGAGCATGAGCGCGGGTCGCCGGGCCCACGCCCGTCCCGATGCCGCGGCAGGAAGCACGAGGACCAGCGGCACGAGCAACAGGCTCGTCTGGAACAGGTTCTCGTTCCGATACGCGGCGGCGTGGTCCGTGAATGCCCAGAGGAACGTCAGGACGACGCCCGCCACGCCCGCCGCCAGCGCCCAGACTCCGCCGAGCCAGGCGAAGGCCCTTCGCGCCTGGCGCGCGAGCGCGACCTGAAACCCACCCACCAGGAGACCCACCGCGAGATAGCCCGGCATCCAGGCCGGCGGGCGGGCCGGCGGGTCCGGAACCGAGCTGGTGAACAGCGTACGCTCCGACCGCACGAGCGGACGCTCACCACCCAGCGAGTCTACCAGCGTCATCCGGCGTGCCCATTCGCGGATGGCCAGCGGCAGGAACATCTGCTCCCACGCGCTGATCGGCCGGTCCACCGGCTCGCCCAGCGCCACGGTGAGGCCGGTAAAGAGCGGAAGATCGGATGCGGTCAGCCGTTTGGTCTCGGAGCGGTACGTCGTGCCGGTCGCGACCGGATCCGTGCGGGCGCGCAGGCGGCCGTTCATCGCCCGATCCAGCGCGTCCCGAATGCGGGTGGAGCAGTTGTCGCGGTAGTAGTCGTACCGGTAGTAGCGGTTTTCCGGGCGCGCGTTCCAGATCAGGAAGTCCCGGAGCGCCACCCGCTCGTCCGGCGAGAGGTCGAGCTCCTGGATCCACACCGAGCGGTTATCCCGCACGTAGCTGCGGAGCATGGCGTCGGCGTCGAGCCCCTGCATCCAGTACCACATCCGCCCCTGGATGAACCGGACGAGAAAATTCTCCTGCCGGAAGTCGAACAGTCCGTAGTTATAGGCGGTGCGGGTTTCCCGTTCCCGATCTTCCACGAGGATGGCGTTGTGGCCGAAGCGCTCCCAGACGCGGATGCCGACGCCCATGGTGACGAGGGAGACGGTGAGAGCTTCGCCGGGATGGTCCGATGGTCCGATGGTCCGATGGTCCGATGTCTGCGCCGCCGCAAGCTGGACGACCAAGGCAGCGGCCGCCGCGAGCACGATGCCTCTGCCCATCGGTCCATCGGTCCATCCGCCCATCAGAGCTGCACGTCCCGCCCGTCCTGCGCCGATCGGTAGAGGGCGTCCAGCACCCGGTGGAGCGTCACGTGCTCCTGCAATGCGGGCGGCCTCGCGTCGCCGGCGATCGCCGCCTGGAAGTGCGCCCATTCCGCGCGGAACGACGCCACGAAGGGATTCTCCCGGCTTCCCGAGCCGGTGGGAGCGACATCCGTGGGCGTGCCGTGCAGCTCCTTCCACACCTTGAGCGGGTTCACCGCGGCGGTGCCCTTGGTGCCGCGAAGTCCCACGCCGAATCGTTCCCCCTCGCCGATGTGCCGCCAGGTGACGTCGAGGAACACGCTCATCCCGTCCTCACACACGACGAACGCACTGCCCGACTCCTCGACGGTGCGCTCCTTCACCGCGCGATCGACCGTGGCGCTCACCCGTACCGGGGTCGGATTGCCCGAGAGCCAGAGGCCGAGGTCCAGGATGGTGAGGCCGAGATCCATCATCGCGCCCCCGCCAGCCTGCTCGCGCCGCTGCTTCCACGGTGCCTGGGTGCGGGCGGGGCGGTAAACATGCCAGCTGCCGCGGGCGCTCTCGATCGTGCCGAGCTCGCCGCTCTGCACGAAACCGCGGACGAGCTGCACGTCGGGACGGTACCGGTGATTCATGCCCACGAGCACGATCCGATCCCGCTTCTCCACCGCCCGGACGATCCGCTGCGCGCTCACCGTGGAGATGGTGAGCGGTTTCTCGACCAGCACGTGGATATTGGCGGCCAGCGCCGCGAGGATGTGCGACTCGTGCAGATGTGTGGGGGAGCCGATGACGATCGCGTCGAGCTCCTCGTATCGGAGCAGCTCCTCGATGTCGTCAAAGGCATCCTTGACTCCGAAGCGGTCGGCCAGCGCGCGTGCCTTGGGGAGGTCGTTGTCGCAGAGCGCGCGAACGTCCACGCCTTTCATCCGTCGCAGCACCGGAAGGTGGGCGATCTGGGCCACCGCGCCCGCGCCGACGAGACCGACTCTGAGTGGTTCAGCCATGGTGATCCGTCGTGAGTCAATACCAACGGGTGAGTTCCGTCCCACCATAATACGCCGAGAGGATCTGCTGGTAATCCTGGCCCGCGCGCGCGCGTCCGACGGCGCCCCACTGGCAGAGTCCGACGCCGTGGCCGTTGCCGCCGCCCTCCGCGATGAGGCGCGCGATCCGGCCACCGCTCCGGCGCACATCGAGGGTGAACGCCGTGCTGCGGAGCATCTCCCCAGCCGGCGTACGGAGCACCTGGCGGACCGTGGGGCCGTCGACATCCAGCGACTCGCGGCCCAGCACGATCGTGAGCAGCCCGACGCGGTCCGAGGCGGTGCGGCTCGCCACGCGCACATCCCGCACCTGGTCCACCCGCGACGCGTCGATGCTCAGCACGCCCGGCAGCGAGCGCCGGAGCACCGCCCTGAGCCCCTCACCGCTCCACTCCTCGCGCCAGCGAAAGCGGGGGGAGATGCGGCAGTACGCCGTGCCCGACGGGCTCGCGTCCGATACCGACTGCAGGTATGGCACGTTTGCCCCGCGAAAGACATCGGTCCCGGTCTCGGTCCGGCCGCCGCACGTGGAGAAGAAGAAGGCGTCGATGGGGCCGCCGTTCCAGGTGAGCACCTGCCCCCGCGTGCTCTCGACCGCTTCGCGTCCTTCCGGGGTCTCCGCCCCGGCTCCGCTGTAGACCTGGTCGAACACCGTCGCATAGAGATCGAAGCCTTCCGCCCGCCAGCGGCCGAGGTTTCGGAGCGCGTACGTGCGGGACACGACGGCCTGGGCCCGCACCGCCTGCTGCTCCGCCGGGCCCCGGCGGCCCATCTCGGCGGACACGACGCCGAGCAGATACGCCTCCATCGACACCCGGTTCACCACCGTGAGGCCGGTACGGTCGCGAAGCAGCACCAGTGTGCCGCGATAGCTGCGGCCGTTGACGCGCACCCAGGCAAGCGAATCGACTGACGCAACCACGATCTGCTCGGCGACGGTCGCGGGACCCCCGCTTCGCGGTGCGACGGCCACGCCGCCCGGCAGAGCGGTGATCCGCCAGGCCTCCGTGGCGGGAATCTGGACCAGCGGACTGCCGTCAGGCTGCGTGAGCTGGAGCGCGGCGTCGCCGCCGAGCGTGGCCCCGCTCGCTCCGACGACGAGACCAACCTGCACGAGGGGCTCGGCGGTGGCAGGCCCGGGCGGCGCGACGGGCGCGGGCGGGGTGGCGCATCCGGTCATGATCGCCAGAGCGCACCCGACCGCGCGGAGCCGGCGGCGGTCAGCCGCGGTAGTTGCCAAACTTCAGCTCGATGCCGAAATCCTGGCCGCGCAGGTGGCTCATGACCGCCTGCAATTCGTCGCGGGATGGACTGGTGACACGCACCTCGTCGCCCTGGATGCTGGCCTGCGCCTTCTTGAAGCCGCCGTCCTTGATGGCCTTCACGATCGTCTTGCCGACGTCTCCGGCGATGCCCTGCGTGAGCGTCACGGTGCGGCGAATCGAGCCGGCCGAGCCTTCGACCGGATCGCCGACCTGCAGGTTCTTGACGGGTACGCCGCGCTTGATGAGGCGTCCGCGGAGCACGTCGAGCAGCGCGTCCATCCTGAACTGATCGTCGGCCGCGAGGCGGAGCTCGGCCTTGGCGCGGTCGAACTCGATGGTGCAGTGGCTGCCCTTGAAGTCATACCGCTGGCCGATCTCCTTCAACGCCTGGTTCACGGCGTTGTCCACTTCCTGGAGATCGGCGCCGGTGGAGATGTCGAACGAGTTGGTGCTGGCCATGGTCGTGATCGCAGTGCGGGGGCGGCCATGGGGCGGCCGTGGCGGCAATCTAACCGAGGCGGCCCACTTGACGAACCCGTCGAAGCCGGGTAGCCTCACGCCATGTCCATCAGCCGCCGCCGCATCTGTTCCATGTGCCGCTCACCCCTCGGGTGGACGGACGCCTCGGCGCCGGCAGGGACGACGGAACCCTAGTCCTCGTACCAGCCAGACGTTCCCGGGCCCGGCCACCTTCAGGTGCGCCGGGCCCGCTGTCTTTCGCGTTCGCGGGGCCATTCCCCAGCTGAGCAGGACTACAGCAGGACTACAACGGAAGGAGGAGGTATGTCGACCATCGACGAGCTGGTTCAGGCCAACGAGCGCTACGCGCGCACCTTCGATCGCGGGCATCTGACGATGCCTCCGAAGCGCCGGATCGCCATTCTCACCTGCATGGACGCCCGGATCCTGCCCGCCAAGGCGTTCGGACTGGAGGAGGGTGATGCCCACGTCATTCGCAATGCCGGCGGTCGCGCGCGCGAGGCGCTGCGCTCGCTGATCATCTCGCAGCGGCTCCTCGGCACCATCGAAGTGGCGGTCGTGCACCATACGGACTGCGGGATGCTCACCTTCACGAACCGCGACTTGCGCACCAAGGTCCAGAAGGACCTCGGCCGGGACACGGGAGAGTTCGATTTCCAGCCCTTCCAGGACCTCGATGCGAGCGTGCGGGAGGACATCGAGTTTCTGGTCGGCTCGGAGCTGCTGGATCCGAGCACGCTGATTCGCGGGTTCGTGTACGACGTGGTCACCGGGCGGCTCCGGGAGGTGGATCTCGGGGCGGTGGTCCACGGGTCCCCAACGGCGACGGGCGCATGACGGAAACCGTCGCCTCGGGCTCCACGGCGAAGGACCTCGATCTCGGGAGCCTCCACCTGGAGCGCGGCGACCGGTTGGACGGCGCGCGGCTCCACTATCGGATTCTCGGCGATCCGGCCGCCGGCGACGCCAACGGCTGGATCCTCGTCTTTCACGCACTGACCGGCAGCGCCGACGTCGAGGCGTGGTGGGGGCCGCTCATCGGCCCGGGCCGCCCGCTCGATATCGGCCGGCATCCAGTCGTTGCGGCGAATCTCCTCGGGAGCTGTTACGGCTCCACGGGTCCGCACGCGTGGCAGGCCGAGGACGCGCGCCCGTTCCCCCGGCTGACAACCCTCGATCTCGCGCGCGCGCATGTGGCCCTGGTCGAACACCTCGGCATCTCCCGCGTCGCGCTCGCCACCGGCGGCTCGCTCGGAGGCATGGTGGCGCTCCAGTGGGGGCGGGTGTCCCCGGTGCCCGTGGGCCGGCTGGTGGTGTTCGCCGCGCCCGCGGCCACGTCGGCCCAGTCGATCGCGTGGAACGCCGCGCAACGAATGGCGATCGAGGCCGATCCCCGCTGGCGCGGCGGGCGCTATCCGGCCGGGGACGGTCCCGACGCCGGCCTCGCCGCGGCGCGCGCCATCGCGATGACCACCTATCGCTCGGCGGCGGAGTTCGAGCAGCGGTTCGGACGCGGGGCCGGCCGCCAGGCGGGGCGCTTCGACGTGGACCAGTACCTCCGGCGCCAGGGCGACAAGCTGGTAGCCCGGTTCGACGCGGCCAGCTACGTCTCGTTGATGCAGTCCATGGACCTGCACGACGTGGGTGATCTGGCGGCCGCCGCCGCCGCCACGGCCGCGCGCGTGGAGGAGGTGATCGGCGTGGGCATCGACACCGACATCCTGTACTACCCGCAGGAGGTGCGGGCCTGGGTGGAGGCGTACCGGGCCGGCGGGGCGAACGCACGCTACACCGAGATCGGGTCGGTGTACGGCCACGACGCGTTTCTAATCGAGTTCGAGCAGGTGGGGCGGTTGTTGGCTTAACGCTATCCGCTATCGGCTATCCGCTATCCGCTTGCTCCGAATACTCCCGAGCCTCCGGTGTCCAAGGACATCGGAGGCTCGGGTGCATCGGAGTAGGCGGATAGCGGATAGCGGATAGCGGATAGCGGATAACCTACGTAAGGAAACTCTCCAGCGACCGCGCGCGGCTCACGTGCCGCAGCCGGCTCAGCGCTTTCTCCTTGATCTGCCGCACCCGCTCCCGGGTGATCCCCAGCAGGCTCCCGATCTCCTCCAGCGTCATGGGCTCCGGGCCGTCCAGCCCGAAGTAGAGCCGCAGGATCTTCGCCTCGCGCTCCTTGAGCGTCGAGAGCACTTCCTCGATGGACTCGGTGAGCGCATGCTCGAAGGTGTCCGAGTCGGGACCCGGATTCTGCGTATCCGGCAGGTAGTCGAGCAGCTTGTTGTCTTCGCCCGGGGTGAGCGGCGCGTCGAGCGAGAGGTGGTTCTGCGAGATGGAGAGCGTCTTCTGGACCTCTTCCATCGAGATGTCCATGCCCTCGGCGATCTCGGACGGCGTCGGCTCGCGGCCCAGCTCCTGGAGCAGCGCCGACGAGCGCTTGCCGATGCGGTGCAGCGTGCCCGCGCGGTTGAGCGGTACCCGCACGATCCGGCTCTGCTCCGCCAGGGCCTGGAGGATGGCCTGGCGGATCCACCACACGGCGTACGAGATGAACTTGATGCCTTTGGTCTCGTCGAACTTGTGTGCGGCGCGGATGAGGCCGAGGTTGCCCTCGTTGATCAGGTCGGCCAGGGACACGCCCTGGTTCTGGTACTTCTTCGCCACCGACACGACGAAGCGCAGATTGCTCCGCACGAGCTTGTCGAGCGCCTCACCGTCCGCCTTCCGGATCCGCTGGGCAAGCGCGACCTCTTCCTCCTGCGGAATCAGCGGGTAGCGGCTGATCTCCCGGAGATACTGGTCCAGCGAGCCCTCGTCGAAGGACGCGCTCCGCTTGCCGGAACCCACCTGCATGGGACGCATACGGCTGACCTCGGAACAAGAGATGCCTGCGCGTACCTTATCCTGCGAACGTCCGGCGCGCAACGGCGCGAGTCACCCGAGAGTCGTCGCAGGTTGCGGAGCGGAATCCGCGGCACACGCATTGCGCGATGCGCATCACACTTGCCGCCCGCGCTTCAACACGTCCACGCGGTCGCGACACGCGCGTAGCCGATCCGCGGCAGCACTTCCCTTGCGACGAGCATCCCACCCCAGGCGACCACGGCGAGCGCGAGCACGTGCGCCGCGGGCCGGCGATGACGCCACGCGCTCGCGGCGGCCCACGCGCCGGCGCCGATGAGCGTGGCGACCGCACCCAGATAGAGCACGAGACCGAGCCCGCATGCCCGGGCATACGGCCAGAAAGGCAGCGCGACGGCGAGCGCGAGCACGGGCAGGAGTCGCGCCCACGCGCGGCCTCCGGCGCCCCGCGTGGCCGGCGATCGCGCGTCGCGGACCTCGGCCGCGGGTGGCCCGGCGGACGCGGCCGGCCCCCGCTCGATCGCCCGATCGATCGCTGCCAGCTCCTTGTCCCAGTCCCGCGGCCCGGTCATCCGGAGTCCCGGCTCAGGCCGTAGCGCTCGATCTTCTTGTAGAGATTCGAGCGCGGCATCTTGAGCGCGCGCGCCGTTTCCGAGACGTTCCAATCGTACTCCCGGAGCTTGGACTGGAGGAACGCCTTCTCCGCCTCGTGCTTGAACGTCTCGAAGGTCTGCGGCGCCGCCGTATCGAGCGGCGGCGGTGCGCCCTCGACCGGGGGGAACAGCCGGTCGATGTCGGCGGCGGTCACCACCTTCCCCGGCGCGAGGATGAGCGCCCGCTCAATGGCGTTCCGGAGCTCGCGCACGTTGCCGGGCCAATGGCGTCCCTGGAGACGTCGGACCGCGTCGTCGCTCAGCGAGCGCCCCGCCACGCCCGCGCCGAGCGCGAGCTGCTCGACGAAATGCGCGACGAGCGCCGGCACGTCGTCGATGCGGTCGCGGAGCGCCGGCACGTGGATCTCCACCACGTTCAGCCGGTAGAGCAGGTCTTCCCGAAACCGCTGCTCCGCGATCTCGAGGCCCAGGTCCTTGTTCGTGGCGGCGATCACGCGCACGTCCACCTGCACCGCCTTCGAGCCGCCGATCCGCGTCACCACGCCCTCCTGCAGTACGCGGAGCAGCTTGGCCTGGGCCGACAGCGACATGTCGCCGATCTCGTCCAGGAAGAGCGTCCCCCCGTCCGCCTGCTCGAACTTGCCGGCCCGGTCGGCGAACGCCCCGGTGAAGGACCCCTTCATGTGGCCGAACAGCTCGCTCTCGATCAGCTCCGACGGGATCGCCGCACAGTTCACCTCGACGAACGCGCGGTTCCGCCGGGGCGACGCCTCGTGCAGGGCGCGCGCGACCAGCTCCTTGCCGGTGCCGTTGTCGCCGGTGATCAGTACCCGCGCGCTGGTGGGCCCCACCTTCGCGATGAGCTCCCGCACGCCCAGCAGCGCGGGGCCCGTGCCCACCATCGCATGGCGTCTGGCGGCGGCCTCGCGGAGCCGGGTGTTTTCGCCGGCCAGCGACGCATGGTCGAGCGCATTGCGGACCGTCACGAGCAGCCGGTCGGTGTCGAGCGGCTTCTCCAGGAAATCGAACGCGCCGCGCTGCGTCGCATCCACTGCCGTGGCGATCGTCCCGTGGCCGGAGATCATGATCACCACCGCGCCCTGATCGATGTCGCGGAGACGGGTGAGCGTCTCCAGTCCGTCGAGGCCGGCCATCTTCACGTCGAGAAAGACCAGGTGCGGCCGGAACTCCCCATAGGCGCTGATCCCCTCGCCCCCCGACGACGCGACCCGGACCTCCATCCCCTCGTACTCGAGCACCTGCTTGAGCGCCTGGCGGATGCCAGCTTCGTCATCGATGATCAGTACGCGGTGGCTCATCGTCGTGCTGCTCCGTAGAGCACGAGACCGGCCGGGGTGACCCGCACCGCACCCACGCCGGGCGGCAAGGTGAGCGCGACCGAGCGGCGGCCGCGCTCGGCGAACAGCCGCTCCAGTAACGCGGGCACCGCATCTGCCGGCAGTGGCACGCCCCGCACCTCGAGGCGGTCGATCGTCCATTCGCCTACTCCGGGCTTCACTACAGCCAGTTCCCCGCTCGCCCGGATCGGCTCGCGGTCGCGCAACGCGATGCCGAGGGGCCCGACGACGTTACGCGGGAGGCGACCGGTCGCGAGCCCGGCGCTGAGCTCGACCCGCGCGTCGCGCAGCGTGACCTCGAGCGAGTCGAGCTGCGACCGGACCACGGGCGCGAGCCCGGCGCCGATCAGCGACGCCGTCTCGTTCGCGTCGAGCACCACGGAATCGGCGCGCCCGCGGGCGACCGAGTCGGCGCGTGCCTTCGCCGCCGCGAGCGCGCGAGTGCCCGGCCGACCCGATGCGGCGGGCGCTTCGGGCTCGCCCCGGAGCAGCCGGCCGCCGAGCTCCAGCATCCGGTCACGGTAGAGCCAGGCGCCGGCGACGCCGGCGATGATGACCAGACAGCCGAGCGCGCGGAACGGCGCCAGGAGACAGCCCATCAGCTGACGAGAGGGAGCGTGAGCCTGGGTTCGTAGCGGGGGCCCTCCGACGAGAGCAGGCTCTCGTACAGCACCAGCTCTTCGGCGAGGAGCGGGAGTCGCTCGACCTCGTACTGCTCGAGCGCGTTGGGGGAAACGCGGTGGCCCTCGCGGACGCGTCCCAGCGTGACGTGGGGGCGGAACGGCCGCCCCTCGGGTGGGAAACCGATCGCCTCCCCGCCGCGCTCGAGACGGTCCTGCAGCAGCTCCAGCGCGGGCGGCCCTTCGAGCCCGAGCCACAGTACCCGCGCGTGCTGAGCGCTCGGGAATGCGCCCAGCTCGTCGAGCCGGAGCGGCAGCGGGCCGGCGCCGCGTGCGGCGAGCCGCACCGACTCCTCGATCACCTCCAGCCGCTCGGGCGCGACCTCGCCGTAGAACTTGAGGGTGACGTGGAGGCCCTCGTCGCCCACCCAGCGGACCGGCCAGTCGGACGCCCGGAGCCGGGTGAGCAACGCCGCGACTTCCTCGCGCGCGGGATCGGGAATGGGGAGCGCCACAAACAGCCGCATCAGCGGCCCGCGTCGGCGAGCACCGCCAGCAGACCGCCCCGGCGGTAGCCCCGCGGATCGAGCACGACGTCGGAGAAGCCGAGGTGCGCGAAGGTGTCCCGCACCGCATCCCAGCACGCGCCGAGCCGATCGTGCTGCTCGGGTGCGGTCTCGACCCGCGCGGTGTCGCCGTGGTGCCGCACCCTGAGGTCGCCGGTCACTCCCAGCGAGCGCAGAAAGGCCTCCCCGGCCTCGACCTGGCGGAGCCGCTCCGGGGTCACCGCAAGGCCATAGCGCACCCGGCTCGACAGGCAGGGCGCGGCGGGCGCGTCCCAGGTCGGAATCCCGAGCGCCCGCGATGCCGTACGGATGTCGACCTTGGTCCAGCCGAGCTCCACGAGCGGCGAGCGGACGCCGTGCTCTGCCGCCGCACGGAGTCCGGGACGATGGGCTCCGAGATCGTCGGCGTTGGTGCCGTCGATGACGACGTCGAACCCGCGCTCGCGCGCCAGCCCGCCGAGCCGGGTCCAGAGCTCGGTCTTGCAGAAGTAGCAGCGGTCCGGGGCGTTCGCGATGTAGCGGGGATCCTCGAGCTCTCGCGTATCCAGCTCGACGATCGGCACCGCGAACCGGCGGGCGACGTCTATGGCGGCGCGCCACTGCGCCTCGGGATAGGAGGCGCTGCGCCCGATCGCGGCGAGGAAGCGGCCGGGGCCCAGAGCCCGCGCGCCGGCGACCGCGAGCAGCGCGGAATCCACACCGCCCGAGTAGCCGAGCAGCACGCGGCCGAGGCCGTTGAGATGGCGCTCGAGCTCCTCCAGGGATCGCATGGCAGTAACGTAATGCGATCCCTCTCCGGCGGTAGCAGGTTTACACTTGAGCCATGACGGCACCGGGCTGGCTCGAGATCACCGCGACGGTGCGGGTGCCCGCGAGCGAGCTGGAGTATCGCGCATCCCGGTCCGGCGGCCCCGGTGGGCAACACGTGAACACGTCGTCCACCCGGGTCGAGCTCGTGTGGGACATCGTGGCGACCACCGCGTTGGATGACGCGCAGCGCGCGCTCGTGGTCGCCCGGCTCGGCCCGCGGATCGACACGGCAGGGCGCCTCCGCCTCGTGTCCGGCGGCTCCCGGAGCCAGCTCCGAAACCGCGAAGCGGTGACCGAGCGGCTCCGGCGCCTGGTGGCGGAAGCGCTCGTGCCGCCCCGGCCGCGGAAGCGCACGAAACCAACGGCCGCTGCGAAGGCGCGCCGGCTGGACGCCAAACGCCGCCGCGGCGCGCTCAAGCGAACCCGCCGGGCCCGGCCCGACGACGACTGACCCCGTGAAAGGATCCGACGCATGAGACCGATCGTTTCGTTGCTGGTGATCGTCGCGCTCCCCGCCGCCGCGCTCGCGCAGGCGCCCGAACGGGGCGGCTTCGTGGTCCGGATGGGCTCCGACACGCTCTCGGTGGAGCGGTTCACCCGGAGCGCCACCCAGCTCGAGGGGGAAGTCGTGAGCCTCGTGCCGATGGCGCGCGCGGTGCGGTACACCGCCAGCCTCAACCCCGACGCCACGGTGAGCCGCATCGAGATCGCGGGCGAGCCCGCCGAACCCTCGCCGGAGGGAGTGCGCACCGCCGCGGAGGTGCGCTTCGCCGGCGACTCCGCGCACACCGTCGCGACCCGCGGCGACTCAACCCAGCGCTTCTCCATCGCACCGGGCGCCGGCGCTCTGCCCTTCGTGCCGTTCACCTACGCGATGTACGAGCAGCTCGCGCGGCGGCACCGTCAGAGTGGAAAAGACAGCATCAGCATCACCACGCTCGGTCCGGGCACCCGCCAGCCGTTCGGCTTCTCCCTCGTGCGGCGGGGCGGCGACACGGTGGACGTCGATTTCCTGCCGATCCCCGGCTTTTATCCCGGCGGCCAGCCCGGCCACATGCGGGTAGACGGTGACGGGCGCCTGCTGGCGCTCGACGGGTCCGACAGCCCCCTCAAGGTCATCGTCGAGCGGGTGGACAGCGTGGACATCGCCGCGTATCGGAAGCGGTTCGCGGCGCGCGAGGCGTCGAGCGGCCCGATGGGCCAGCTCTCCGGCCGCGACACGTTGAAGGCCACCGTCGGGGCGGCGAACCTGACCGTAGACTACGGCCGCCCCCGCCGCCGCGGCCGCGAGATCTTCGGCAACGTGGTGCCGTGGAACCAGGTGTGGCGCGCGGGCGCGAACGCCGCGACCGGTTTCACGACCGACGCGGACCTGCTCATGGGCGGCGTCGTGATTCCGAAGGGGAGCTACACCCTCTTCGTCTTCCCGTCTCCGAACGGCTCCAAGCTGATCGTGAACCGCCAGACCGGTCAGTGGGGCACCGCATACGATGTCCGGCAGGATCTGGTGCGGATCGACATGACTGCCGAGCAGCTGGCGCAAACGGTGGAGCCGTTCACCATCGCGATCGATCGGCAGGGTCAGGGCGGCGTCCTCCGCCTGCAGTGGGATCGGACGCGGTTCTCGGTGCCCTTCACCGTGCGCTAGCGAAGCGCGCACGAAACCGCGCCCGGTGGGCGGTCGTAGAGCGGGGTGATACCACCCTTCCCCGCAACCCGGGACCGCCCGTATGCTTCGCCTCGGTCTTGCGAGCCTCGCGCTCGCCGTCATGCCCGCCCCCACCTCGGCGCAGTCCGTCGAGCGGGCGGGCTTTGTCGTTCGCCTCGGTGCCGATACGCTCGCCATCGAGCGTTTCAGCCGCTCGGCCTCCCGCGTCGAGGGTGACGTTGCCGTGCAGGCCCCCAACGGACGGCTGGTCCACTACGTCGCGACTTTGTCGCCCGCAGCCACCATCACCAAACTCGAGCTGAGGCTGCGCCCCGCGGCGCCCGGGCCCAACGCGGCCAAGCCGGCGCACGGCACGATGGAGCTCCGCGGCGACAGCGCCATCACCGTCGTGACCGTCGGCGACAGCACCCGGACAGTGCGGGTCCGGGTGGGCCCGAACGCGGTGCCGTTCGCGGGGCTCGTGCACGCGATGTTCGAGCAGGCGGTGATGCAGGCGCGGCGCCGCGGCGGTGACAGCGTGGCGTTCGCGTGGGTTGGCTTCGGCGCCACCGAACCCTCGCCCAGCTATGTCGCCCGGCGCAGTGCCGACACCGTCGCCGTGGGGTTCTTCGACAGCCCGATGCTCCTCCACACCGACCGCAGCGGGCGCCTGCTCGGCGTCGACGGGCGACTCACCACCCAGAAGGTGCTGGTCGATCGCGTCGCCGATCCCGGCTACGAGCGCTTTGCGAGGGAGCTGGTGCGACGGGAGACCGAAGGACACGGAATGGGGCCGCTGTCCGTGCGCGACACGCTGCGCGCGACCGTCGGTCCCGCGCATCTCACGATCGACTACGGCCGGCCCCAGCGCCGCGGCCGCGACATTTTCGGCACGGTGGTACCCTGGGAGCAGGTCTGGCGCACCGGCGCGAACGCGGCAACGCAGTTCGAGACTGACGGCGATCTGGTCGTGAACGGGACGACCATCCCGAAAGGCAAGTACACCTTGTTCAGCATCCCCGCGCGGAACGGCGCGAAGCTCATCGTCAATCGGCAGACGGGCCAGTGGGGCACGCAGTACGATGGGACGCAGGACCTCGCCCAACTGGACATGCGCGCGGACGCGCTCCCGGCCCCGGTCGAGACGTTCACCATCGCGGTGGATGCGGCGGATGCGGGCGGCGTGCTGCGGCTCCGCTGGGATCGCACCGAATACTCTCTCCCCTTCACGGTAGCCCAGTGAAGCAGCTGCTCCGGCGCGCCGCGGGCTGGGCGGTTTCGATGGCCCAGGCGCTCGCCATCTGGTTCGTCGCGACCACGTTCCTGGTGGAGCCGTTCCGGATCTGGCCAACCGGCAGCATGAAGCGCACGCTCTTGGTTAACGACTTTCTCTTCGTGAACAAGCTCCTGTACGGCGCGGAGGTGCCGTTCACGCACGCGCGTACGCCGGCGCTGCGCGAGCCTGCGCACGACGAGATCGTCGTGTTCCGCTCGATCGAGGAGCCCCAGCTTAGGCTCGTGAAGCGCCTCGTCGGGCTCCCCGGCGACACGCTGGCAATGCGGGCCGGCGTGCTGCTCAGAAACGGAATTGCGGTGCCCGAGCCGTATGCCGTACATACCGGGCAGCCGCGGCGCGAGACGCCCCCCGTCCGGGCGAAGATGCGGGCCTGGCAGCTGCCGCACTTCATCGGCGGCGACCCGTCCGGGTACGCCCCGGACGTGAACGACTGGGGACCCGTGGTGGTGCCGCGCGATTCCTTGCTGTTCCTGGGGGACAATCGAGACGAGTCGTACGACGGGCGATACTACGGATTCGTGCCCCGGGCGAACGTGCTGGGGCATCCCTTCGTGGTGTACTTCAGCTTCGATGATGAATCGTGGCGGCCGCTCCCGTGCAGCCGCCTTATTCCACGATGAACTCACCCACCTGGGCGCCGAACTCGCTCTCCACCGGCCGGGTACCGGACGGCGCCATCCAGGTGCCGCCGTCCGCGCGGACGATCGCGCGGTGCAGCCCCGGCTGAATCGGAAGCACGATCATCCACTCGCCGTCTCCCCCGCTGCTGAGCGCGACCGGCTCCCAGTTGGTGAAGTCGCCGGCGATCTCCACGACCAGCGCCTCGGGCGCGCGCACCATGATCTCGCGACCACCTTCCCCGGGGGGCCCGACGCGGAAGCCGGCACGAACCGGCGGGCGCGGATCGTCTTCGCGGTCGCGCATCGGCGCCGCCCCGACCGCCACGCGGAATCCGAGCACCACGTAGCGCGAGCCGGGCAAGGCAGTCACCGGGTCGGACCCCGCCCGCCCCGCCGCCGCGACAAGCGCGAGACCGGGGATGATCTTCCGCGCCGCGGACACGCTCCAGAGCATGACCTCCGGACTGCTCCGGCTGAATCGCCGGCCGAGGGAGAGATCGACGTCGAACGTTCGGTGGCTCCACCGCCCCCACAGCATGGCATCGGTGAATCCGGCGCGCTCGCCGCGGCGCGGACCGGTGGGCGCCACCGCCGTGTCCGCGGCAACGAGACCATCCACGAGCGGGGCGAGGCCCGCGATGCGCTCGTCGGCGCCCGGCGAATCGAACGAGGTGCTCGCGAGCGTCACTCCCACCTGGAGCTGCCCGCGCCCGGCCGAGGCGCCGGCCTGGCTGCGGCGTACGGGCGTCTGCTGCCCGAGCGACCAGGCCAACCCGCGCGAGTGCCCGGCCCAGATCGACGTGCCTGCCAACGGATGCGCGTAGATCCTGGCCTCGGCGCCGAGGACGGTGGTGCCGTCGACCCGCCGATGCGACGTCCAGTCCGCCGACCCGGCCAGCTCCGCACGCACGAACGCGAGCCGCGGCGAGCGCAGCAGCAGCCGCGAGGTTCCCTGGAAGTTCCACCGGCCGGCCGGCGCGTCGGTGTAGACGCCGGCGGCATCGAAGCGGAGCGGACCGGCGTCGAGGCGAAGCGACGGCGCCAGCGAAGCGACGGCGGCGGCGAGCGAGCCGTCAGGGTGGTAGGAGCCCGCCCCGACGTCGAGCGAGGCGCGGACCTGCGCCGCAGCGGGAGCCGCGGCTGCCGCGAGCATCGCGGCCAGCGACAGGTCCAGGCGGTATGCGATCACGGCCTCTGGGAAGGAGGATCGGCCGCCGGGCGCGCCCCCGTCCGGCCCGGCGGGCCACCATCGCGCCCTGCCCCGCTCCGCAGCTCGGTCTGCACCCGCCGGCGCAGGGCCACGAAGTCGCCGTCGGGGCGGCCGGTGCGCACCAGGTCGAACACCGAGCGGGCGGCGAGATCCACGGTCATGCCTTCGGCCACGAGATCGGTGAGGACTGAAAGCGGCACGACGAGCGGCCGACCCTGGCGCAGCGATCGGAGATGCTGGAGGGTCTCGGTGGTGAGCCCCGCCCGAAGGGCGCCGGCGCCCGCCGTGAGCTCGGCTTCGGTCGCCGCGGGGCCGAGCGCGCCGCGTGCACGGCCGAGCTGACCGAGCAGGGCGCTGACCGCCGCGCGGATCCGATCCCCGCCGGCCCCGAGCGTGCTGCCCTCGAGCGCCTTTTGCACCAGCGGCTCGGTAGGGAGCTCGAGCGAGCGCGCCGAGTCCACGAGCTGCTGCACGGCGGTCGAGGTGACCGGATCGAGCCGCTCGGCCAGGCGGCGGTCCTGGGCACGCAGCGGCGCGACCGTCGGGACGAGCATCAGAAGCACGGCGAATGTGGCGGCGGAGCGCTGCATGGCGGTCAGCTCACGGTCAGGACGGACGTCGGCGCGCCGAAATCGTCGTCGGCGGCTCTGGGTTCCACCGGGTCCGGCACCCAGCGACGCCCGTCTACAAGGAACGTATATCGATAGCGGCCGGGGGGAAGGCGCAGCTCCACCCGCCAGGTCCCGCCCTCGTTGCCGGGCCGGAGCGGCGTGGCGGCGGGATCCCAGTCGTTGAAGTCCCCCACCACCACCACCTGGCTCGCGGGCGCGCTGAGCCGGAGCTCGATGGGCCGGGTGGATACGGTGTCGCGGCCGAGCACGGCGAAGAGGAGACCGGCGGCGAGCGCACTGGTGGCGACCCCGGTCACCCAGCGGAATAGCGGAAGCCCGGCCAGGGGACGCGCGCCGGTGGCGGGCGGCACGGCGCTGAGCTCGCGGAGAACCCGCTCGTTGAGCTCGGGATCGAGGCGGACCGGGCGGCGCAGCTCCGCGATCACGCGGCCCAGCCGCTCGTCGGGCACGTCGTCCGGGTCAGCTCGCATGGACGTCCCGCAGGAGCTCGCGGAGCTGGTCGCCCGCGCGCTTCACGCGCATGCGCAGCGTGGGCTCGCGCGCGCCGGTGAGCCGCGCCATCTCGGCATAGTCCAATCCTTCCACGTAGCGCAGCAGAAACGCCTCCCGGTAGTGCGGCCGAAGCTCGGCCAGCGCGCGGCCGATCTCCTCCCGCCATTCGATCGCCGACGCCGTGTCGCTCGTCGCCGCCACATCGTCCCGCAGCTCATCGCTGAACCGGCGGCGGTGGAACAGCCGCCGTTGGGCCGTCCGGCAGCGGTTCACCATGATCGTGAACAGCCAAGCCCCGAACCGCTCAGGCTGCCGGCAGTCGCGAAGCGCCCGGTGCGCCCGGACGAAGCTGTCCTGGACCGCCTCCTCCGCGTCCTCCCGGCTCCCGAGCATGTGGAACGCGTACCGCCCGAGCGCGTCCCGGTAGCGGGTCATGAGCGTGGAGAATGCGTCGAGGTCGCCGGCGAGCGTGCGGGCGACCAGCGCCGCATCACTTTCGCTCATCGTGGATAGACCGCTCGGACGTGCGGCGTGTGACAGCGGGGGAACCGGCATGGGGTTCGAGGCTCGATCCGAGGCTCGGCGGCCCCCGGACAGCGCACCGCCCACACCCGAAAGCGACGACCTGCGGCGTTCGACTTGCACGTCTGGTGCTCCAACTCATTGCCCCCGAGCATACAACCTTGGGCGGCGCCGGGGCAATCGCCGGGCGTGTCAGGCAGCGGCCTTCGGGCGGCGCCGGGTCCAGACTCCGGTACTGGATGGCCTCGGCCACGTGATCGGCCCCGACCTCGTCGGCCCCGGCAAGGTCCGCGATCGTCCGCGCGATCTTGAGCACCCGGTGATAAGCTCGGGCTGACAGCCCGAGCCGGGCCACTGCTTCGCGCAGCAGCCCGTCGGCGGCCGGCTCGCTCCGGCACCAGCGGCGCACCTCCCGCGGACATCTGCGCATTGGTGCGCACGCCGGGCAGCCCGCGAAACCGCGCGCGTTGTCGGTCTCGCGCCGCCTCGACCCGCGTGCGCACGACAATGCTCACCTCCCCCGGCGCACCCCCCGCCAGCTCGCCGTAGCTCACGGCGGGAACCGCCAGGTGGATGTCGATGCGATCCAGCAGCGGGCCCAAGATCCGGGCGAGATAGCGGTCCACCGACGGATCATCGCAGCGGCACTCGTGCACCGGGTCTCCCCGGTAGCCGCAGGGGCACCGTTGCGTTTCCCTTTTGCCGTGTCACCCTCAGAGGACAAAAGCCTCTCCCCGCCGCCTATCCCCGTGCGCTCCGCAGCCTCGGCCATCACTTGCGCCAGCGGCGACTTGAGCTGGGCCTGCTCCAGCGCGAGGTCGCCATGCGGCTCGGCGCCGACCCCTGCAGCGTCACCAACTGGGAGCTGAACCGCACGAAGCCGGCGCTCCGCTTCCTACCGGGGATCCTTCGATTCCTCGGGTACCCACCCTGGACTGGCGATGGGTCGACAGGTGAGCGGCTGTTCGCCTACCGGCGGGAACGAGGGCTCTCTCAGACGGCGTTGGCCCGGCTCCTCGGGGTCGACCCGGGCACGCTGAGCCGCTGGGAGCGGGGGCGGCTCCGGATGCCGACCAGCGGGTACGGGCAGCGGGGCGAGGCATTTCTCGGTCCCTAGCCTTCCTCGGGGCCGACATCGCTGCTCGCTGCCCCCATCAGGTCCGCGCGCAGCCGTTGCGAACCTCTTCCCGGCCCCGCATACTGGCAAGCATCCCCCGATCACCGGCACATCGTGGATCAGGTGCTCGCCGGTTTGCAGTCCGCTCTCGAAGGGCGGTACGTCCTCGAACGCGAGCTCGGCCGGGGCGAGATGGCGATGGTCTACCTCGCCGGCGACCGAAGGCACGGTCGGTCAGTTGCCGTCAAGGTGCTCTGGTCGGAACTCGCCGCGAACCTGGGCCCGATCGCTTTCGACGCCAGATCCATCTCGCCGCCCGGCTTCAGCACCCGCACATCCTTTCGGTCCACGACTCGGGCGAAGCGGCTGGCCAGCTCTGGTTCACCATGCCCTATGTTGAGGGCGAGAGTCTCCGGACCCGTTCCCAGGCGCCAATAGAGCTCAGACAGGTTCGGAGATGTCAGTTGCGTTCTCGTAATTGACTGGCCCTAAATTTTCCGGCACGAAGATGGCAACGATGATCGGTTTCCTCAGAGCTCACAAGCGCGTCATCGTTTGGTTGTTGGTCCTTGCTTATGCCGCCTTCCTGCTCATACACCCCGACGAGTTTGGGCGCATCAATGACCTGTTGTTCTTGGCCCTCCTCGTCATGCTCATCGCCAGCCAGATTTTCTGGATTCGCCGCATCCTCGACCTTGGCGAACGATTCATCCCCGGGAAGCCCCGGCGCGCCTGGCTCGCGGTCGTCGCGAGTCTTGTCTATCTGTTCTTCTTTGCTTTCTGGTTCCCCAGCTCTGGAATCGGTCATATACCGCGCTCGGCTGACCCGCGGCTGCGCAGCTTCCTGACTGTGGGGCCGTTCTCGTGGTGGCTGGTCGGGTCGTGGGCGGGCTTCGGCTTGGTGATGGCTTTCTGGACGGCGGACCGTGTGGTCCGCTCCGCGGTCTGGGTTTACCGCAAAGCGCGCGAGGCCGCAGGACGTCACGTTGCCGCTCCTGCTGCCCTCGCCCTGCCCTCGCCCTCCCGCCGCCGCTTCCTCGAGCAAACGGCCATTGCCCTAAGCGCCACACCGTTCTTAGCGGCCGCCTACGGGCTTCTCTACGGCCGGCTCGACGTGCAAGTCACTCGCCCGCGCATCCGGCTGGGGCGGCTGCCTGAAGCCTTCGAGGGCTTTCACATCGCCCAGCTTTCAGACTTTCACATCAGCCCCTTTATGCCCGCGGACGAGATTCGCCGTTGCGTCACCAGGACCAACCGGTTGAATCCCGATTTGGTTGTGATGACCGGGGACTACATCGCCTGGGACCCCGCGGCGCAAGCAGAAGTGGTTCAGGCCCTCGCGGGCCTTCGTGCGCCCTATGGCGTTTTCGGCTGCCTCGGGAACCACGAGACGATTACCCAAACCGAAGAATCCATCACCCGATTGTTCGCCGCGCAAGGTATCCGCATCCTGCGCCAGGAGCGCGCGCCCATCCAATTGCAGGGCGAAACGATTAATCTGATCGGCATCGACCTGATCGGCATCGACGACCGTGTCATGCTCTTAGAAGAGCTCGAACGGCTCTTGTTGCCGGACATGGTCAACATTCTGTTGTGCCACTACCCCGGGATGTTCGGCCTCGCGGTTAAGCTTGGCATCGATTTGACTCTGGCCGGGCACACGCACGGCGGCCAGTTATCGCTCGAGTTTCTCCATCGCGGCCTCTGCCTCAGCCGTTTTGAGACGCCCTACGTCAGCGGATGGTACGAAAAACCCGGCGGCCAACTCTACGTCAACCGCGGCATCGGAACGACCGCCTTTCCCATCCGGCTCGGCGCTCGACCCGAAATCACCATGTTGGAGTTAACCAGAACCTGACCTCCAGTGTCGTGGAGAATCAGGCGGAATAGCGAGCTGCCTTCCAGAAGAATCGAAACCAACAACTGTGTGCCGAGTCGGCGATACGTGGATGCGGTCCGCTCGGCCACGCAATCCTTCTCGGTCTGATGTCCGCCTTGCTGGCTTTACAAGGAGGCAGCCATCGCACAGGACCTTGGCCGAAACGGATCGCCAGTGAGTTAGAGGTTGGTGTCGGTACGCTCTATGGGCTCGCCGGAAACCGCAACGAACCGCCTGCATCCTTGTCCCTTCACCCCCGCGCCGCCACCGGCAGGCGCGCCCGATCTAGGCTCCGGTATTGGATCGCCTCCCTCACATGCGCTGGCTCGATTTCCGGCTCGCCGGCGAGGTCGGCGATGGTCCGCGCGAGCTTGAGCACTCGGCTGTAGGCCCGCGCGGAGAGGCTGAGCTTGGCGATGGCCTGGCGCAGAAGCGCCTCTGCCGGCTCGGCCAGCCGGCAGTAGCGGCGAACGTCGCGGGCCGCCATGTACGCGTTCGCGTGCACCCCCGCGTGATCGCGGAAGCGGTCCCGTTGCATCCGGCGCGCGGCCTCGACCCGCGCCCGGATCACCGCGCTTGCCTCCGCGCCCGCCCCAGCACCCGATAGCTCGCCGGGCGGCACAGCTGGCACATGCAGATAGATATCGATCCGGTCGAGCAGCGGACCCGAGATCCGCGCTCGGTAGCGCGCGACCGCAGCAGGCTCGCAACGGCACTCGCGCAGCGCATCGCCTAGGTGGCCACACAAACACCGTTGCGTTCCCCTTTTGCCGTGTCACCCTGAGAGGACAAAAACCCCTGCCGGCCGCGTATCCGCGGGTGCTGCGGACCCTCGGCGACCACCTCCGCCAGCGGCGCCTCAACCTGGGCCTGCTCCAACGGGAGGTCGCCGAGCGGCTCGGCGTGGACCACTGCACGGTCACCAACTGGGAACTGAACCGTTCCAGCCCCGCGCTGCGCTTCGTACCGCGCATCATCGGACTGCTCGGCTTCGACCCGTCGCCACCTGGCGCCTCGCTCGGGGAGCGACTCAGGGCCGCCCGGCACTGGGCCGGCTGCTCACAAGAGCAGTGCGCCCGGCTCCTAGGCGTCGACCCCTCGACGCTCAGCCGCTGGGAGCGCGACATCCGGGTTCCAACGGGTCGGTATGCGCGGCTGGCCGGGGCGTTTGTCGGCCCCTAGCGTTTCCATCCGGGCCGAGTTGCTGCTCGGCAGTCCCCGATCGGCCGCCCGCAGCCGTTGCTAAGCCCCATCCCTGCTCGACATACTCCCAAGCATCCCTCAATCACCGGCACGTCATGGATCAGGTCCTGGCCGGTTTTGCAGTCCGCTCTCGAAGGGCGCTACGTGCTCGAGCGCGAGCTCGGCCGCGGCGGGATGGCCACGGTCAACCTCGGGCGCGATCCAAGGGGCCATCACCGCGATCGAGATCACGGGCATTCATGCTGCTCGCCGCGGCCGACCCGCATCCCCGCGTTGCCTTTTTGCCACCACCGGCTGCGAACCTCAAGCCTCTTCCTGCCGCCTACGCGAAGACCCTCGAAACCCCCGCATCGTTCGTTCCTGGGTCAGAGGTGCACCACACCGCGAGGAACGCCGGGGCAACGCCTTGGGCGCAGATTAATAGGGATGGGCCTCCGACGAAGAAGCCCCGTGACCCTCACGGGGCTTCTTTCCCACCTGCGACTACCGCGATCAGCGCTGGCTGGCGATCTCCTTTGCCAGACTGGTCTCGGCCAGCTCCAGCATCGTCGTTTTGTAGGGGACGAAGTTCACCCGCTTGCTCACGGCGTAGAGCTTGGCCGGCGCATACAGGAAGAGCAGGTCGGCCCGGTCATAGACGTACTTGTCCAGGTCCTGGGTCAGCTTCTCCTGCTGGGCTTCATCGGTGGTGGCGAGGAGCTTGGCGTACCGCTGCTCGAAGCCCGGATCCACCTTCTTCGTCTTCCGGTAGCCGCCGTCCCGTCCGAAGAACTCACGGTAGACCACCCCGGCCGGCCAGTGGGGCGACCAGTCGAAGTGCCATACCAGCCAGATGTCCCAATCGTCACCCTTGGGTGCGTCGGCGTAGACCGGGTTGACCTTGAGCCCTACAGCCTCGAGGTTCGCCGCGATCGCCTCGACGACCCCCTTGAAGCCCTCGCCCGCCACGATCGTAACGGTATTGCTCTTCATTCCGGCCTGCTTCATCAGCTTCTGCGCCTCGGCCGGATCGAAGGCGTACGGCTTGAGGGTCGGGTCGGACGCCCACGCCCCTGGGGCGATCATCGCCGGGATCACGGTCCCATACCCTGAGGCCCCGTTCTTGACGACGGCGTCGCGATCGACGGCCAGATTCACCGCCTTGCGCAGGCGGACGTCGGACCAGGGCGAGCGGGGTGTGGTCTGGTTGAAGACGCCGACGAGCAGCGTCTTGGGATCGCTGCGGACGACCCGCGCGTTCCTGCTCTGCGCCACCCGGGCCGCCTCGTCGGCCGTGAGCTCGGTTACGATGTCGACCTTGCCGGTCGAGTCCATCACCAGATCGAGCGCTTCCGCCTTCGAGATGACGTTGTCGAAAACGACGCGCTGCACTTTCGGCTTGCGATCAGGATTCCAATAGTTCGGATTGGCCTCCAATACCACCTGGGGAGACCGCTTGCTGAGGGTCGAAACCCCTTCCTTCAAGATCCACGGTCCAGTGCCCCACGGGCCCGGTTCCTCCAGCACTCACCAGTGGGATTCGGCGGTGCCCGTTTTCTTGTCGACGAACCCGCCCGTGTCCCAGAACTTGGTGCTGCCGACGTGCATGCCGCGGAACTTCATGATGGTCGCGGCGTCGGTCCTGGGGAAGGTGAACCGGACCGTGTAGTCGTCGAGCACCGCGAGCTTGGTCTGCGGGTCGAAGTTCAGGAACGCGCCCGGCGGGTGTGGAACCTTCCAGCGCTGGACCTCGTCGAAGCTGCGGCGGAATACCGGCGCGGTGAACTTCTCACCGTCTTGGAAGGTGACGTTCCGGCGGAGCTTGAGCTCGAGGGTCTTGGGGTCGATCCACTTCCAGCTCTCCGCCAGATTGGGGACGGTGTTGCCGGCCGTGTCCACGCGGACCAGTTCTTCCATCGTGTTCCAGGTGATGGAGAGCCAGTTGAGGGGCGACGGATCGACGACCGAGATGGTGTTCGCGGCTTCCGCCGTCTCGGCCATCTTCTCGCCCTTGGCGCAGGCGCCCAGGACGACGAGCGCCGCGGCGACCGGGCCGGTCGCGCCGGCCAGACGGAGCCAGGACGTCGAGGGTGGCGCCGTTGCAGATGTACTCATCTGCGAGGAACCTCCTCTCCGAAGGGTGATTCGTTCAGAACTGTCAGGACGATCAACTGACCAAGGGGGCCACTAACGCCTCGAGCTTGCCCGGCGGCAGCTCCCCGATGTGCATACCGACGATGCGTCCCGTCCGGTCCACCGCGACTAGGAAGGGGAGGCCTCCGATTGCATTCCCCATCTTCCGCGAGAGCGAGAGCGCGTCGTTCCCGCCCAGCAACACGTGGTAGGTGATGCTGTACTCCTTGGCGAACGCCTGGACCTTGTCGGCATTGTCGACCGCGATCCCGACCACCTCAAGGCCCCGCGCTTTGTTCTCCTCGTAGACCTTGATCAGCTCCGGCACCTCGCGCTTGCAGGGCTCGCACCAGGTGGCCCAGAAGTAGACCACGAGCGGCTTGCCGCGCCACTGCTCCAGCGGCTGGAAGGTCCGGTTGAAATCCTTGAAGCGCGCGGCGAAGAGCGGGTCGTCCGGGTCTGCCGTCGGCAGCGCCTGAAAGGAGTAGCTCAGCGCCCCCCCAGCCACGACGGCTGCGGCCACGATGGAAGCAAGGGCACGCCGGCTCTTCACTTGGGTGATTCCCACGCGCTGGCGGGGCTGGGAAGTCCCGGACTCCGGAGGAGTCGCTCCCCAGCCGAGAAAGGCGTTGTGACTTCATTACATAATGGTATGCGACCAAAGGCCACGCAAGACTTGCCGATCCCGAAATGGTCCGCTCAGACCCACCGAGACAGGTGAGAGCGGGGCGCATCCGTGCTACTGGGATAACTGAGACAGTCCACTGGAAAGTGAACCGAACGAAGCCAGCGCTGCGCTTCCTGCCGCGCATCATCCGCCTACTCGGCTTCGACCCATCGCCGCGCGGTGGCTCAGTCGGCGAACGCCTCAAGGCTACCCCACGCCGCGCTGGCTGCTCGCAGGAGCGGTTCGCCCGGCTCCTCGGCGTCGATCCGGGGAGCTCAGCCGCTGGGAGTGAAATCTCCGAGTGCCGACCGGCCGGTACGCATGCCTGGTCGCGGACTTCGTGGAACGGTTCGCGCCCCCGGTGGCCTGCGCTAAGCGACCCGCTATCCTTACGATTGTCCCGCGGACGTTTGCGGGGTTAAGAGATGGCGGCGCTTCGCTGGTTCACCCGAGTCAGGTTTGTGACCCAGGGCGAGCCGGGCTGCAGCGCTGCATAGTCGGTTTGCGTCGCTCAGATTCGAGGAACTCCTCACCACCCACGTCGTGACCGACATCCCGTGCGCATTAGCTGACGCTCTCCGTGATCGCTACGTCCTCGATGGCGAACTGGGTCGCGGCGGCATGGCTACTGTGTATCTGGCGCAGGACCTCAAACACGGGCGGCGCGTGGCGCTCAAGGTGCTCCGCCCCGAGGTCGGTCCGGCCTTCGGCGCCGCGCGCTTCCTCCGGGAAATCCACGTCACTGCCGGTCTCCAGCACCCGCACATCCTGCCCGTGTTCGATTCCGGCGAGGCCGCCGGCCAGCTCTGGTACACGATGCCCTATGTGGCGGGAGAGAGCCTCCGGGAGCGGCTGCGGCGCGAAGCTCGGCTGCGGGGCGGCGTGGTACTGCAGATCGGGCGGGAGGTGGCCGAGGCCCTCGACTACGCGCACAGCCAGGGGATCGTGCACCGGGACATCAAGCCGGAGAACATCCTCCTTTCCCGTGGGCACGCGCTCGTCGCGGACTTCGGCATCGCGCGAGCGCTTGGACCCTCGGGCGGGGGTGAGACTGGTGAACGGCTCACCGAAACGGGGCTCGTGATCGGGAGCTGGGGGTACATGAGCCCCGAGCAGCGGTTCGCAGCCCCAGTCGGGAGTGCGAGCGACATCTTTTCCCTCGGGGTCGTGCTCTACGAGGCCCTGACCGGTGATCACCCGTTTAAGACGCTGTCACCGCTTGAGGCGCTCCAACCGGCTCTCGGGCGTACACTCGCAGCCCCCTCACGACTCGCGCCCGAGCTTCCCGAGGCTCTCGACGCTCTGATCTTCCGGATGCTGAGCCCCGACCCCGAGCGGCGACCCGGCGCCGGGGAGGTGGCTCAGGCGCTCGCGGCGCGGCCTGGAGAGCACGAACGCATTGCTCCAGCTGGGCTCCGACCCGCGCGGCGGCGGCACTCCGTAGGACGTGCGGACGAGCGGCGCCAGCTCCGCGACGCGTTCGAGGCGCTGGACGCAGAGGGCGGGCGGCTGCTCTGCATCACCGGCGAACCTGGAATCGGGAAGACGACCCTGGTCGAGGACTTTCTCGCCGAGCTCTCGGAGGAGGCGGAGCCGCCCCGCATCGCCCGGGGCCACTGCTCCGAGCGCCTCGCCGGCTCCGAGGCCTACCTCCCTCTCCTCGAGGCCCTTCAGGGTCTCCTGCAGGGGACGTTGGGCAACGGGGTGGCCCGCTCTGTGGCCCTGCTGGCTCCGAGCTGGCACGCGCAGGTCGTCCCCCCGACCGAGTCGTCGAGCGCACGCGCTCGTGCCGAGACGACGGCTGGGTCGCAGGAACGGATGAAGCGCGAGCTCGGGAACCTGCTTCAAGAGCTCTCCCGACTCCGTCCGCTCGTCTTCTTCCTGGACGACATACACTGGGCGGACCTCTCGACGGTGGACCTGTTGGCCTATCTCGCCATGAGGTTCGAATCCACCCGGCTCCTGACACTGGTGACCTATCGGCCCACCGAGCTGCTCCTGGGAAGGCATCCCTTTCTCCCGATCAAGTTGGACCTGCAGGCACGTGGTCTCTGCCGGGAGATCGCCCTCGGGTTTCTCACCCCGGCGGATGTCGCGGGCTACGTCGACCTCGAGTTCCCCGGGCACCAATTCGCACCGTCCTTCCCGGACTTCATTCACGGGCGGACGGAGGGCAGCCCTCTCTTCATGGTGGACCTGCTCCGCTACCTCCGAGATCGGGGGGTGATCCAACGGGCGCACGAGGGGTGGGGCCTTGGGCAGTCGGTGCCGGAGCTCGAGCGGGAGCTCCCCGAGTCGGTGCGCGGCATGATCGAGAAGAAGATCGCCCAGCTCACCGATGCCGAGCGGCAGCTCCTGGTCATGGCGAGCGTGCAGGGTTACCGGTTCGATTCGGCGACCCTGGCCAGCGCGCTCGCGCTCGCGCCGGCCGAGGTGGAGGAGGAGCTGCAGGCGCTCGAGAGGGTCCACGGCTTCGTGCGGCTCATCGGGGAGCGGGAGCTTCCCGACGGCACCCTGACGCTCCGCTACCAGTTCGTGCACGTCCTCTACCAGAATGCTCTCTACGCGGCGCTCGCGCCCACGCGGCGCGCGCAGTCGAGCGCGGCCGTCGCGCAGGCCCTTCTCACCTTCTACGGGGAACAGGGCTCCACGGTCGCTGCTGAATTGGCGCTGCTCTTCGAGGCGGCGCGCGACCTGTCACGCGCAGCCGAGTACTTCCTGCTCGCGGCCCAGAACGCGACCCGGGTCTTTGCCTACCGGGAGGCGGTGGCCCTCGCGCAGCGAGGGCTCGCGCTGGTCGAGAAGCTGCCGGTCACGCCCGAGCGGGCGCGACGCGAGAGTATGCTCTGCATAACGCTGGGCAGTCTGTTGATCGCGACCAAGGGTGGAGGTGACCCCGAGGTCGAAGCCGCCTACCAGCGCGCGCGGGAGCTGTCGGAGGTTGGGGCGAAGGCGTTCAACTCTTCACGGCGCTGCGCGGCTTATCGGAGTTCTACCACACCCGCGGGCCCAGGGAGACCGGACTGTCCTACGCCGAGCAGGCCCTGGCCGTGGCCCAGCGGCTCGGAGACCCGGCGCTCATGGTGGACGCTCACCATGCGGTGGCGATGCCCCTGATCTATCTCGGCGAGCTCGAGCGTGCGCGGGAGCAGGTCGAGCGAGGCGTCGCTCTCTACGACCCGACGCAGCGGCAGGCCTACGCGTCGTTGTTTTACCACGCCATCGATCCCGGGGTCGGCTGCCGGTTTCAGGCCAGTCGAGTGCTCTGGCTCCTCGGATATCCCGACCAGGCCCGTGCGCATGCGGAGGAATGCCTGGTCCTCGCCCAGCGAATCTCTCACGCCATCAGTCTCGCCTGGGCACATGCCGATGCCGCCTTCATGCACCAGTGTCGCCGTGAGCTCCGCCCGGCCGAGGAACACGCCGCGAGCGCGCTCGCGATGGGCCGCGAGCACGAGTGGCCGGAGATCGTGGGGTGGGGTCTCGCCTGGCACGGGTGGGCGGTGGCGCTTCAGGGCCGGCTCGGGGACGGCATCGCGGAGATCCGGGACGGGCTCATCGCGTTGGCAGGCCATACCGGGCTCAAGCCCCACCTGCTGGCCCTCCTGGCCGAGGTCCTGGAATGTGCTGGTCGTTTCGGAGACGCGTTGGCCGTCGTGGCCGAAGGGCTGGCCGCGAGCGAGACCGGCGGGCGGTATTACCGGGCCGAACTCTATCGCCTGCAGGGCGAGCTGCTGCTGAGCCGCGCGAGGCACCATGCCGGTGCGCGGGATGGCGAAGGCACGTCGGCGCCGACGGGGCGCGAGCTCATGCGCGCCGAGGCGGAAAGCTGCTTTCGTCAGGCCCTTGAGATCGCCCGCCGGCAGCAGGGAAAGTCGCTGGAGCTTCGCGCAGCTACGAGCCTCGCCCGACTGTGGCAGAGACAGGGCAGGCTGGTTGAGGCCCGGGAACTCCTCGTGCCGATTCTTGGCTGGTTCACCGAGGGCTTCGAGACCGCCGATCTACGCGAGGCGCAAGACCTCGTCGCGTCTCCTTGACCGGGTGCCGGCCCAGGCGGTTGCTCGCGGAGATCATGGGCGCCGAGCCGGACCGTCCGGCTGTGCTAGCCGCGCCCAATGACCGGCGGCAGATTTTGAGAGGCACCAGGCCAGGCCTGCAGGAGATCGCTCTCGCTGGCCACTGATGCCCGCATGAATCTCGAGGCTAACCGTCTTCCAGTTCTCATTCGCCAGACCACGGTATCGGTAGGCCTTGCGCCGGATTGCCTAGCCCGGTCTCTTGCCCGGTCGGTGGCAAACCTCGGCCGCCCTTCAGCAAGCACGCTGAGTGCGTAGAAGCGCTCGGCGCGAGCGCTGACGCGCGGGCGCTATGAGCCGGTGGCCGCGAGCCGCCGCCGCCGATCTAGACTCCGGTACTGAATCGCTTCGCTCACGTGCTCCGCCCCGATCACCTCCCTACCCGCGAGGTCCGCGATCGTGCGGGCGAGCTTGAGCACCCGGTGATAGGCCCGGGCCGAAAGCCCCAGCCGCCCGATGGCCTCGCGCAACAAGGCCTCGGGCTCCCGCGCGAGGCGGCACCAGCGCCGCACATCGCGCGCCGGCATGGCCGCGTTGGCGGCGCGCGTTTTCGCGCAACTGCGACCCTTCAATCGGCCCGCTGTTGGACGGTGCCACTCAGCCGGGGGGGGGGCGGCTAGCTACCGAGCTCGCCCCGGCGCTAAAGCGCCGGAGGAGAGATGAGATCAGCACACGGGTACGCGCCTGCGCCGCGCTGCTCTTGGCGGGCCGGCAGCAGGCGCGGCTTGACTGACTGCTCCGGGCGATCACGAACGGCACGCTGACAACCGAGGGAGCCGGGGACAGCGCCGTACCGCGCCCGTCCAGGCGGGTGAGATCGACTTGATCGAAAGAGATCTGAGACGCTCGTTCATGTCCTCCTCGCGCTAGCGGTTTCGCCCCGGGCTCCGCGGTCGGGCCCCGATCAACCGGGCAGCCGCTGCCATGAGGTGCTTCAGCCCGCTTGGTCGGGAGCGCAGCCGTCACCCACTACGGCGCCGGGCGATGCATCTCCAGGCCGTGTCGCTTGGCCACGGCTATGAGCGTGTCGAAGTCCGGTAGCGGCCCCGGCTCGGGGAGTGCGCGTGCGGTGGCCTGCTCACCCACCTCCTCGAAGAAGTCCTCGATGCCGGGACGATCGTAGATTACCAAAGCCCGGGCCGGCGCCGTCGTCGGGTTCTCCATCCATTCCAGACTGCCCTCGGGGAAATACAGGAAGTCCCCCGGCGTCGCCTCGAGCACCTGGTCCTCTACGTGGTACCGGATCGTGCCCTCGAGAACATAGACCGCTTCGCCGCACTGGTGCCGGTGCGGCGGCGCTCCCGGCTTGCCGGGCGCATATGTCATCTCGACGACGGTCAGGTGGCCGCCGGTATCGCGGCCGGTGGCCTTGATCTCAAAGAATGAGCCGAGCACCCAAAGCGGCTTTCCCTCATTCTTCCGGGTGAAGGTCGTGTGTATGGCGGTGGTCATCTTGGTGTTCTCCTTCCTCCAAGTACCTCCCACAGATCGAGCAGCGGCTCTTCGGGCCGACGGTCCCACGATGCGCCGAAGCGGGCCACAGGACCGCGCGCGTCCAAGCTCGCCCGCGGGCGCGACCTGTCAAGGCCACCCGCCCGCAGATGTTCTGTTGGCCTCCGTGCAGCTGGCTGCGGGCGACCCGTAGTCGTACGCCTTCACGTCGGCGGTGGGCGCCCGCTCGATGGCGCGCTTCTCGTCCTCGCTCAGCATCACCCGCAGCGCTCGCACAATATTCTGGGCGATCTCGTCCTGGATCGCGAAGACGTCCTCCATGTCGCGATCGTAGCGCTCCGACCAGACGTGGTAACCGTCGGCCACGTTGATGAGCTGCGCCGTGATCCGGAGCTTGTTCCCGGCCTTGCGCACGCTGCCCTCGAGCACGGTGGCGACGCCGACCTGCTCGCCGACCCGCCGGATGTCCAGATTCTGGCCCTTG